>JAJFUQ010000224.1 GCA_021372355.1 Nocardiaceae bacterium | reverse complement strand
AGTAGATGTGGGCTCGCCGCGTCCGCAACCAGTCCGGGTACATCTGCGTGCAACGGCTCCAAGTCGAGCGCCTCGATCCGACGATCGACCTTGTCGAGGACGACCACCCGCTGACCGAGCGCGTCGAACGCCTTCACGAGTAGCCGGCCAGTCTGTCCATACCCGGCCAGCAGCAGGAATGGCTCGCGCGCCCGCGCGACCGTTCGAGTGAAACGCTGCACGGCCAACGCCCGACGGAAGCCGGCGTCGCCGAGCAAGGTCAACAGCGAGCCGATCGCGTAGGCCCAGCCGATTACCGATAGATAGATCGAGAACGTCACCCACAGTCGTTGCCCAACGGTGAATGGCAATGGAATCTCGCCGAATCCGATCGTCGTCGCGGTGTAGCTGATGACGTAGAACGCGTCGAACAGCGTCATCCGCACCGGATTGCCATCGGCGTCGACACCCGGGATGAGCGCTAAGCCGACCACGCTGATCGAGAACACGACGATGAGCACGATGAGCGGCGCACGCATCTTTCGCATGACGAGGAAAATCGTCGCCGACGGGGCCGCGAATTCGTGTTCCGCGAGCGCGGTCGGTCGTAGCGAACTCTTCCGTGCACCGAACTGGCGGAAAGCGAAGAACAGCGGATTCGACACGGTCAGCGTCGGAACGTCACGGTCTCGGACACCAGAAGCACCACCGACACGATGTTGGCGAGCAGCGCTCCGCCCGACAGCGATACGACGCTGGCGGTCGCCGACGCCGTCATCCCGCCTCCGGTGACCTGCTCGGCGAACACCCAGACCAGCCCGGCGGCAAAGAGCTGGAGGTCGGCCACGAGGCTCGTCGCGAGATGGACTGCGCCCAGTTGCGTCCGGTCACCGAACTTGAGGACGGTGGCAATGAGGCTCACGGCGAGCGCTGCAAAAAGCTCGTAGATGTTGTGGAGGTCCGGATTGGCGATGTCGCCGATGAAGAACCCGAAGTTGAGCGTCGCGGCCAAGAGCACGAAGAAGCCGAAGACGACCTTTTCGAGGTTCATGAGCCCTCCTTGACGATCATGCGAACGTCGTCAGGTCAGCGTCTCAAATTTTGTTGTCCCGATGTGTAGGAATGTGCCGGTCAGCTCCGACCATCACATGAAGGACCTAATGAAGGAGAGAGCAATGACCGCGACCATCGACATCGAACGAATCTACGCGGCGGCACCGGAGCGCATCTGGGAGCTGTGGACGACGGCAGCCGGCATCGAATCCTGGTGGGCGCCGGACGGCTTCGAGGTTCGTGTCGACGAGTTGGACCTGCGTCCCGGCGGCGAACTCCGCTACGTCATGACAGCGACTGGTCCCGACCAGGTGGCGTTCATGGACTCTGTCGGACTGCCGCTGTCCACGTCGTCGCGGAAGTTCTTCACCGCCGTCGAAAATGAGACCCTCCTCGCATACGACACGGTCGTCGATTTCGTGCCCGGACAGCCGGAGTACCGGAATCGCACAAGCGTGACGCTGACCTCGGTGCCAAACGGGACTCGAGTGGTCATGACGATCGAGCGCATGCACGACGACGAATGGACGGAACGAATCGTCGCCGGTCGGGGAAACGAACTCGACAATCTGGGAGCGGTGCTCGCGCACTAGGCTGACCCGGTGTCTGCAACGTTGAACGTCAGCGACCTTTCGGTCGCGCGCGGCGAACGCACCCTGTTCGCCGGCCTGGATCTCACGATCGCGGACGGCGACGTCATCGGGTTCGTCGGCGCGAACGGCGCCGGCAAGTCGACCTTGCTGAAACTGCTTGCCGGACATGATCTCCCGGGTGCGGAAGTGTCCGGGTCGATTTCGATCGCGCCACCGGAGGCGACGGTCGGCTACCTCGCGCAAGAACCGGAACGGATTCCGGGCGAGACCGTTGCGGGTTTCCTAGCTCGACGAACCGGTGTCGCGGCGGCCGAAGCGGCGATGAATGAGGCAGCCGAGAACTTGGCCGACGCAACCGAGGACAACTACACCCCGGCGCTGGAGACCTGGCTCGCCCTCGGCGGCGCAGACTTCGAAGAACGTGCGGAAAAGGTCGCCGCAGAACTGGGATTGACCGTCGCCCTCGACACCGAAGTCACGTCGCTGTCGGGTGGCCAGGCGGCGCGCGCCGGGCTCGCCGCGATCCTCCTCGCCCGGTACGACGTCTTGCTCCTCGACGAGCCCACCAACGACCTCGACATCGCCGGGCTGCACATCCTCGAGCAGTTCGTCCGATCGACCACGACCCCGCTCGGCGTCGTCAGCCACGATCGAGAGTTCCTGGCGCGCACGGTGAACCGGATCGTCGAACTCGACCTTCCGCAGCAGCGGATCGACGTCTACAACGGCTCCTACGACTCGTACCTGACCGAGCGAGCGGTCGCCCGACAGCACCGACGCGACGCCTTCGACGAGTACGCCGACACCAAGTCCGACCTCGAAGCGCGCGCTCGAATGCAGCGAAACTGGATGGAATCAGGCGTGCGCAACGCTCGCCGGAAGGCGACCGACAACGACAAGATCGGGCGCAAACACCGGGCCGAGGCGACCGAGAAGCAGGCAGCGAAGGCGCGTCAGACGCAGCGACGGATCGAACGGCTGGACGTGGTCGAGGAGCCGCGCAAAGAGTGGGAACTGCGGATGGAGATCGCCGTCGCGCCCCGCAGTGGAACGGTGGTTTCGACCCTCAACGGCGCCACCACTTCCTACGGCGTCGGACCGATTACTGCGCAGGTCAACTGGGGTGACCGCATCCTCATCACCGGCCACAACGGGTCGGGCAAGACCAGTCTTCTGAAGCTTCTCCTCGGCCGGATCGCCCCGGAATCGGGGACGGCGTCGATCGGTTCCGGCGTCGCGATCGGTGAGGTCGACCAGGCGCGCGGCCTCTTCTATGGTGCCGGTCCGCTGGTCGAGGAATTCGCCAAGGCCGTCCCGGACTGGATCGATTCAGATCTGCGGACGCTGTTGGCGAAGTTCGGATTGGTCGGCCATCACGTTCTTCGGTCCGCATCGTCGCTGTCGCCGGGAGAACGAACTCGCGCCGCGCTCGCTTTGCTGCAAGCCCGCGGCATCAACCTTCTCGTCCTGGACGAACCGACGAACCACCTCGACGTGCCCGCGATCGAACAGTTGGAGTCGGCGATCGAATCGTTCAGCGGCACCGTTCTTCTCGTCACCCACGACCGACGGATGCTCGCCACCGTCCGGAGTACGAGACGGTGGCGAATGGAACACGGGCGGCTGCTCGAGGATTGACACGCCCTCAGCTCGGAGCGCCGTATCCGTAGGTGTAGCGGCCAGACGTCCAGCTGATCGTTGCGTGGTAGTAGAAGCCCTTCGTTCGTCCGTCATCGAGGACTTGGGTCGTGGCGAAGCACGAGAAGGTCGTCGACTCGAGGGTGATGTCCTCGACTCCGCCGGTCACCGGGTCGCAGTTCACCGACAAGATCGGTCCGACGATGAATCCGGATGCGACGGGCTCGTTTGCCATCTGGCGAACTGCAGCCTCGATGTCGTGCACTGCCGCCCGACGACGCGAACGCTCCGACTCCGCAGCCTGCTCCGCGGCTCGAGTCGACGATGCGGCCGCAGCTGACGACGATGCCGCTGCACTCGACGACGAGGCGGCGATCTCGTCGTTGCGCTGTTGCTGGTCGTGCACCGACTTCAGCATGATGCCGCCGAAGATCATCGACCCCAGGACCGCTGCGGTAGCCAACGCGATGAGGATCTTCTTCCACGCCGATGTCTTGTCGGGCTGCGGGAACTGAGGCGCCGGGTACATCGGCGGGATCGGTGGCGGCGCGTGCGGGTCCGGTATTTGAGGGTGAGTGATCATCTCGATTTCCTTCCAACAGATGATCTGGTGGAAGAAGAAAAGCACCGGGGTACGACAAGTTTTTCAACCGAACATGCGTGTCGCTACACGCTGGTTCAAGAACTACATGCTAGGCGACTCGTCGCAGGAACCTTCGCAGCGTCGCCGAGTACCACTCCCGGTCGAGATTCCACGCGCGCACATGTCCCCCGCCCTCGATTCGATGAAA
The DNA here is from genome assembly GCA_021372355.1 of Nocardiaceae bacterium. Taxonomy (GTDB): domain Bacteria; phylum Actinomycetota; class Actinomycetes; order Mycobacteriales; family Mycobacteriaceae; genus Smaragdicoccus. Next base: position 10,072 of record JAJFUQ010000224.1, on the reverse strand, counting down.
CTCGACCAAGTCCGGACGGATTCGGTAGAGCCGCTCGCCCACGAGGAACGGAACCGCGGCGTCATCGGTGCCGTGGATCAACAGGATCGGCAGTCCGAGTTCACCGGCCCGCGCGATGTAGTCGACCGCGTCGAGATCGATGCCGGTGCGCAACTTGATGAACCGCAGTGTCAATCGCAGGAGCGCGCCGGAGAATCGGCCACTAGAAGGGAGTGCCTCACCCGAACGCAGCGAGACGATGTCCCGGACGCTCGCCGCCGGCGCTTCGAGGATGAGCGCGTCCACATTCGCCGGGGCGTGCATCGTGTACGCCAATGAGATCGCGCCGCCCATGCTCGAGCCGAAGAGCACGACCTTTTGCGCTCCGTTCGCCTTCGCAAAGTCGACCGCCGCTGCAACGTCGGCAAACTCGTCCTGACCGGCGCGGATGATCGAGTCCACGGTCCGCGGGGCTCCCGCGTCGTTGCGGTAGGTCACGACCAGCGCGGAATGCCCCTCGTCGCGGACCGCGTCCAGCACCCGGATGAATTCCGCCGGCGTCGCCCCGAGCCCGTGAACCATGACGAGCCAGGTCGTCGAACCTCTCACGTGCCAACCGGCGAGGTCACCCAGTGGTCCCGGGTAGCTGACCTGCTCGAACGCAATACCGGCATCGGCCGGGTCGCGGGGGTACATGAAGGGTTCGAGCACCGCGACGGCGTCGCCGACCGGCGGCTTGTCGCCTTCGAAAAGGACGAACGGTCGCGTCTCGCGTCGCCCTTCGATGACGGTCGCCGGCCCCACGTGACCGTAGCCAGCACCCCAGCGCAACCCCAGGTGAGCGCGCTGATCCGGAACGCGATCCGGCACATCGGGGACGTCGAGCACGATCTGGTCGGACGTGACGTCGACGATTCCGACGTCGAGCGTCTCGTCGGGAACGCCGGTCACCTTGAGTCCGTCGGCAACGATTCCGGCCGCGTACCACGCCAGGCTGACAGAGCTTCCGGCCGCCGAGGCGCCTCCGAGGGCCGCCGCGAAACCCAGCCCTCTCGGGAACTTCTTCACGGCGGCCATCGTACGGACGTGTGACGGTTATCGCGCATCCGTGCCGACCGATGGTTACGTCTGGTAGCCCTGTGGTGTGGGAGTCTCTCGAGGTGGTCGACGTGGACTGGGCAGCCGCCTGTTCAGGTTGTGCGGTGCGCTGTTCGTCATCGGTCTGGTCGCGGCAGCATTGCTCTGGTTGATCACCCCGTCTGTTGGCGACGGGTGGGACCGCCTACAGACGCTGACCACGCAGAATCATTCCTCGCAGCTCAATGAGCCGGTGCCGCCGAAGTTCGAGGCGGCCCTCGTGGCCACGGAGGACAGTCGCTTCTATCGGCACCACGGGATCGACTCGATCGGTGTTGTTCGCGGCGGGCTCGGTTTCGTCACCGGAAACGAGACCGGCGGCTCGACCTTGAACCAGCAGCTCGCGAAGAACCTGTACTTCAACGGCGAGCATCCGATGTGGCTCGCTCCGGCCCAGATGACGGTGGCGCTGAAACTCGACCGCGCGTACTCCAAGGCCGACATCTTGCAGATGTATGCCGACATCTCCTACTTCGGCCACGGCTTCTACGGTCTTCGCGATGCCGCGTGCGGCTACTTCGGTCTCACCCCCGACGAACTGACGTGGTCACAGGCGTCGCTGCTAGCGGGTCTTGTCCAAGCTCCGACGAACTACGACCCGCTCGAGCACCCCGATCTGGCCGCGAAACGTCAAGCGCACGTTCTGGATCGTCTCGTTGCGACCGGTTCGATCACCGAGGAGCAGCGGCAGCAGATCACCCCAGAGACGTGGGAGTTGAATCCCGGCACGGGCTGCCGCTGAGTCACCACTCGACGGAGATCCCGGCTTCCCGGGCGAGCGCGGCCGCGAGGCCGAGAAGGTCGCCGCCCTCAACGGTGGATCCCCGGAGGTCCGCGACTCCCCGCAGATTCGCCATGATGCAGTCGACGAATCGGACGTTGACCATCTCGGCGCCGCTGAACTGCGCACCGGACAGGTCGCACTTTTCGAACAACACATTCCGGAACTTCACCCGTTCGAAGTCAGCCTGGGTCAGTTCGCAGTCGCGAAACACGACCATCTGCAGCTTCGAATAGCCGAAGAACGTGAGATTCACGCGGGCGGACTCGACGGTCACGTCCCGCCAGGTGCCTCCGGTCCAGGACATTCCGGTGAGTCGACTCGACGAGATCGTGGACTGAAGCAGCGATCCGCTGTCCGCTTGCACATTGGCGAAATCGCAACTGGCGAACTCAGTGCCGTAGATCGTGGTCCTTCGCATCGCGGCGGGCATCGCCACGTTGTCGAAGCGGCATAGCTCGATTTCAATCGAGTCGACCTCGCTCCCGGCCATGTCCTGACCGACGTATTCGAGGCCGTCGAGGTGTTTCTCGTCTTCGAACGCATCGGCTGGGAGTTCTGCAGGCCTCAGGGCCGGAAGCTTGGGCACCGCCGGCGCGATCCGCGTTGCCGCCACCCTGCCCCTCGCCGAATTCCGCACGGGCATGAGCGTAGCCCGGCGCCCCGGTAGCCTCGGGCTCATGACGACGGAGTTCGTGCCGGACCCCGAGACGCTCAAGCAGATTCGCCGAATGCGCGACGAAGTCTCTCGGTTCACGATGGAATACCGCTTCGCGGTCGACGAGGTACTCACGAAGGTGTCGATCCTGCGCGAGGAGTTCTTGCACCTCCACAGGTACAACCCCATCGAGCACGTGACATCCCGGATCAAGAAGCCGGAGAGCATCGTCGCAAAGGCAACGCGGCGAGGCTGCAGTTCGTCGCTCGCGTCGATCCGGGAGCACATCACCGACATCGCGGGCGTTCGAATCACGTGCAGTTTCATCGACGACACGTACCGGGTGCTCGAAGCAATCACGCGCCAGGACGACGTGCGGGTGCTGTCCGTGAAGGACTACGTCGCGAACCCGAAACCGAACGGCTACAAGAGTCTTCACGCGATCATCGAGATCCCCGTCTTCCTCTCGACGGGCCCGGTCGCCGTCCCCGTCGAGCTTCAGATTCGGACGATCGCGATGGATTTCTGGGCGAGCCTGGAGCACAAGATCTACTACAAGTTCCAAGGCGAGGTCCCGTCACACTTGGTCAAGGAACTGTCCGCGGCCGCCGAGATCGCCAGCGAGCTCGACCGTCGAATGGAGCAACTTCACACCGAAGTACACGGGTCACGGGAGCCGGATGACGAGTCGAACATTCCAGAACCGACAGGCGAGGAACTGGTTCGACTCCTGGTCGCGTTGACGCAGCAGTCTGGTTAGGCGACCGGCAGGTTCGCCGTCACCCATCGCTGGCCATCGGCCGCCGCACGCTCGAGCGCTCCGAACTCGCCGATGTAGTCCGCGATGATTCCGACGTACGGGAGCTTCCCCAGGTAGGAGTACCGCTTTGTCGGATGCGGGCGTTTGCCGAGTTCGTCGCTGAGACCGCGGACCATCTTGCCGATCCGCCACAGTGTCTTTGCGAGGACGAAGGGCGTCCAGTTCGGCTCCGGCTCGTCCGGCGCGTCCGGGAGCGCCATCCGCTCGTTGATGACGCGCTTGTTCAAAACCTGAGCCAGCATGCGCACCTGGTCTTCGGTGTCGGTCAGCCCGTATTCGCGTGCGACGGCACACAGCACGATCGCCTGGTTGCCGTACCCCAGCGCCGCCTGGACCGGGAGCAAGTCCGCGATCGCGCCGAACACTGCGGGATACGCGACGACGAAGTTGTTGACCGCGCCCACCCGAATCACCCACCAGCGCGTCCGCTGGGTCACGTCCATCTCTTCCCAGGCTTTCGTGCCGGGCAACGTCGCGGTGTTCAAAACCCATGCTGCGACATCGAGGACGTGACCAGGGATATCGAGGAGTTCGCGGTCGTCGTCGGACTCCTTGGTGCGCTCCCTCAGGCCCAGCGGATCGAACGTCGCCAGCACATCGAGCACCGGATTGACGATCCACACAACTCTCGCCAGGATCGCTGCAACCGTCTCATTGTCGAATGGGTCGTCTGAGGCCACGGATCGTGAGCGTAGCTGGCGTTCAGCCCTTGCCGCTTCGCCATCCGTAGAAAGCAACGGCCAATCCGAGAAGTGCGATCACCGGCCCGAGGACTGACCACGTCGTGGTGTTGCTCATCGGGCTGCCTTGCACGGCACCGAATCCCTGCAGCGTGAAGAGTAGGCCGAAGAGCGCGACGACAATGCCGCCGATAACCAGCACCGCATCGCGCATCGGGACTCTCCTCGCTCAGTGCATCCACCGGACGCTGAATAACGTCCAGCCCAGCACGAATCGCGTCCCGGTTTCGCAGAATCCGGTAATGCGCCGACTGACCGACTTCAGGGACTAGTGGGGCCTACTGCTGCAACGGCCTTGAGCCGGCCTCCACCGACCGCGAGTCCGGCGGCAAGCACCAGAGCCGTGGCCCCGGAGATCAGGAGCGGAATACGTCCGTCACCGTGCCAGGCCAGTCCGGCCCAGAGGCCGGCGAGGAATATGGCTCCGCCGGTCAAACCCTGGTAGAAACCTTGGGCGCTGGACTGGCGTTCTGCCGGCGCCAGGCTGGAGATCCACGCTTTGCCGACGCCATCAGTGGCTGCGGCGAATCCCCCGTACAACGCGAGGGGAAGAAAGACCCATTCCGGCTTCTCGGTATAGGCCAAACCCAGGTAGCCGACGGCGAAGAACACCAGTCCGGCCGCGAAGACCAGATGGCGAGGAACCCGGTCAGAAAGAGCACCCGCGGGGTACGAAAGCGCAGCGTAGACCACGTTGTAGCAGATGTACGCGCCGACGACAGCGCCCGTCGATAAGCCGATGTCGCGAGCACGCAACAGCAGTAAAGCGTCCGGGAAGTTGATCAACGAAAACAGCGTCAATGTCGCGATGAGAATTCGCAATTTGGCCGGCATTCGGCCAGTTGGAGCAGCGCTTTGCACCCGTCTGAGCTGTGTCTTTTCTGTCCGACGGGGCCGTTCTTTGACTGCAAGCACGAGCAGGACGGACAACACCGCCGGAACAACAGCGATCATCAGCAGTGGGCGAATCTGATGATCGAGTAGCACGTACAACAACAAGCCGATCGTCGGACCGACGACCGCACCCAGAGTGTCCGCAGTCCGGTGCAACCCGAAAATCCGACCGCGAGCCGCGGGATCGGCATCGACCATCAATAACGCGTCGCGAGGCGCACCACGGATTCCCTTGCCGAGGCGGTCTACCGCGCGGGCAGCAAGCACGACGGGCCAAGTGCTGGCCAAGGCGAGCACCAGCTTTCCGAATGCAGCGAGGCCATAACCGAGCCCGATCAGCGGCCGCCTCGCAAACCGATCACCCAGTCGTCCGGCGAGAATCTTCGTAACCGCCGCAGATCCTTCCGCGGCACCCTCGACGATGCCGACGACGGCCACCGGGGCCCCGAGGGTGACGGTGAGAAAGATCGGCAGGACGGGATACAACATCTCGCTCGCCGCATCCTGCAGGAACGAAACACCCGAAAGGACTGCGACGTTCCGGGTCAGCCACCTTGGACGCGGCGCCATACCGAATCAGCTTGCCAGCGGAGTGCGCCAGCGTCCACGGAACGTCGTGGATGGTTTAACGGACACCCGGTCCGCTGGGCCGGGTCAGGTCAGTGCGTCCACCGGCGTCTGAATGAAGTCGAGCCCAGCACGAATCGCGTCCCGGTTTCGCAGAATCCGGTAATGGGCCAACTGGCCGAGTCCGCGCGTGGTGACGAGCTGCGCGCCAGGCCACGTCTCCGCGATCATTTGGCTCGTCGAGTAGGAGCTTTGCTTGTCGTCCGGGTCATGCGCGATCAGCAACGGTGGCGGATTCTTGAGCGCCAACGCCAAGTGCTCGATGTCGGTGTGCAACAGCGGATAGCCGAGACGCTTGTCGATGTAGCGATGCAGTCCGTGACGGATGCGCGGACCGAAACCGTGTCGGCGCGCGAAGCTGTCGAGGTAGATGTCGAAGGTTTCCATCGGGGCGAGGAACACGAGTCGATCCGCCTCGACACCCCACTCCAGCGTCATCGCCGCAGCTTTCGCGCCGAGCGAGTGCGCAACGATCGCCTGTGCGGGTCCGAACTTGCGCACCACAGCTTCGACAGCCTTCGCGCATTCCAGGATCGTCGTACGACCTGGCGCCAGCGAACCGTTGCTCGACGCGTTGTGGCTCGGCAAGTCGAATGCGATCACGCGATGACCCGAGTTGATCAGCGGCTTGATGAACATCCCGATGTGCGCCGGACAACCGCCCCAACCGTGCACGAGGTAGACGGTTGGTCCTTCGCCCCACATCTGGACGTCGATCCGGTGGCCGTCCCAGTACGCGTCGGCCGGCTCACCAGCCGGAACGCCCGGCGGCATTCTCAGGCTCGCCTCGAGCTTCGGTACCGAACACCACAGCTCGAACGCCCAGCGGGCGCCTACGGCCGGCGCGAACCGTTCGAGTAGACCGAAAGCACGTCGCGTGCGATCGGAAACGGGTGTACCTGCGGCGGGCTCGTCGTCCTCGGTCACAGCGGGATCGTATCTGCGCCGCAGGTAAACCGCCCTTTACGCGTCCGGCGATTCCGGCAGCTTCTTTGGACCCCACAGGTTCGCGATGGCAGCGACGACCAAGAATGCCGAGATCGCGACGAGCGAATCCGTGAGTCCACTCATGAACGCGTCCTTGACGCCCTCCGCGAGCTGGAGGTTCCCCATCTTCTCCGCCACCGCAAGGCCAGCTGCGGCGGAATCCTGTACCGCCGTTGCTGCGGTTGCGGGCAGGCTCGCCAAGCTCGGAAGGTGATCAGCGTACGAGGTCGTGAACACCGCACCCATGAGCGCAATTCCGACTGCCGATCCGACCTCACGAGTGGTGTCGTTCATCGCGGACGCGACGCCCTGCTGCCGGGTCGGGAGAGCAGTCACGATCAGGCTCGTGCCGGTCGAACTCGTGACGCCGATTCCGGCGCCCGCGACGATCAATCCCGCGAGGAACGGCAAGTAACCGGAGTGGCTGTCCAGAGTCGCGATCCACAGCATTCCGGCCGTGAGGAACAGCAGGCCGACCGAGGTGGCGACGTTGACGCGCACCCATTTGAGGACCCGCGGAGTCATCGTCGAGACGGGCAGGATGACCGCGGCGACGGGGATCAGCGCCACAGCGCTCTTGAGCGGGCTGTAGTCGAGGATCAGCAGCAGGTACTGCAGGGCGACGAAGAAGAACCCGAGGAACGCCATGAACTGCACAGTCACCGTGATGCTTCCCATGAGGAAGCCGCGGCGGCGGAACAGTCGAGGGTCGAGCATGGGCTCCGGGTTCTTCATGCTGAACGCGTAGTAGGCGATGAAGGCCAGCGCAGACGTGACGAATGAGATGACGACAACCGGCTCGGTCCAGCCGCGCTCACTGCCCTCGATGATGGCAAACACGAGCGCACCGACACCGGTCACGGTCGAGATGGTGCCCGCGATGTCGAAGCGGTGCGGATTCTCGTCCTTCGTCTCCGGCGCGAATTTGATCGCCGCAAGTCCGGCGACGACAGCTGCCGCTGCGGTGACGTAGAAAATCGAACGCCACGACCAGTGATCGAGCAGCGCGCCGGCGGCGAGCAGTCCACCGATCGCCCCGGCTCCGGCGAATCCGGACCAGACAGCGACGCCCTTCTCACGTTCGCTCGGCGGGAAGACGGCAGTGATCGTCGACAGCGTGCCCGGCATGATCATCGCCGCGGCGAGACCCATAACGGCACGCCAGGCGATCAGCGCGGTGGTCGAGTCACTGAGTCCGGCGGCGACGGAAGCGACCGCGAACAGGGCGGTCCCGACGAGCAGAACTCGACGACGGCCAATCGCATCGCCGAGAGCGCCGAGCGGGAGGACGAACGCGGCCAGGGCGACGGTGTAGGCGTCCGCGATCCACGTCAAAGACGTGTTCGAGGCACCCATGCTGACCGCAAGTTCGGGCAGCGCGAGGTTGACGGCCGACACCGAGGCGACGACCAAGACGAGGGCCAGGCACATGGCGAACAGGACGCCCGGCGTTGATTTCTCGACCGGCGCAGCGGCGCGAGCGGTCGAACGTTCGAGGAGAAGCATGACGAAATCGTCACTTATGAACAATGCGTCAGGCAATGGATATGTGACGAAAGCGTCAGTTCTGAAGATTTCGGACTATTCTTGGGTCGTGATGGCGACAGAGACACGTGTCAGTCGACGCAAGGCCGAAACGCGCGCGAAGCTGGTTGCCGCAGCTCAGCAATTCCTCGTCGACGGCAATGTTCATCCGCCGATCCTCGAGATCACGCAGGCCGCCGACGTCGGGATGGGCTCGTTCTACAACCACTTCTCGACGCGCGAGGAGTTGTTCGAGGCGGCGGTCGCCGCTGCGCGCGAACCCTATGCCGAGGCTGTCAATCGGCTGACGCAGGACATGACCGACCAAGCCGAGGTGTTCGCGACCGGATTCCGCATCACTGGGCGGATGTTTCGTTGCCTCCCCGCATTGGGCCGGATCATCCTCAAGAACGGAACCGAGGAGATCTTTTCCGATTCCGGCATGACGGCGAACGCGCGCCGGAACATGCTGTTGGCGATCGAGTCCGGCCGTTTTGCCGTGTCGGACCCGGAGCTCGCACTTGCCGTCAGTGGCGGCGCGATGATCGCCGTCGGCCAACTCGTGCTCGACGATCCGTCGCGCGATGACGCGGCTTCGATCGACCAGGTCTGTCGGGATCTCTTGCAGATGTTCGGCATTGGAGCAGGCGAGGCGGAGCGCTTGTGCAATCTGCCGCTGCCGGATCTTGATCAGCTTGCGTTGCCGGGTTCGTAGACTCATTTGATGCGTACCTCGCCGATGTTTCCGTTGGGAACTGTGCTGTTGCCTGGCGCCGGCCTGCCGTTGCGCGTTTTCGAGCCTCGCTACGTCGCGTTGGTTGAGGCGTGCCAAGCGGCCGAGGATCTGACTTTCGGGGTCGTGCTGATTTCGCGCGGCAGCGAGGTCGGCGGCGGTGAAGTACGGACCGACGTCGGGGTCATTGCTCGCATGCAATCCTGCGTTCGCATGCCGGGCGATCGATTTGCGATGGCCTGTCGGGGTGAAGACCGGTTTCGAGTTGTGCGCTGGCTGGAAGACGAACCGTTTCCGCGGGCGGAAATAGAGCCGTGGCCTGACTCAGACGACGGTGACGACTCCGACGCCCTGGCCGTTGTCTTCGAGCGGCGGGACGAACTAAACGAGTTGGTGCGTCGACTGGCCGAGCAGACCGGAAATGAGCCTCGTGCGTTCGCGATGTCGTCCCTGCCAGCGGACCCCTCGAAGCGATCTTTCAGCCTCGCTTCCTCACTTCCGATCTCCGAGATCGACAAGCAGCGCGCCTTGGCTGCGGCCGGTCCGGTTGAGCGCCTGGGGGTGCTCGCGGACGCTCTGGACGACGTCGTTGCGACGCTGCGGTTCCGTTTGATGTGAACTCCTCGGGCCCGGGATCACATCCGGGCCCGAGGGTTCGACGTCACGCCGCCAGCACCTTCCAGTCGTCGGTCTTGCGGTCGAACTTCACACGCACCACCTGCCGGTCGGGATAGTCCGACGCAAAGGCGAGCGCTTCGGCGACCATGTCCTGCGCATATTGCAGAACCTCGTTGTCTCCCCCGGAAGTTCGCAGCAAGGCAGCCCAGCCCGCCGCTTCGAGGTACGCGAGGTACGCCATGACCACGTCGTCGTACGTCAGATCGAGGTCGCGCACCATCAGGGTCGTACTGGCTTGATGAGAGTTGAGTCCGCCGAACGCGCGGTCGCACCCACACTGTTTGCTGTCGCAGACCAGGCTCGGCAGTGCGAGCTCGCCCTCGATGCCGAAACAGAAGTCGTCCTTGCGCTGCTTCAGATGATGAATTGTCAGGACCTTCATCGCAGTACTCCCCCCTCGATCAAACCGCCTTCCGGGCGGTTCGAACAAACTATCGAAGGGGTGTGACATTTAGCGTTGGTGGTGGGGTTACCGGCGGTCCCCGGGTCTGACTGAGACGTTGCGAACTCTGGA
>JAJFUQ010000223.1 GCA_021372355.1 Nocardiaceae bacterium | reverse complement strand
CCCATCCCGAACCCGGAAGCTAAGCCTCACTGCGCCGATGGTACTGCACTAGACATGGTGTGGGAGAGTAGGACACCGCCGGACACCCTTTCCAAAGAGGGGCCCCCACCAGGGCCCCTCTTTTGGCATATCCAAACCGATTCGACGTCCGAATCAGGCCTTCTCTGTAGCCTTTTTGCGTATGCCCTTCGAGTCGCCGGCGTTGCTCATCGCTAATCCGCATGCGACCAAAGCTCGGCGTCCGGTGATCGACAGGGTTATCGCGGCGGTCGCTGGCCAATCCTGGGTGGATATCGCCTATACGGAAGCCAAGGGCCATGCGATCGACCTGGCGGCCAACGCAGTCGAACAGGGATATCGGACGATTCTCGCACTTGGCGGCGACGGCACCTTCAACGAAGTCGTCAATGGCGTGGGGAACAGTGATGTCGTGGTCGCCCCTGTTCCGGCTGGTTCCACGAACGTCGTTGCCCGATCGCTCGGATACGCCAATGATCCGGTCCGTGCCATCCAGGCCATGCGTAACGACGCTCATCCGCAGCGAATGACTCTGGGGGCCATGAACGGCCGCCGTTTCGTGTTTGCCTGTGGGTGCGGACTCGACGCGTCCGTTGCCCGCCTCGTGGACGCTCATCCCGATTGGAAGCGTCGACTGGGTGCGCTCTACTTCACTGGCTCGGCCGTTTATGGATACTTTCGTGAGTATTGGCAGAACCCGGTGGAGTTGTCGTATCAAGCGGACGAAGTGGGGGATTCGGGGATCACCGTCGTCGCGCAGAACAGCCACCCGTTCAGCTACTTCCGCGGTCAGTCGGTGACGTTGGCGAAGTCGGCATCGCTGACTGACCCCGATCTAGCGGTCGTCGCCATGACGGAGCTGTCGACCTACAACGTCCCCTCGCTGCTCACTCGGGTGTTCATCGAGCGACTGGGCGCCGTGAGCCACCGCCACGTCCGAGAAACCGAACATGTGCGGCTGCTGCGCGTAAAGGGTGACCGGGAGTTCCCCGTCCAAGTAGACGGGGACTATGTCGGTGACTTCCTCGACGTGACGATCTCGACCGAGCCGGACGCGGTGAATATCCTCGTCCCCAATTAGCCGTGCCTACTCCGGGACGATTGCACTCGGGGTATTCGGGTTGGGATAGTCGGCGGCGCCCGGGACGCCGACTTGCACCAGGTTGTCCTGAGCGGGATGCGTCCGCCCGGCGGGACCCTTTGCGTACGCGTCGAGGAGCCGCGTGGTAATTGCCTGCATGATTCGCCGTGTGGTGTCCTCCGGCGAATTGGCGCGTTTGCACCACGGATCGATACCGCACACCCAGTACTCGGTGCCCGCCGCGAAGACGCCGGCTCCGCTCGCAGTCGTGTAATAGGTGACGTCGGCGAAGTCGCTCTGGCCCCGACACGTGAGCGGAGAGTGGAAGAGGACTTCGAGGGGTCGGGGCGTCGGTACGGCGAGATCGACGGTGTTGTACTCGTCGCCGACCATTCGCGGTAGGTGCTGGCCGGCCGTGACCAGGCCCTTGGTGAGCCAATTCGTGGTGTTGACGGCGACCAGGTCGGCCGTCACCGGATTGCAGTGGTAGTAGTTCCCGAGGATTGCGCTCTCAGGCTTCGAGTTCGGCGCGTAACGCCATTCCTGGGTCGCGAGGTCAGGATGAGTCCCGCTGATCGGGTCCTCCTCGAACGACTTGTAGTTGATCTCGAGGCGGTTTGGCCCCAGCCGGGTTTTGTCGAAACGTATGTGCCGGTAAGCGTCGTTGCCGCCGAGGAAGGCGAGATTCGTGCCCTTGTCCCGGGCCCGGACAAACGCGTTCCGCATCTTCGGTGACCAGTACTCATCGTGGCTGAGCGTGATCACCGCGGCGGCACCATCGAGAATGTGTGGGTCGGCTTCGAGGTCCGCATCCGTCGCATATCCGAGGTCGTGCCCCGAGCGCTCCGCGAACAGGACGAACGGCAGCTCGAAGAAGAGGAAGTCTCCGGCTCCGTTCATAGCCTTTGCCTGATACGGACGATCGAAGCTGACGGCGCGGGCGCGGTCGGCCGACCCGCCGGAAGGACCGTGGTACAGGCTGTAGCCACCCCATGCGTTGTAGGCCTGCCATGTGGTCACGGCGTTGATGATGACGATCTTGCCCTTGTTGGACGAGGTCCGAACGGTGAGCGGGACGTACTGCATGGCGCCGCCGTCGGCCTCGAGGCGCAGAAGGTAGTCACCCGGCTGCCATCCCTTGGTGTCGAGGGTGAGCGACGGCTCCCATGGAGCGGTGACCGTGTTCGTCGGCGCCTGGACGACCGGTTCAGGTTGGCGCTTTCCCGGAAGCTTGTCCGAAATCCAGACCTGTTGTGCCTCGGACTTGGAGTAGTGGCCCATGCGGAACGCGCGGACCTGATACGTGCCTGCGGTCGTCGACACGTACATGCGAACCTTGTCGCCGGGCAGTGCGCTGATGTGGTCGGTGAAGCCTTCGATCGCGTGCTCGGGGCCCGGGTTATGGATCTCCCAGCCCGGAGTGCCCTCGGGCAACTGGGCGACCGGCGATGTGGTGACCGTCGGGTGCCCGGAGGGTGCGCTGTCGTGCGAACACGCGGCAGCCGCGAACAGCACCGCGGCGAGCACCAAAGCCGGCCGATGACGGGTCACCCAGTTAGTCACCGCCGTATTGTGCTGCACCGGCTTCACTCCAGCCCGACAGGGGCGCTAAGTTTGGGCGCGTGCGTCTTGTCGTTGCTGTGTGCGAAGTCGAATATGCCGGCCGATTGACGGCATTCCTCCCGAAAGCGAAGCGCTTGCTCGTGATGAAGGCCGACGGGTCGGTGCTCGTTCACTCCGACGGCGGTTCGTACAAGCCGTTGAACTGGATGTCGCCGCCGTGCTGGGTCACCGACAAGTCTGAGAACGGCGAGATCCTCTGGGTGGTCACCAACAAAGCTGGTGAAGAACTGCGGATTCACATCGAGGAAGTCCTGCACGACACCAGCCACGAACTCGGCATCGACCCAGGTCTGCAGAAGGACGGCGTCGAAGCCCACCTTCAAGAACTACTGGCGGTGCACATCCAGACCCTCGGCGACGGGTACACGCTCGTGCGTCGGGAATACCCGACGGCCATCGGTCCGGTCGACATCCTGTGCCGCGATGCGGACGGATCCACCGTCGCTGTCGAGATCAAGCGTCGTGGCGAGATCGACGGCGTCGAACAGCTGACGCGTTACCTCGAGCTTCTCAACCGCGATCCATTGCTGGCTCCGGTCTCCGGGGTGTTCGCCGCACAGCAGATCAAGCCGCAGGCCAAGACGCTCGCCAATGACCGCGGAATCCGCTGTCTCACACTTGATTACGACGCGCTCAAGGGAACCGTCAACGACGAGTTCCGGCTGTTCTAGGCAATCGGATTTCGGACGCCTGAAATACGCTTGCACCGTGCCCCGAAAGAATTCTCGTACGCCGGCGTCGGCGCGGCCGCTGGCATCGGCGTCGGCGCAGCGGGTTCAGGCCGGACCGGGAGGCGACTATCTGGTGCGCGATGTCCCCGGTGGCCGTGCGGTGAAGACGTATCGCTGCCCGGGTTGCGACCATGAGATCCGGCCGGGTACCGCGCACGTCGTGGTGTGGCGGAACGACGGGTTCCACGGTGCGGACGAGCGCCGGCATTGGCACACGAGTTGCTGGAATTCACGGATGACGCGTCGGCCGACCCGTTAATCGATGAGCTTTTCGTCCTCGATGGCGGAAAGTCGTTCCGGCACCTCATCGAGCTGTTCGCGAATGCCCATCAATTGATTGAGGATGTTCGCCCGGACCACACGCAGGTTCTCGGCGGTCTCGCGCGCTTGGGCCAGCTGCTGCTGCGTGTTTTCGCGGGTGGTGCGCTCGAGCTTGTCGAGTTCCGCGGTGAGCTTCGCGCGGCGCGCGCGCATCGTCGTTTCGAAGTCGTGCTGCTCGGACTTTCGCTGATGCTCGGCCTCGACGGAGATCCGGGCCGCCTCGGCATGCGCGGCGGCGATGATCTCGTCCGCCTCGGTCTGTGCGGCGGTGAGGCGTTCCTTCGTCTCGATCGCGAGCCGGTGAGCTTCCTCACGAACTGCTTCGGCGTTCTGCTCGGCGATCGCGAGCTTCTCGGCAGCGTCGGAATGAGCTGTCGCACGAATCTCCTCGGCCTCGTCCTCGGCGAGACGAAGCATCCGAGTGAGCCGGTCGCTCATGCCTTGCGTCGAGGTTGGCGCAGTGGCCAGCCGATCTATCTCGCGATGGAGATCTTCGATCTCGGTGCGCGCCGCATCGAGTTGCTTCGCCAACGAGCGCGCTTGCGCTGCGGCCGAGTCGCGGTCGTCCGCCGTCATCTGCAGGTCATCGTTGAGCCGGGCGAGGTGGGCTTTCACCTCGCCCGGATGGAGCCCGCGGCGGACCGTCGAAAACTGATGATCGTCGCCCATGTCCACAACGTACAGCCGTTCAATCGGACAGTTCAGGCGAAAAGATTGCAGTTAGTGATCGCTCTGACCAGGCTCGACGAGCTCGACGAGGATTCCGCCGGCGTCCTTGGGGTGCACGAAGTTGATACGCGAACCCGCCGTGCCGGACCGCGGTGCGTCATACAGCAGTCGGATGCCCTTGCTGCGCAGGTCCTCCGAGGCGGCGTCGAGGTCGGCAACGCGGTAGGCGAGCTGCTGCATTCCCGGGCCGTTGCGGTCGATGAACTTGGCGATCGTCGACTCTGGGGTCAGGGGTGCGAGGAGCTGAATGAGGGTCGAACCAGCGGGCGCGCCGGGAACGCCGACCATCGCTTCCTCGACACCCTGCGCTTCGTTCGTTTCCCGGTGCTGGACCTGTAGGCCCAGGTTTGCGGCGTACCAGGCGATCGCCTGGTCGAGGTCTGCCACTGCAATGCCGACATGATCGATGGCGGTGATGTGCGAAGTGAGAGCTTCCGGTGCTGAATGACTCATGGAATGACCCTAGCGCTAACCTCGTTACAGGAGACGAGCTGGTTTCAGGAGGAACACCGTGACGACATCGGTCATCGTTTCGGGGGCACGCACCCCCGTGGGCAAGCTGCTGGGTGGGCTGAAGGACTTCACCGGAGCTCAGCTCGGTGGATTCGCGATCAAGGCGGCCCTCGAGAAGGGCGGCGTCGCACCCGAGCAGGTCGAGTACGTCATCATGGGCCAGGTCCTGACTGCTGGTGCGGGCCAGATGCCGGCTCGTCAGGCGGCGGCATACGCCGGAATTCCGATGTCGACTCCGTCGGTGACCGTCAACAAGGTGTGTCTGTCCGGAATCAACGCCATCGCTCTCGCCGACCAGCTGATCCGCGCCGGAGAATATGACGTCATCGTGGCCGGTGGCCAGGAGTCGATGTCCCAGGCACCGCATCTGTTGCTCAAGAGCCGTGAGGGCTACAAGTACGGCAGCGTCACCATGGTCGACCACATGAACTACGACGCCCTCGACGACCACTTCACCGGTCTCATCATGGGTGGCCTCACCGACAATGCGAACGAGACCGAGAAGATCTCGCGCGAGGACCAGGACGAGTTCGCCGCCGCGTCGCACCAGCGGGCGGCGACGGCCTGGAAGAACGGCGTCTTCGACAACGAGGTCGTTCCGGTAGAGGTTCCGCAGCGTCGTGGAGAGCCGATCACCGTGACCGAGGATGAGGGCATTCGCGGCGACGCGACCGCGGAGTCGCTCGGCAAGCTACGCGCTGCCTTCAGCAAGACCGGAACTGTGACCGCCGGAAACGCTTCGCAGCTCTCGGATGGTGCTGCGGCCGTCGTCGTTATGAGCAAAACGAAGGCCGAAGAACTCGGCCTCGAGTGGATCGCCGAGATCGGTGCGCACGGCATGGTGGCAGGACCGGACTCGACGCTGCAGTCGCAGCCGGCGAACGCTATCTCGAAGGCCTGCCAGAAGGAAGGCATCTCGCCGTCCGACCTCGACGTCGTCGAGATCAACGAGGCGTTCGCGGTGGTCGGCCTGTCGTCGGCCCGCACGCTCGGCCTGGACGGTGAGAAGGTCAACGTCAACGGTGGCGCGATCGCCATCGGACACCCGCTCGGCATGTCGGGCGCGCGCATCACCCTCCACCTCGCGCTCGAGCTGCAGCGCCGTGGCGGTGGCGTGGGTGCGGCCGCATTGTGCGGTGGCGGCGGCCAAGGTGACGCCCTGATCATCAAGGTTCCGGCGCGTGCTTGATCTTTCGACCCCGGCGAAGCGGTTTCGGTTCGTCGCGATCCTCGAGGCGCTCACCTGGGTGGGACTCCTCATCGGGATGGCATTCAAATACCTGCCCGAAAACGGGAACGAGATCGGCGTCAAGGTCTTCGGACCGATCCATGGCGCCGTATTCATCCTGTTCCTGCTCGTGACAGTCGCGGCTGCCCGTGCCCTGCAGTGGACGCCGCGGGTGACGCTGCTGGCGCTGATCTCGTCGGTGCCGCCGTTGGCGACCGTTGTGTTCGAGGTCTGGACGGTTCGTTCCGGAAACCTTGGGGAACTGTCGGTTCAGCCTCTCGTAATCGAGGAATGAGAAAGTAGGCACGTGACTCGTCCTGGTGCTCGCAAGCCCAACGCCGCGATGGCGGCTGCCATGTCCGGTGCTGTCGACCTGTCGGCCTTGAAGCGACCGGCCAAGACTGCGGATGCTCCGGCGTCGACATCGGCGTTTTCGGTCGATGTCACCGAGGAGAACTTCGAGGTCGAGGTTCTGAATCGGTCGATGCAGATCCCCGTTGTCGTCGCGCTGTATTCGACGCGGAGCCCGGCGAGCGTTCAGCTGGTTCAGCTGTTCGACACGCTCGCTGCGGAGGGCAACGGCAAGTGGCAGCTCGCGCGGGTCGATGTCGACGCCAACATGCGAATCGCCCAGGTGTTCGGCATCCAGTCGATTCCCACGACTGTCGCCGTAGCCGGTGGACGACCGCTCGCCGATCTTCCCGGTGTCCAGTCGGAGACGCAGGTCCGCAAGTGGATCGAGGCGCTGCTTCAGGCGACTGCCGGCAAGCTCGATGGTGGCGACGGCGACGTCGAGGACGAAATGCCGGCCGACCCCCGTTTCGTCGCCGCGGAGAATCTGCTCGATTCGGGTGACCTCGCAGGTGCGCAGGCTGCCTACGAAAAGATTCTGCTGTCGGAGCCGCACAACGTCGAAGCCAAGGCGGCGCTGCGCCAGGTCGGTCTGCTACAGCGGGCCGAATCCCTGACGCCCGATGATTATGTGCAGGCAAATGCGAACCCCGACGATGTCGAGGCGCAGCTGAAGGCGGCGGACATCGAGATGCTTCGCCAGGAGCCCGAAGCTGCGTTCCAGCGTCTTATCGATGCGGTCCGGCGGTTTGCCGGCGACGATCGGACGGCCGTTCGGACTCGTCTGCTCGAGCTCTTCGAGCTGTTCGACCCGGCCGAGCCGATTGTGAAGGCGGCTCGGCGGAAGTTGGCTACGGCACTTTACTAGTCGCCGCGCTGACGAGTTCGAGTCGCAGGACCCGGTTGCCGATCCGAATTTCGGTGCCGGGTCGCCACATTGTCGGCACCCGCGTGGCGACGCGATTCCAGGTTCCGTCTCCGGTCTGGACGTAGACACCGTTGTGGGAGTCCTGGTCGACGACGTACACGTCGCCGTTCATCCGGCGAATCGCCGCATGCACGCGGGACACCTGCGGGTCGTCGATGCGGATCGACCGCAGTCCGGGCTCACGCGATACCGAGGGGTTCCGCCCGATGAGGTAGTCGCCGTTGATGTCGAAACTCGTGCCGTCGTCGAGGGTCACGCGAGCGACCTCGATGGGCGTGCCAACGGGCGGTGGAATCGAGAATGGCGTGAAGCGCCCGGTCGGCTCGGCGGCCGGTGCCACCGGTGCCGCCGGTGCGGGCGCAGGTGCCGGTGAGGGCGGCGGAGGGGGCAGCACGGTCATCGATCCGGCGGGCCACAACACGGCGCCCTGGCCGAAAGCCATCCAGTTGGCGAGTCGGTTGTTGCCGGGTTCGCGGGGCCGGTCCAGGTCCGTCGCAGCGCTATCTCGGATCGCGAGCGTGATGGGGCCGAGAGGGACCGGAACGCGGTAGCAGTCGCCGTGCTCGGCATCGAGGCACGCGAGTACCGTCCGAGCGCCCTCCGAACCATCGAGCGTCGACGTCGCCGAGCCTCGAAGGAACACGGTGAGCCCGTTCGCGGATGGGATCGCGACGCCCAGGTCGGCCTGCATCTGGACGGCGATCTCCGAAAGGCCGGCCGCGAGGGCGACGCCGTCGTTCCGGCTGCGACGGGCCACTTCGAGAACGCTCCACGCCAGGCTTGCCGAATCGGACTCGGTATCGCGGCGGGAGATGACGGCGGCGATCCCGTCGACGGCGGCCACGACGTGGTGGCCGGGTAGGACCTCGACTTCCCGCGGAACGGAAGATGTTGTTTGCGAGGGTTTTTCGTCCGATTCGCGGAGGCCGAACCGCTCGTAGAACCGCCGGAGCGGGGCTGGCGCCCACCAGTTGAGCTCACCGGCGACGCGTAGGAAGGCCGGAACGACGATGCCCCGGATGACCGTCGCGTCGAGTGTGACGGCGAGTGCGGTACCGATACCGAACATCTTCATGAACGACAGTCCGTTGGTGAACGACACCAACGTGATGGTCAACAGGATGGCTGCGCTGCTGACGATTCGACCGACTTTGCTGAGCCCGGCGACGATCGCGACCTCGTTCGAGAGTCCGCTGTCGCGAGCTTCCTTGATCCGGCTCAGCAGGAAGATCTCGTAATCGACCGACAGGCTGAACGCGATGCAGCACAGCAGGACGACCATCGGCAGGCCGAGCGGGGCAGGAGTGACACCAAGCGCGCCCGCGCCGTGCCCGTCTTGGAAGATGAGCACCATCAGGCCGAGCACGCCGGAGAGCACGAACAGGTTCAGCGTCAGTGCCTTGATCGGGACGATCACGCTGCCGGTGAAGAGGAACATCATCACGAACGTCGCTACCGCCATGATGAGAATCGCGACGCCGAGGTTGTCGGTCACGGCTGCGCGACTGTCGACGAGAACGGCGGCCGGACCGCCGACCAGCGCCTTGTCGTTCGTGAATTCGGTTCGAATGCGTTCGACGAGGCTGCGCGCCTGGTCAGACTGCGCGCTGACGGACATTTGCACGAGGACGTAGCCCGAGTTGCCGGAGGTGAAGGCGGCCGACGCCGGGGTTGGTTCGGCCACCTGGTTTCCCTGCGCAAAGCTGCCGAAGGAACCGTCGACGCGGGACACTCCGGGGAGGCGTGAAATCGGCTCGGCCATGGCCCGGAGGCCGGCCGGGTCCGTCTGGGTGATGATCGTGATCGCGCTCGAGGAGTCGACGGTGTAGTTCGCGCGCACTGATTGCGTCACCTCGCGCGCCGCGGAGCCCGGTGGGAGAGCACGCTCATCGGGAGTGGCGTACTGGGCGTGCAGGAACGGAATACCCAGTGCCAGCAGTACGGCGATGACCGGCAGCGCCATGACCAGTGGTTTGCGAACGACCTTCTGGGCACAACGCCGCCAGAACTCCGATTCGGGCGGGGCGGGTGACCGACGGAAGATCCGCAGGGAATCGATCCGGTTCCCGAGCAGAGCCATGACGGCAGGGAGAACGGTGATGGCGCTGACCGCCGACAGGATGACGACAACGCTGGCCGCCAGGCCCACCGACCGCAAGAAGTAGGTCGGGAAGACGAGCAGTCCGGACATGGCGAGCGCAACTGTCGCCGCGCTGAAGACGATCGTGCGTCCCGCCGAAGCGACGGTTTCGACGATGGCGGCATTGTGTTCGAGGCCGGACGCTCGCTCCTAGCGGAAGCGGGAGACCATCAGCAGCCCGAAGTCGATCGAAAGTCCGAGTCCGAAAGCCGTCGCAACCGTGAGGGCGTGCACGGAGACGTCGGTTATTCGCGTCAGGATCGCGAGTACGCCGAGCGCCGCGATGATCGATGTGATGCCGAGCGACAGTGGGAGCACCGCCGCGACCAGGCCGCCGAACACGACCACGAGAAAGACCAGCGTCACCGGAATCGCCATCGCCTCGCTGATGACGAGATCGCCGGACACCTGCTTCTCGGTCTCGACCTGAAGGCCGAGCAGTCCGCCCGCCTGTACCGATACGTTCGAATCGCCGGGGAGGTCGTTGATGATCCGGCGGGCGGTCTTCGCGGCCTGATCTTCGGTACCGGAGATCTGGACCATGATGAGGCCCGATTGGCCGTCCTGACTGCGCAAGTCCGTGGCATGGTCGCGCCAGTATGAGCTCACGACCTTCGCCGATGGTTCGTCGGCGACGACCTTCTGGGTCTGATCGGCGACTGCGGCGACAGCGGCGTCGTCGACATTGCCTTGCTTTGACTGGACCTCGAGAACGAGGTTGGGGGTGCCGCCGAACTTGTCGGCGATGAGGACCGCAGCGCGGCTCGACTCGGAATCCGGATTCGAGAAGCCCGCGACCCCGAGACGTTCGCTGACATTCGACCCCAGCGCAATGCACAGAATGAGGAGAACGCCGACCGCGCCGAGTACTGCCTTCGGTCGAGTGACGCAGAACTGCGCGATGGTCCTCAGCATGTCTCAGACCCCCTGCTCCAACAGTGCGATCTCCTCGGCCAGGATCTTCACGGAACTGCGGATCTGCTCCTCGGTGTGGCAGGCCGTGATGAAGAAGCGCAGACGCGCCTTGTCCTCGGGAACCGCGGGGTAGAGGATCGGGTTCGAGTTGATGCCGCGCTTGAGCAGCGCGATCGACAGGCGGAGCGCGTTGATCGAACTCCCCACGATGCACGGGATGACCGGCGTGTCGTAGCTGTCTCCGGTGTCGATCCCGGCTTCGCGCGCGAGCTTGAGGAACAACGCTGAGTGGGCGCGCAGGCGCTTGAGGTGCTCGGGTTCCGCGCGCATCGTGCGGATCGCCGCAAGCGAGGCGGCTGCCGTCGGAGGTGGCATCCCGACGCTGTAGATGAATCCCGGCGTCGTGTACTTGAGGAATTCGATCAACTCCGTGGAGCCGCCGACGTAGCCGCCGCACCCCGCGAGCGCCTTCGACATCGTGCCCGACCACAGTTCGACATCGGAGCGGTTGACGCCGAAGTACTCACCGATGCCACCGCCGGTAGCGCCGAGGACACCGATGCTGTGCGCTTCGTCGATCATGAGCAATGCCTGGTGCTTGCGCTTGACCTCGATGAACGCCTGGAGGTCCGGGATATCGCCGTCCTGGCTGTAGACGCCCTCGAGAATGATGAGGACCCGGCGGTACTGGTGCCGTATCTGGGTGAGGAGTTCGTCGAGGGCTGCGAAGTCGTTGTGCGGGAACGGCCTACGCGTGGCCCCGGACAGTTTGCAGCCCTGCATGATGCTGTCGTGCGCGAGGCTGTCGTGGATCACGAGATCGCCCGCGCCGAGAAGATGCCCGATGACGGTGACATTGGTGGCGTGGCCGCTCACCAGGGCCATCGCGTCTTCAGTGCCGAGGAGGCTCGCGAGTTCGAGCTCGAGCTCGCGATGGACCGGCTTCTCTCCCGACAGCAACCGGGAGGCCGAGCACGAGCTGCCCCAGCGGACGACGGCGTCGGCGACGGCCGCAGACACGGCCGCGTGGCCGGACATCCCGAGGTAGTTGTAACTCGAGAAGTTGACGACGGGCTCGCCGTCGATGATCGAGGTATCGCGGGTGACGCCGTCGTTGACGATGAAGTAGGGATTGGTCTCGACGCCGAGTGCCGCGCCGAGGGCAAAGCGGTCCTGGAGGGCTTTGACCTCCTCGAAGTCGCTGATCCGGGACTGCGGCGCGACGGCGTTGACGGGCGCCGCCGTCACCGGGGTCGCGCGACCGCCGGCCAGTGCGATGACGTCGGCGAGGGTGCCCGCGGACGCCAATGCCTCGGGTTGGATCACCTGGTTCGGCAGCTGGCGCTTCAGGCCCGTGAAGAGGTCGGCGAGCATGATCGAGTCGAATCCGAGTTCGCCGTTGATCGACTGGTTGGCACGCAACTTCGACTGGGGGAATCCGCTGATGCGGGCCACCTCGCCGAACACGATGTCGGCGACGTTGTCGTGGACCTGCGGTGCGACGGCAACGGTGGCAGGTGTCGGTGCGTCGCCTGCCGGTGTGATTTTCCCGTAGGCCGCGAGGACGGCGGCTTGCTCGCGGAACAGGGCGATGAGGTTGTCCATGGTCGAGTCTCCGGAGGTGATGGGGGTGGCGACCGGCGTCGGCGAAAGGGTCGGTTGTTCTTTGATCCAGAAGCGGTTCGTCGTGTCGAACGCGTAGCCGGTGAGGCGGTGGGCGACCTGAGAGGCCTTGGGGTACAGCAGGTTCCACTGCGGATTGACCCCGTCTCGATAAAGTGCGACGACTGCGTCGCTGAATCCGTCGGCGACGCACAGCGGCGTCGGAGCCTCTGGATTCAGGCGCCGGATCATCGGTCCGAGCACTCGTTTGGCACCGAATTCGACGAGGTGCGTCGGCCCCGAATCAAGCGCTGCGGTGGTGGCATCGGCGAACTGGACGGTCGAGCGGATGTGTTCGACCCAGTAGTCCGCATCCATCGGCTCTTCGTCGTCGAGAAGGCGGCCGCGGGCGGTCGAGTAGATCGGGAACGCGGCGGGCGAATACGTGCACGCTGCTGCGACCTCGGCGAACTCCGCGATCATCGGCTCCATCAACGCCGAGTGGAATGCATGTGAGGTGTTGATTCGACGCGTCGTGTACCCGCGGCCCTCGAGTTCGGTCGCGACCTCCGCGACGGCATCGAGCGAACCGGCCAGCACGACGTCCTGCGGGCCATTGACCGCGGCGACGTCGAGGCGGCCCGTTTCGAGATCTGACACGGCCGCCCGGACCGCGAGCATTCCACCGTTGACCGGCAGGTTTTGCATCAGGCGGCCGCGCGCGGCGACGAGACGTGCGGCGTCGTCGAGAGTCAGGATCTCGGCGATCGTGGCGGCCGCGAACTCACCGATGCTGTGCCCGACCAGCCAGGCAGGCTCGGCGCCGAGCGAGAGCAGCGCCTTGGCCTGGGCGTACTGAATCGCGAAGATCGCGGGCTGAGCGAATTCGGTCGCGTTGATGCGATCGTCGCCCATCACTTCGCGAATCTGCACGCCGAGGTGGGGGAGAAGCGCTTCCTCGACCTCGTCGAATGCGGTGCGGAGAACGTCAGGTCCGTCCAGAACGGCCCGGTCCATGCCCGCGAACTGCGTGCCCTGACCACTGAACAGCCAGCCGGCCGCCATTCCGGCGGCACGGCCGATCGTCAGATCGCCGCGCAGTTGGGCTGCAGCGGCGACGCGGTCGGACGCGAGGAACGCGGCGCGTACCTTGCCGGAGGCCTTGATCTGGTTGGTCGACCAGCACAGTTGATCGATGGGCGCTTCGTTCGCCTCGATGTCGTCGGCGAGGAGGAGGGCATTGCGGCGCAGTCCTTCGACCGTGTTCGACGAGATCGTGAGGATTCCGGGTCCGCTCGACACTGTTGACGCACGGGCCGGTGCGCTGGCGACGACCATGTGACAGTTCGTTCCGCCCATGCCGAAGCTCGACAATCCCGCGACGACTTCACCCGCCGACAAATCCATCGGTGTGGTCAGCAGCCGAAGTCCGCTGTCCGAAAGTCGGAGGTCGGCGTTCTCGGTGTCGGCGAATCGAGACGGCGGAACGATTCGGTGATGAAGGCTGAGCACGGTCTTGATGAGGCCGGCGATGCCGGCGGCACCCTCGGTGTGGCCCAGGTTTCCCTTGATCGAGCCGATCGCGCAGGGGCGATCCCGGCGCGAACGGAAAAGGTGGCCAAGCGCTTTCGTCTCGATCATGTCGCC
Source organism: Nocardiaceae bacterium (assembly GCA_021372355.1). GTDB lineage: Bacteria > Actinomycetota > Actinomycetes > Mycobacteriales > Mycobacteriaceae > Smaragdicoccus. Next base: position 35,931 of record JAJFUQ010000223.1, on the reverse strand, counting down.
GAGGACGGTCCCGGTGCCGTGCGCCTCGAGAAAGTCGACCGCAGCCGGGGTGATCGAAGCGTTCCGGTACGCGGATTCGACGACCTTCTGCTGGGCCCAGCGGTTCGGCGCGGTGATGCCATTGCTCTTGCCGTCACTGTTGACTGCGCTGCCCTTGATGACCGCCCAGATCGGCAGGCCCGCCGTGACCGCATCGTCGAGACGGCGAAGAACGACAACTCCGACACCCTCGCCGCGGCCGATTCCGTCCGCGGTTCCGCTGAAGGGCTTGCATCGTCCGTCGGGAGCGGCCAGCCCGGCTTGCGTGTAGAAGACATTGATCGCCGGGGTCAGCGTGAGATTGACGCCCGCGGCGACGGCCTGATCGCACTCGCGGTTCCGCAGTGCCTGCGTGGCGAGATGCACTGCGACGAGGGACGACGAGCATGCGGTGTCGACCGCGAGACTCGGCCCCTTGAAGTCGAACTGGTACGACACCCGGTTCGCGGTCATGAAGTAGCCGTTTCCGGAGCCGTCCTGCGCGGTGATCGATTGGTAGTCGCGAAGATTGAGCTGCGCCCATTCGTTCGCCATCACGCCGACGTAGACGCCGGTGTTCGAACCTGCCTGCCGCCGCGGGTCGAGCGTCGCATTCTCCAAGGCCCGCCACGCGGACTGCAGCAGCAGTCGCTGCTGCGGGTCCATCGCCGCGGCCTCGCGCGGGGTGATCCCGAAGAAGTCGTTGTCGAAGGCGTCCGCGTCGCTGAGGAATCCACCGGTGTGGTGGTTGACCGTACCGGTGGATTCGAGTGCCTTCGCGTCCCAATGGTCGGACGGAACGACGTCGATGCCATCAGCGCCGTCGAGGAGCAGCCTCCATAACTGCCCGGGGTCGGCCGCCTTCGGGAATCGACAATCGACCCCGACGATGGCGATGTCATGGGAGGTCATAGATCCGGACCTGCGCTCACCGTCAGGAATTCGAGAAGAACGGGATCGATGCTGTGGTGGAGCACGCTGCTCAAATCCCCGTCTCGGAAGGCCTTGCGCATCGACGAGCGCTGAACTTTGCCGCTCGTCGTGAGGTGAATTCCGGTCTGTCCGACGAGTACGACGCTCGGCGCTGCGACATCGAACCCACGCGCGATCGCCGATTTCATCTGCTTCGCGAGGTCGTCGAGGCTGGCTTCGCCGAGAAGTCGTGGCTTGATCGCTTGAACGACGACGAGACGCTCGCCGTCCTTGGCGTCGATAGACAGCGCGACGCCGCGGGAGCCCTCGATAGCCGGGTGAACGTCCTGGATGAGGGCCTCGATGTCCTGCGGGTACAGGTTGCGGCCGTTCATGATCAACACGTCCTTCAAACGTCCGGTGACGTAGAGCTCGCCCTCGTGAAGAAGGCCCAGATCGCCGGTGCGAAGGTACGGCCCGTCGCCGTCTGCGGTTCGGGCGTCAAAGCGTTCGGCGGTCTCGACCGGTCGGTTGTAGTAGCCACTGGCAACGCTTGCGCCGCGGAGCCAGATCTCGCCGACCGCGTCCTCCGGAAGCACCGCGAGCGACTGCGGGTCGACGATTCGGACCTCGACGCCGGGGGCCGGCGGACCCGAGCTCACGAGGCTCACCCCGTGGGCCGCGGACTCGAACCGATGCTGCTCGAGGGCCGTCAGATCGGCGACGACGAACTTCGGGGTCTCGCGCGTCATGGTCGCCATGAGCGTGACTTCGGCCATCCCGAATGCCGGCTTCATCGTCGCGGGGGAGAAGCCGGCCGGCGCGAGGGCCTCGGCCAAACGCTCGATCGTCCGCTGGCGGACCGGCTCGGCGCCGTTGATCGCGACTTCCCAGCACGACAAGTCGAGGTCGGCTATCTGCTCGGGGGTCGTTCGCTTGGCGATGAGGTCAAACGCGAAATTCGGGGCAGCACTGATGGTTCCGCGGTAGTCGCTGATTGCCTTGAGGAGGCGGACCGGCTGCTTGAGGAAGGCCATCGGGGCCATGGAGACCGTGTTGCCGCCGATGTGGAATCCGAGGAGACCGCCCAGCAGACCCATGTCGTGAAAGTGGGGAACCCAACCGACGACGACCGAATCCGGTCCCGCGCCCATTGCCTCCGCCATCGCGGACTGGTTCGCCATGACGTTGGCATGCGTGACGGCGACGCCCTTGGGGTCGCCGGTCGAGCCGGAGGTGTACTGCAGGAATGCCACAGCGTCATTCGTGACGTCCGGTGGCGTCCAGTCGTCTGGATCGGAGGCAGTGGCTGCGCCGACCGCAACGACGTCCATCGCGTCCGTCAGTTCGAGCTTGTCGATTCGCTCGGCGAGGATGTCCCGGAGCTTGACGGATGTCAGGGTGAGTCTCGCGCCCGCGTCGGCGTGGATCTTCGCGACCCGCTGCATGCTGCGCTGATCGTGCGGGAGCGGAGCGGGGATCGCCGTGACGCCGGCGAGTACGCAGCCGAGGAAGGTCTTCCAGAAATCCAGGCTCGGTTCGAACAGGAGAAGGACCGGCTGTCGACGGTCGGCGTGCTGCGACAGCCACACCGCGAGTTCGCGCGCGGCCCGGTCGATCTCGGCGAAGGTGCCGACGTCGGCGGCGAGCCCGCGCCCAGACTCCGAGAGAAAGGTGAAACTGCGGGAATCGAGTGCCGCCGTGAACTGAGTTCGAAGGTGCGTGATGAGTTCGCTGGTCATATCGTGTCCCACGATTACGCGGCCGACGCCTGCTGGGCGACCGCGCTATCGATGAACTCAGCGATGTGAGCCAGGGTGGGGTAGTCGAAGATCATCGTGGCGTCCACCTCGATGTCAAAATGCGCCTCGACGTCACCGACGAGGCTTACCGCGTAAACGGAGTCTACGCCCAGTTCAGCCAGCGGAACCATAGCGTCGACAGCGTGCACCGGCACCTCGAGATAGGTAGCAACGCGGTTCGTGAGCCAGCGGAGGATTGAGCGGCGGTTGGCGTTCATCGGGGTGCCTATCTGCAGAGATTCAAAGGTGGAAGCTGTATTGCCTCTGAATCTTCCGCAGATGGAGCGGTCGATGAACGCCCCCGAGGGGTAGGTGATCACCCACTAGGTGTTGGCAATCGACACCTAGGGTGGAACGCAGCGAGGAGCGGACCGAACGACGGTGCACCCATTAGCTAGGGTGCGAGCAGCCAGATGGCCGAGTTCGGGGCGATGGTGATCTCGGCCGATGCGGGGCGGCCATGCCAGGTGTCGTCGGTCGCGGTGACCGACCCGTAGTTGCCGACACCGGAGCCGCCGTAGTCGCCCGCGTCGGAGTTGAAGATCTCCCGCCAGACTCCGGCTTCGGGCAGACCCACGCGATAGCCGCCGAAGGTCAGCCCGGAGAAATTGAAGATGCACGCCATGACCGACCCGTCACTGCCGTAGCGCAGGAAGCTCAGCACGTTGTTGCCGCTGTCGTTGGCATCGATCCAACTGAAACCGCCCGGGGACGTATCGCGGCTCCACATCGCGGGATGCGATCGGTAGACGGCGTTGAGGTCGGCGACCATGCGCATGATGCCGGGATCGGCCTGGTCCCAATCGAGCCCGCGTTCCTCCGACCACTCGCTGACTTGGCCGTAGTCCTGGCCCATGAAGAGCAACTTCTTGCCCGGATGCCCCCACATGTACGACAGCAGCGATCGGACCCCCGCGGCGTGGTTGCCCGGCATACGGGTCCACAACGTGCCCTTACCGTGGACGACCTCGTCATGGCTGATGGGCAGGACGAAGTTCTCGCTCCACGCGTACATGAGGGAGAAGGTGATCTCGTGGTGGTGGAACGAGCGATGGATCGGATCGCGGCCGAGGTAGCCGAGAGTGTCGTGCATCCAGCCCATGTTCCACTTCATCGTGAAGCCAAGTCCGCCGACGTTCGTCGAACGCGTGACTCCCGGCCACGAGGTCGATTCCTCGGCGATCGTCACGACACCCGGATGAAGTTTGTGCACGGTCGCGTTCATTTCCTGCAGGAACTGAACCGCTTCGAGATTCTCGCGACCGCCGTATTTGTTCGGGCGCCACTCGGTCCGCGAATAGTCGAGGTAGAGCATCGACGCGACCGCGTCGACGCGCAGACCATCGAGATGGAATTGGTCGATCCAGAACAGCGCATTCGCGACGAGAAAGTTTCGGACCTCGGAGCGGCCGAAGTCGAAAACGTACGTCCCCCAATCGGCTTGATCGCGACGCAGCGGATCCCCGTGCTCGTAGAGGTGAGTGCCGTCGAAATTGCCGAGAGCGAAGCTGTCCTTCGGGAAGTGTGCCGGTACCCAGTCCAGGATGACGCCGATTCCGCGTTGATGCAGATGGTCGACGAACCACTTGAAATCGGCGGGGGTCCCGAATCGCGCGGTGGGCGCGTAGTACGACGTGACTTGATAACCCCACGAGCCGCCGAAGGGATGCTCGGCCACGGGCAGTAATTCGACGTGCGTGAAGCCTTGCTGCTGAACGTATTCGGCGAGCTGAAGGGCGAGTTCACGGTAGCCCAGACCCGGACGCCACGATCCGAGGTGGACTTCGTAGATCGACATCGGCGCGGTCGTCGGGTGATAAGTCGCGCGCTGGTTCATCCACGCGTCGTCCGTCCACGTATGCGGGGATTCGCTCACGACCGATGCCGTTGCCGGCGGTCCTTCGGTCTGGAAGGCCATGGGGTCTGCGCGGTCGCTGACCTCGCCGCTCTGGTATTCGAGTCGGTACTTGTATTTCGCGCCGACGCCGATGCCCGGGATGAAGAGCTCCCAGACGCCGGACGAGCCGAGCATCCGCATCGGGTACGTCTCGCCGCCCCAATGGTCGAAGTCGCCGACGACCGTGACATTCCGAGCGTTGGGCGCCCACACCGCGAACGATGTCCCGGAAACCTCGCCGTCCGGGGTCGTGTACGTGCGCGGGTGCGCGCCGAGAATCTACCACAGGCGTTCGTGACGGCCTTCGTTGAAGAGATGAAGATCGACGTCGCCGATCGTCGGCAGAAACCGGTAGCCGTCGGCGATCACGGTCTCGGGGCCCCCGGGATAAGTGACGACCAGGCGGTAGTCCATGAGGTCGTGGAACGGGACCGTCGCCTCGAAAATGCCTGCTGAAGTGGGCTGAAGCGGATAGTCGACGCCCCCGATCCGGGCCGCGACCCGCTCGGCGTGCGGACGCAGCGCGCGGATGACGGTGCCGGCCGGCACCTCGTGGGCGCCGAGGTGCGAATGGGGATTCATCGGTAGGCGCGCTCCGTCCGGGTCGGTAAGGCCACGGCGGGGAGAGCAAGAACGTGCGCGACGGCCTTCCACGGGTCCAGCCGAATCCAGTTCGACTGACCCCAATCGTAGGTTTCACCGCTGACCTCGTCGTAAACCTGGAAGCGGTCGCTCCAGTCCCGCCCGATGGCGGGCATGTCGAGCCACACGGTTCCGCTCTCGACGCCGTTCGGGTTCAGGTTCACGACGACGAGGACGCAGTCTCCGGTCACCGGGTCGACCTTGGAATACGCGAGGAGGTTGTCGTTGTCGAGGTGGTGGACGTGGATCACGCGCAACTGCTGCAGTGCGGGATGCGTGCGCCGAATGTTGTTGAGCCGGGTGATCCAGGGTTCGAGGGAGTCGCCGCGGGCCTTGGCGGCGGCGTAGTCGCGCGGCCGCAGCTCGTACTTCTCCGAGTCCAGGTACTCCTCACTGCCTTCCTTGAGGGCCAAGCTCTCGAAGAGCTCGAATCCGGAGTACACGCCCCAGGTCGGCGACATCGTGGCCGCGAGGACGGCCCGGATCGCGAACATCGGACGGCCGCCGTGCTGCAGGCTCGCGTGCAGGATGTCGGGGGTGTTGACGAACAGATTCGGTCGCGCCTCGTCCGCCTTGTGGGCGATCTCGAGGGCGAATTCGGCCAACTCCTGCTTGTAGACCCGCCACGTGAAATAGCCGTACGACTGGCTGAAACCGCGTCGCGCGAGTCCATACATCCGGGCCGGACGGGTGAACGCTTCGGCCAGGAAGATGACGTCGGGGTGCTTCGCGCGGACCTGCGCAATGAGCCAGGTCCAGAAGTCGGCGGGCTTGGTGTGCGGGTTGTCGACGCGGAAGATCTTGACGCCCAGCGAAATCCAGTATTCGACGACGCGGAGGCATTCGGCATACAAGCCGTCGCGATCGTTGTCGAAGTTGAGTGGGTAGATGTCCTGGTACTTCTTCGGCGGGTTCTCCGCGTAGGCGATCGTTCCGTCGGGCAGCACCGTGAACCACTCCGGGTGCTCGGCCGCCCAGGGATGGTCGGGTGCGCACTGGAACGCCAGGTCGAGCGCGATTTCCAGCCCGAGCTTGTGGGCGGCGTCCTCGAATCGCTTGAAGTCCTTGACGGTGCCGAGCGCGGGATGGATTGCGTCATGGCCGCCGTGCTCGGAACCGATCGCCCACGGCGATCCGGGGTCTGACGGGCCCGCCGTGAGTGTGTTGTTCGGGCCCTTGCGGTTGACCTTTCCGATGGGATGGATCGGCGGCAGGTAGACCACGTCGAATCCCATGGCCGCGATCCGGGGGAGGTCTTCGGTGGCGGTGGCGAAGGTGCCGTGGACCGGATCGCCATCGGCATCCCAGCCGCCGGTCGATCGCGGGAAGAACTCGTACCAACTGCCGTAGAGCGCGCGCCGGCGTTCGACCGACACGGGGTTGTCCGGGGAGGTCGTCACGAGCTCCCGCAGTGGGTGTGCGCTCAGGATCTCGGCGATCTCGGCCGAGAACGCGACGGTCACGCGACCGGTCAAGGGTCGGGTACTGCGCAGCGCCTTGGCAGCTTTCTCCAACTTCGCGTGACTTCGTCCGTGCGACTCCGCAGCTGCACGATCGAACAGGCGCGCGCCGAGTTCGAGGTCGTTGGACAGTTCGCCGACCGACTGCCCGGCGCCCAGCTTCTTCTCCACGCCATGTCGCCAGGTGGCGATCGGGTCGCCCCAGGCTTCGATCCGAAAGCGCCATTCGCCCTCGACGGTCGGCGAGAAAGTCGCGTTGAAGACGTCCGGTTCCAAAGCCGGGGCCATGTGAATGCGGCCTTCGGTGCCGTTCGGAGCAACTGTGACGAGCGTCGCACCCAGGGCTTCGTGGCCCTCGCGCCAAACCACCGCTCGGACGGGAATCACTTCTCCCACAACAGCCTTCGTCGCCCATCCGCCGGAAATCGAAGGGGCGATGTCGTCGATGGAGATGCGGCCGGTCACACCACAAACCCTAGCGAGCGGAACCGGCTAGCGGCGGCAAGCGTCCAAGATGCGGGAAAGGACCTACATGAAGAAACGTTTCGCGGGCTCCGGCATCGCTGTCGCCATCGCGATCACTGCATCCGGGTGTGCCAACACGACCGAAGGCCACGCCCTGGCCAAAGAACCGCCGAAACCTGCGCTCGCGGCGTCGGTGTCCACCGAGTCGGCCGATTTCGACCCTTGCAAAGACCTGTCCGACGACGATCTCATCGACGCGGACCTTCGGCCGTCGACGAAAAACACCCTTCCGACGACCGACAGTCGAGCATGTCGATGGGAGTCGTACGACGGTTGGTACGACGTCGGAATCTTTGCGCACGACTTCGGCCTCGATGAGCTCGAGGACGACCCGGAGGTCGTCGTTCTCGGCCACCTCACACTGCGGGGGCATCGCACGCTCGTCCTGTCATCCAAGGACACGCATTCCGATCTGTGTGTGGTCGCTATGGAAGGTGGGTCCGGCACCGTCGCCGTCGTGCCGTATGTGATCGACAGTTCGACGGCTCCGCGCGAAGACCTGTGCGATGTCGCCCTCACGAACGCCAAGGCCATCGTCGCCGCGGTTCCCGCGGTCTGAGCAGTACGGAGACAACATGGCACCGAAAACTGACCCGCCTCGTCTGACGGTCGCACAGGACAATGAGGTCAACGAGCGCGAACGCAACCTCGTCGAAGGCGGCTGGGACCACGAGACCGAACCGCCCGCGATCACGGACTTCGAGGCCTTCGAGACGTGGTCGCACGAGGACATCCTCAAAGCTCTGGATTCGGCCGATCCGAATTACATCAACTCCATGGCCGACTCTTGGCGCAATGTCACGGAGCAGGGCAAGGCTGCGCACAAGACTTTCGCGGACACGCTGCCCGCAGCGCTGAGCGCGAGCTGGCAGGGTGCATCGGGTGCGGCAGCCGCCGCGGCCGTGCGTGCCTACACCGAACAGGCCGGGCACCTGTTGTCGTCGATGCAACTCGTCGCCAACGACCTCGACCGAACGGAGTCGGTCTTGCGGGAGACAAAGGACAAGGTTCCCCGGGACAACCCCACCAAGAGCACGCCGCCCAGCGCGGAGTCGGCCCGGGAGGCCGAGGCGGAAGCCCGTCGCGTGATGCGAACCTTGTACCAGCCGGGTGTTCAGGAGGTCGACAGTCGCACTCCTCGACTCCCGGAACCCCAGTCGCTGGGTGGTGGTTCCGCTCAGGGCGTGGGTGGCGACGCCGGCAATGCCTCCGGCACGGCGGGAGAGCCGGGAAATTCGGCGGTGCCGGGCTCGGCTTCCGGCGATGGAACAGCGACGCAGGCCGCAGCTTTCAATCCGGCGTCGACGTCAGGCAGTCCAACCGGTTCGGCGCAGTCGAGTGGGGGATCCGGCGCTTCGTCCGCCCACCCCAGCGCAACCTCTGCGGGTCTGGCGGGCAGCGCAGCCGGTGCATTGGCTGCGGCGCCCGGACTCGGGGCATCGTCCGGACGTTCGCCGGCGGGAAGTCTCGTCGGGTCGGCCGGCGGGCTCGGTGGTGTCGGTCGCAACGGAGCGCCGATGAGTGGAATGTTCCCGCCGATGGCGCGCGGTAGGGGAGACGACGAGGACGAGAGGAAGGGCAGCGAGTACCTGGTCGCGGCGTCGAACACGAGCGAACTGGTCGGCGACCTGCCGATGGCGACGCAACCGGTGCTCGGCGAATGACCGCGCAGTGGCGGGTCTCCGGATTCGACTTCGTCATCGCGTGCGAACTCGCAGGTCGAGACACCCTGCCGTATCCCATCGAGTTCGTTCACCGACCCATGGGTGCGGCCGAATACCGCCTGCTCCGGAACGCCGCGGCCGAACGCATCCATGCGATGGACCCGGATTTCTTCACCGCGCTGCGGGTCCTCGCGCGGCCGGATCTGCGGATCAGCGTCGATGGCGCGGGAATTCGTTCGTACGTCGCGGACGCGGGCGGATTCACCGCGGTCGCCACGGAGAACGGCGATGTGACGGTTCGGCTGACCTCGGCTCGCGCGATCGACGAGGCCGTGCGGGCTCTGCCCGTCGGCGCGGCGGGTCACCGCCGACGAATCGAAGGCCCGAACGACGATGTTCAACTTCTGCTCGACTCCGCAGCGGCGGCTGGTGCTCTCAGTGTCGCGGCGGGAGTTCGGGGGAACTGGCTTGGCTCGGTGAAGTGGGCCGACCTGCGTGACGGTCGATATGTGGTGACCGAATCCGAGGGCTGGACCACCCTCACGCCGGCCACCGCCGAGACCGTCAGCCACCAACTGTCCCTGCTTGTCCGAGCCGCGATGATCGAGGCGCACGGGTAGTGTTCGCCCGGTGAAGGCGTTGCGTCGGTTTACCGTTCGTGCTCATCTCCCGCAGCGGCTCAGCCGCCTCGAGCGGCTGGCGACCAATCTGCGCTGGTCATGGCACCCGCCGACGCAGGATGTGTTCGCCGCGATCGACCGTGACCTGTGGGAACACATAGGTCACGATCCCGTCCGCATGCTCGGGGAAGTGTCGCCGGCTCGCCTCGATGAACTCGCCGAGGACGAGGAATTCCTCGCTCTGCTCGATGCGCAGGATGCCGATCTGACCGAGTATCTGGAGCGGCCGAGTTGGTTCCAGAGTCTGGCGGGGGAAAAACCGGCCGGCATCGCCTACTTCTCGATGGAATTCGGCGTTGCACATGTTCTGCCGAACTATTCGGGCGGTCTCGGAATTCTCGCCGGTGACCACTTGAAAGCGGCGTCGGATCTCGGCCTTCCGCTCATCGCGGTCGGTCTGCTCTACCGGTCGGGCTACTTCCGCCAGTCACTGTCCTCCGACGGCTGGCAGCTCGAGCACTACCCGTCGCTCGACCCGCAGGGCTTGCCGCTGCGCTTGCTGACCGACCATGGCGCCCCGGTGCTCATTCACGTCGCCATGCCGCATGGCCGCGTGCTGCGGGCTCGCGTCTGGATCGCCGACGTCGGGCGCGTGCACCTGCTGTTGCTCGACTCGGACATCGCCGAGAACGACGTGGAAATGCGCGGGGTCACCGACCGCCTCTACGGCGGTGACCAGGACCATCGCATCAAGCAGGAGATCCTCGCCGGAGTCGGTGGCGTGCGGGCGGTGCGGGCTTTCACGGCGGCAAACGGGCTACCGGAACCGGATGTGTTCCACACCAACGAAGGCCACGCCGGATTCCTCGGGCTCGAGCGCATCCGGGAAACGATGACGAGCGGGCTCGACTTCGACGAAGCGCTCGCCGCGGTTCGGGCGGGCGCGCTCTTCACCACCCACACCCCGGTTCCGGCGGGTATCGACCGATTCCCGGTCGACCTGGTCCGGCGCTACCTCGAAGGCTCGATGCTTCCGGGGCTGGACACCGATCGCGTCATCGCGCTTGGTGCCGAGGCGGACCCCCATGTGTTCAACATGGCGCACATGGGTCTGCGGCTTGCGCAGCGGTCGAACGGCGTCTCCCAGCTGCACGGTCAGGTGTCGCGAGGGATGTTCAATCCGCTGTGGAACGGATTCGACGAGAACGAAGTGCCGATCGGTTCCATCACGAACGGCGTGCACGCGCCGACGTGGGCGGCCCGGGAGTGGCTGGACAAGGCGCGCACGCTCATCGGGCCGGAGCTGGTCGAAGAAGCGCGAGGCGGGGAGAAGTTGTCGGACGTCCCGGCCGAGGAGTTGTGGGAAACCCGCAACGATCTCCGCGGAGTCCTCGTCGATGAGGTTCGACGTCGAGTCCGGGCGTCGTGGATCGAGCGCGGTGCCACCGAGGCCGAGCTGGGCTGGATCGATGGCGTCTTCGATCCGAATGTCTTGACCGTCGGATTCGCGCGCCGCGTTCCCACCTACAAGCGACTCACGCTCATGCTGCGGGATCCCGCTCGACTCAAGAAGCTCCTGCTCGATCCCGAGCGCCCGGTCCAGCTCGTCGTGGCCGGTAAGAGCCACCCCGCAGACGATGGTGGAAAGCGACTCATCCAGCAGATCGTCCGCTTTGCGGACGACCCCGAGATTCGTCATCGGATCGTCTTCCTGCCCGACTACGACATGTCTATGGCCAAGTTCCTTTACTGGGGCTGCGACGTCTGGCTCAACAACCCGCTGCGTCCGCTGGAAGCGTGCGGAACCTCGGGCATGAAGTCGGCGCTCAACGGCGGACTCAACCTGTCGATCCGGGACGGCTGGTGGGATGAGTGGGCCGACAGCGAGAACGGCTGGGCGATCCCGACCGCCGACGGCGTGACCGATGAGCACCGCCGCGACGACCTCGAAGCCGCCGCGCTTTACGAATTGCTCGAGAAGTCCGTGACGCCGCGGTTCTACACCCGCGACGCCGACGGAATTCCCGGGCGTTGGATCGAAATGGTGCGGCACACGCTGCAGACGCTCGGGCCGAAGGTTCTGGCGTCCCGCATGGTGCGTGATTACACGCTCGGCTACTACCTTCCGGCCGCGGCAGCCGGGCATGACATGGCCGTAGACGGCTTCGCCAAGGCGAAGGCGCTCGCGGATTTCCGTCGTCGGGTGGAGAGCGCGTGGCCGAGCGTGCGGGTGCAGCAGGTCGACGGCTCGGGCCTTCCGGACACTCCCGAAATCGGGTCCGAATTGTCGTTGCGCGCAAACGTCGACCTGGCCGGTTTGGGCCCCGACGACGTTCTCGTCGAGGCGGTGCTGGGACGGGTGGCCGCCTCTGACGAGCTCACCGACGTTGTCACATTCGCGATGACGAACGTCGGTCCGGGCCAGTACGAGGCGACGATCGAAGTGCCGGTATCGGGCGCCGTCGGGTACACGGTGCGCGTATTGCCGCGAAATGAATTGATGGCACATTCCGCCGAATTCGGACTTGTGGCACTGGCCTAAAACAATCTTGAAAGTCGTCGATGCGCCGTCATGAATGCGGCGCATCGACCGTTTTCGGTGTGGTCCCGTTCACTCTGAACGTGTGACGCCGTTCACATTTGAGCTAAGTTAATGATCTATAAAAACCATCGTTGAACTGCGCAAACAGTGCCCTTGTACGTGCGCGCGATCGAATGTGGTCTGGCTAACATTGCCCACAAATAGGGCCCTGATCATGATTTAGTTATTTCAGCTCGAGTTCCTCGGAATTCGAAAGAGCAACCGGAATCGGCGCTGAGCGACCTGCCCCCCGACCGGATTACCAACCCTTATGGGGCAGGCCAGCAATGTCGCTGAGCGGAAAGAAAGAAATTCTCGCAATGACAACGATGAAGCTGTCGACCTCCCGTGCGCTCCTTCTCGGTACTCTGTCCACCGCAATCGTCACCGGCTCGATGGGCGTCGCGAACGCCGCAGCCGCCCATAACTGGGATGGCGTTGCGAACTGCGAGGCGAGCGGTAACTGGGCCGCCAACACCGGAAACGGCTACTACGGCGGACTGCAGTTCTCGCAGGGAACCTGGGATGCCTACGGCGGCGGCACCTACGCGGCCCGAGCGGATCTCGCGTCCCGTGAGCAGCAGATCGCGATCGCGGAGAAGGTCCGTGCCGCCCAGGGTTGGGGCGCTTGGCCGTCGTGTTCCTCGCAATTGGGATTGCGTTAACAATGTGACAAATGTGGTTCGTGATGATCTTGTAATTAATCGCGACTGGTGCCGAGAAGTTCAAAAAGTGAATAAGTAACCGCAGGTCAGGCGGTATGCGACGGGAATATTGGAGAATTGATTACGTCAATTCGCTGATATTCCCGTCGTATTGTCGTTACCCTTCCGTGACCATGGGTAAGCATTACCGGGTCGCGAAGCATCGCCGAGCAGTTGGGCATGCCCGTGTCGTCGGTCGCCATGCCCGCAAAGTCGAACCAGTCTTCACGACAACACGAATCGTGCTCGGTGCGTCAGCGCTCGTGCTGGGGGTCGGCGGCATGGCCGGCCACACTCTCTCGCACTCCGACGTCCGGACTGCGAATTCAGCCGCGTTGCTCGAGGCGATCGTGCCGCCGGCCCCGGAGTCGGACGACGAAGTGATCGCCTGGGAGCCCGACGTGGCAACGATCCCCGACGAGAAGTTCCGTTCTGATATCGCGGACCTCGCGGTCCCGGAACCAGCCTCACCGACGACGACGGAGCAAAGTGCTCCGCCGTCGTCGTTTGTGGAGGCACCGAGACCGACCACCGAAACTGTGCCGACCACCGAACCCGAGCACACCCAGAACTTCGCGCCACCTCCGCCTCCGGTCACCGGAAATGCGAACTGGGACGCCCTCGCGCAATGCGAGGCGACGGGCAACTGGCAGATCAATTCCGGCAACGGGTTCTACGGTGGTCTGCAGTTCACGCAGGGCACGTGGCAGGCCTACGGCGGCGGTGCGTACGCACCCAGAGCCGACCTCGCCACCCGGGACCAGCAGATCGCCGTCGCCGAGCGCGTGCTCAACGGGCAGGGCTGGGGAGCCTGGCCTGCTTGCTCGTCCAAGCTCGGTTTGTTCTGATTGCAGGGTGACGACGACGGAAATGACTCAGTGAGCCGGGCTCGAGGCACGGTTTCGCTGCTCGGTCCCGCCGAGATCCGCACCTTTGCCGAGGAACTCGGCGTCCGCCCGACGAAGCAACTCGGGCAGAACTTCGTCCACGACCCGAACACGGTTCGGCGGATCGTCGACGTCGCCGGCGTCGATGAGAACGACGCGGTCATCGAGGTCGGTCCGGGGCTGGGTTCGCTGACGCTCGCGTTGCTCGATGTCGTCGATTCGGTGACCGCTGTCGAGATCGACCCCGTCTTGGCCGGCCGCCTGCCGGACACAGTGGCCCAACGAGCCGCCTCAGAGGCACACAGACTGAAGATCATCGGTGCGGACGCCCTGCGAGTACGGCGCGCGGATTTCGACGTCGAGCCGACAGCTCTGGTCGCCAACCTGCCGTACAACGTCTCCGTGCCGGTTCTGCTGCACCTGCTGGCCGAACTCCCCACGCTGCGGACTGCGCTCGTCATGGTGCAGGCCGAGGTTGCCGACCGGCTGGCCGCCGGTCCCGGTAACAAGGTCTACGGAGTTCCCAGCGTCAAGGCCGGATTCTTCGGAACCGTGTCGCGGGCCGGTTCGGTGGGCAAGAACGTCTTCTGGCCCGCGCCGCAGGTGATGTCCGGGCTGGTCCGGATCGACCGTTACGAAGAGTCGCCGTGGCCCACCGACGCCGAATTTCGGAAGCGGGTCTTCGCGGTCGTCGACGCAGCTTTCGCACAGCGCCGCAAGACCCTGCGGGCCGCCCTGGCGGGCTGGGCCGGCAGTGCTCCCGCGGCGGAGGAGGCGCTTCGAGCCGCCGGTATCGACCCGGCAGCCCGCGGCGAGACCTTGACCACCGCTGACTTCGTCCGGCTCGCGACCGCTCGTCGCGGCTGAGCCAGATACGCTTACTCCTTGTGCTGTCGGTAGTTCCGCGGTCGGTGACGGTCCGAGCCCCCGCGAAGGTCAATCTGTTCCTCGCGGTCGATGACCTGCGGCCAGACGGCTACCACGATCTCGTCACCGTCTTCCAGGCGTTGTCGATCTACGACGAGATCACCGTCCGGCCGTCGACCGCACTGTCGGTGTCGGTCAAGGGGGAGGGCGCCGCGGACGTTCCGACCGACTCGTCGAACCTCGTCTGGAAGGCCGCGGAGGTACTCGCCGAGATCGGCAAGCGCGACGCCGAGGTCGACATCCACATCGACAAGTCCATCCCCGTGGCCGGCGGAATGGCGGGCGGCAGCGCCGATTGCGCAGCGACGCTCGTCGGGCTCAACGCGCTGTGGCGTCTCGATCTGTCCCGCGACGCACTGCACGAAATCGGCGCTGAACTCGGCAGCGACGTTCCCTTCGCACTCCAGGGCGGTACCGCGATCGGAACGGGTCGAGGGGAGAAGCTGCTCCCGGTGCTCTCCCGGAACACGTTCCACTGGGTCCTCGCCCTCGCGAAGGGCGGGCTGAGCACGCCGTCGGTCTTCCGCGAGCTCGATCGCCTGCGCGCGAACGGCTCGGCTCGGCTCATGGGGGAGCCGGAACTTCTCATGCAGACGCTCGTGCAGGGCGACGTCAATCACCTCGCGGGGCTCATCGGCAACGACCTGCAGTCCGCCGCGCTGAGCCTCAAGCCGGAGCTGCGCCGAACGTTGCGTGCCGGTGAGGAAGCGGGCGCCCTCGCCGGCATCGTGTCCGGTTCGGGTCCGACGTGCGCGTTCCTCTGCCAGGACGCCGAGACGGCGATCCAGGTCAGCGCCGAACTAGCCGGTGCCGGGGTGTGCCGTAGCGTGCGTGTGGCGTCGGGTCCGGTCCATGGCGCCCGAATCATTCCCGATCATCACGGAAGGCCTTAGTGGCAAACCTCGTCAACCTGGAACAAGTCTCGAAATCCTTCGGAATCGCGCCTCTGCTGGACAATGTCTCGCTCGGCGTCCTGACGGGTGAGCGCATCGGTGTCGTCGGACTCAACGGTGGCGGCAAGACGACACTGCTCGAGATCCTGGCCGGAATCGCCGAGCCGGACTCGGGGCGCGTCAGTCGCATGGGTGGCCTGCGCATGGCCGTCGTGACGCAGCGCGGCCACCTGCCCGCGGGTGCCACCGTGCGAAGTGTCGTCCTCGACCCGCTCGGCACCGCCGAACACGAATGGGCCGGCGACGCCCGGATTCGGAACATTCTCGAAGGCATTGGCCTGCGCGAACTCGAGGATGACCTCGACGCCAAGGTCGACTCGCTTTCCGGTGGTCAGCGTCGACGTGTGGCTCTCGCCGCCGCGCTGGTTCGCGACCTCGATCTGCTCGTTCTCGACGAGCCCACGAACCACCTCGATGTCGAAGGTGTGCAGTGGCTCGCCGAGCACCTCCTGAGCCGCCGCAGTGCCGTCGTGGTCGTGACGCACGACCGCTGGTTCCTCGACACCGTTGCCACGAAGACGTGGGAGGTCGCCGACGGTCGCGTCGCGAGCTACGAGGGCGGCTACAACGACTGGATCTTCGCGCGCGCAGAGCGCGGCCGACAGGCCGATGCGACCGAAGCCCGCCGCCGGAACCTCGCGCGCAAGGAGTTGGCGTGGTTGCGCCGCGGTGCGCCCGCGCGGACGTCGAAGCCGAAGTACCGCATCGAGCAGGCGGAAGCGCTCATCGCCGATGTTCCGCAGTTGCGCGACAGCGTGAGCCTGGCGGCGTTCGCCCGGCGTCGCCTCGGTCGGGTCGTGATCGAGATCGAGGACGCCACCATCACCACCCCGGATAACCGGGTGCTGCTCGAAGACCTCACGTGGCGTCTGGCGCCGGGGGAGCGGGTCGGCCTCGTCGGGGTCAACGGCTCCGGAAAGACGACACTGCTGCGCACCCTGGCCGGCGAGGTCACCCCGATTGCGGGCCGGCGGGTCCAGGGCCAGACCGTCAAAATCGGTTGGCTCCGCCAGGAACTCGACGATCTACCGGTCGAGATGCGCGTCCTCGAGGCCGTGCAGGAGATCGCGATGCGAATCCAGCTCGGCGACAAGGAGATCAGCGCTGGTCAGCTCGCCGAGCGACTGGGATTCACCCCGGCCAAGCAGCGGACCCCGGTCGGTGAGCTGTCCGGTGGCGAGCGTCGGCGGCTGCAGTTGACTCGAATTCTGATGAGCGAGCCGAACGTCCTGCTTCTCGATGAGCCGACCAACGACCTCGACATCGACACCCTCCAGCAGCTCGAAGACCTGCTCGACAGCTGGGCGGGCACGATGGTCGTCATCAGTCACGACCGCTACCTCATCGAGCGCGTCTGCGACACGACGTGGGCGTTGTTCGGCGATGGCAAGCTGACCAATCTTCCCGGCGGCATCCCGCAGTACCTCGAGAAGCGGGCACAGCTAGGGGAAGCGCCGGCAGCCGTCGCAGCGAAACCCGCGACGGACGGTGCGGCCGCGCGTGCGGCCCGCAAGGAACTCGCCAAGGTCGAGCGCGCGATCGAGAAGCTCGCCGCGAAAGAGGCGAAACTGCACGAAGACCTGGCGGCCGCCGCGACCGACCCAGCCAAGCTCATCGAGCTCGACAACCAACTTCGTCAGGTTGTGGCCGAGAAAGAGGCGGCCGAAGAGCAGTGGATGGAGCTCGCCGAACTCGCGGAGTAGGGCTAGTGGCGCGTGTTCACCAACAGCAGGTTGCCGTTGTAGTGGTGCGTCACGTGGTTGACCGTCGACCCGAAGAACCGTCCCGGTCCGGCCATGCCCGAGTTTCCGATGACGAGTAGGTCGTAGCCCTTCGCGTTGGCGAGCGTCCGGCCGGGCTGAACGCCGAGCAGCACGTCGGTTTCGACTTTCGCTGCCGGGTCGGCTGCGGTGATCGCGTCGGCAACCGGCTCGGCGATCCGACGTGCGGCGCTGTCGCTGATCCCGACGGAAACGAGATGCGCTCGGGCGCCCAGTGCCGTGCTCAGTGCCAGGCCTCGCTGAACGTCCAATCGCGACATCGGGGAACCGTTCGTCGCGAGCCCGATTTTCGACCACTTGGGCTCGGTGCGGGTGAACAACACGTCCGCAGCACTGTGGTGCGACAGGTGGTTCGAGACGCTCACGACGATCCGGGATCCTGCGTGGTGCAGGCCTTCCGAACCGACGATGAACAGGCAGTCCGGGTTCTCCTTCGTCCACGCGTGCAGGGCGCTCGAGGGATCACCGAGGCGGACCTCTTCCTCCTCGACCTGGGCGCCGAGTTCGGTCAACTTCTGCGCTGCCTTGTCGGCGGTCTCGTTGGCCCAGTACTCGCCTTGTTCGGCGTTGGCGGCGACGATCGGCACGCATGGAACGCCGAGCGCGGACGCCAGGCTCGCCGTGACTCGAATCGCCTGGGCCGCAGCCGCAGAGCCGTCGGTCCCGACAAAGATGCGCGGATAGAGCGTCACGGCATGCAGGCTAGGCGATACAAGGTCATCCTGGGAAACGAAACTCCGTCTAGGGCGTCAGCACTTCGACCCGGGCGGGCACGTTCTTGTGCCACGGGGTGTTGAAGAACTTGTCGCGGCGGCTGTTGGTGGTGAGGTCGTTGGGTGCGACGCCGATCTGTACCTCGACACCGTCGGAGTCCGGGTAGGTCACGCCGAGGCCGTTGGGCAGCGAGATGTGGCCCTTCTGCATGATGTCCGAGACCTCGACCGTGGCTTCCGCGGAACCGGCCGCGGTGACCACGCGGACGTTGTCGCCGTCCGTAATCCGCAGCTCGGTCGCGTCGGCCGGCGATATCCGCAGAGCACCGCTCGGGTCCCGTCGACGCCACTGCGGATCGCGGAAGATCACGTTGGCGGTGAACGCCCGGCGCTCGCCGGCCGACAACGTGAGCGGGAACTCCGCCGTGGTGTAGTCGGGTTCGGTCGCGTCGAGCGTGGCGAGTTCGGTGAGCAGAACGGGGATGCTGGCGTGTATCCGCTGGTCGTCGTGGTGAACGTACTTCCAGGCGTCCTCGTAGCGGTCGTCGGTGATCGTCACACCCTCGCGGTGCTTCTGAATCGCCTCGAAAAGCTGCTCGCCCTTACTGAATCCGGTTCCGCGGTAGCCCGCTCGGGTCACCGCATCGGGATACGCGATCGCGCAGATGTGCGCCATACCCCACACGACCGCGATCGATTCCTGCCCGGCCGGAAGGGTGGAGCCCAGCGTTTTGTACAACAGGTACGGCACCAGTCCGGCGAGGTGTGGCTTGGCGGCGATCGTCGAGAAGAAGGCCAGCGCGAACGCTGCTCGGCTGGTTCGAGCCGCCGCGGTGAGGTCCTCGATGAGATCCGCGTCGACCACACCCAACTCATCGATGAGCGCGACGTAGATCTCTGGCTCCGGACGCGTGCCCGGGAGGCGATCCATCAGCGGTGCTCGCAGCTGATACGTGTTGTGCGGGAAGTGCAGCGTGAACATCGAGCCTTCCCATTTCTCGAACTGACTGGTCGCCGGAAGCACGTAGTCGGCGCAGCGAGCGGTCTCGGTGAACGCGACGTCGACGACGACCGAGAGGTCGAGCTTCTCGAACGCCGCACGCATTCGGGCGGACTCAGGGAGTGAGTGCACCGGATTCGAGGCGTCGACCCACAGCGCGCGCAACCGGTCGGGGTGATCGGTCAGGATCTCATCGGTGATCGAGCTGGCCGGCACGAGCCCGGCGAGAATCCGGGCCCCGGTCACCGGGGTCACCTCCGGCGCGTTGTGCATGTTCAACGTGTTGGCGATCGAGCGGGCCAGCGGGACAGACACCGCATCGAAGAATGCGTTGAGAGTTGCCTCGGAGATCGCATTCGCCGCTTTCCGGGTCGGCGACGTGCGGGCCATTCCCGACATCGAGGCGCGCAACAAGCCGGCACCGCGCTTCATCGCGACAGTGCCGAGGACACGTCGGCCGGCGACGAGCGCGGACGCACGCTCGGGCGGAATGTGATGCCAGTAGCCGGCCAGCGGGAACAGCCACGAGTGCATGTGGACTCCGCCGGGCTTGCCGAAATTGCCCGTGAGGATCCACATGAGCTTGTTGAGGTACGACACCAAGGTGCTGTTGGGTCCGTGCTGGACGCCGATGTCTTCGTAGGTCGCGACGCTCTGCGCCGATGCGATGCGACGCGCGGTGGTCCGGATCAGGTCTTCCGGTACGCCACACCGGCGGCTGTGGTCGGCGACATCGATAGGACGTAGCGCAGCGAGGACATCATCGACACCCGTCGCGTGTTCGGCCAGCCACGCGTGATTGATCAGGTTCTCCTGGACGAGCGTGCCCAGGATGGCCGTCAGGCACCAGGCGTCGGTTCCCGGCCTGACCTGAAGGTGGATGTCGGCGATGGCAGCCGTCTCCGACCGCCGGGGATCGATGACGATCATGGTCCGGTTGGGATCGCGGGAGATCTCGCGCAGGACGGTTCGGGCATGCGCGACGCCGTGACTCTGCCACGGGTTCTTCCCGACGAAGACGGCGACCTCGGACTTCTCGTAGTCCCCACACGTGTGGCTGCCGTACAGCTCACTGTCGACCCAGCCCTCGCCCGTCTTCTCCTGCGCGAGCGCGTTCGAGTAGAAGACGCCGCCGACCGCGTGCAGAAGGCTTCGACCGTAGGCGGCGCCGAGGTGATTTCCCTGGCCGCCACCGGCGTAATAGAAGATCTTGTCGCCGCCGTGGTTGTCCCGGATTGCGCCGAGCTTGGCTGCGATTTCGGTGATCGCGGTCTTCCAGTCGATCTCTTCGTACGTGCCATCAGGTCGACGCCGGAGCGGGCTCGTGAGCCGATGCGGATTGCTCTGGTAGTGGTCCAGCCGAAGGGGCTTTTCGCAGGTGTAGCCCGCCGAGGCGGGGTGCGCCTTGTCGCCGCGGATCTTCACCAGCGCGCGATCCCGGACCTGCACTTCCAGTCCGCAGTTGCTCTCGCACAGGATGCAGGCGGTCTTCTGCCAGGCCGCTTCCGCTTGCTCGGTGGCGCTCATCGGCTCAACCTACTAGACCGTTTGGTCTATGACAATGGGTCACAGATAGGGATCATTTATGGGGCGTAGCTCGGTGAGGATCACGTGCAGCTGGGCCCGGAGTGAAACCCTCGTCTAGATGATCGGCTTGCGCGCGTGCACGATGCCGGCGGTGAGGATGCCGCGGTCGTAGGCCTTCGACTGCAGCTTCGCGCCGATGACGTTCTGGTTCATCCAGTGTGTCCGCAGCTTGAGCTTGTAGGCCACCGCGTTGACCGGGGTCGCGATCTTCGCCATGCGGGCGACCGTGCGAGCCGAGCGACGGATGTGCTCGACGATGTCACGTGCCTGGATGTCTTCGAATCCGACCTCGGCGGCGCCGGCGGCGAACTCGTCGATGGTGTCGACGTCCTCGATCGCCCAGCAGTCCATCGCCGCGTGCAACAGATCCTCGTCCTCGGGGGAGAGGTCGCGGGCACTCCGGAACGGGTCCTCGACGCCCAGCTGGCCGCCTGGCTTGAGCACGCGGAAAGCCTCACGGAGGAATTCGCGCTTGTCCGGGGCGTAGCAGACCGCTTCCTGGGACCACACGATGTCGAACGATTCGTCCGCGAATCCGGTGTCGCTGTAATCGCCGAGTTGGATCGTCACGAGGTCGCCCAAACCGCGGCGGTGCGCGATCTTGTTGCCGCGCTTGACCTGCGTGGGGCTCAGAGTGAGTCCGACGACTTCGACTCCGAACGTTTCAGCGAGCCACATCGATGAGCCACCAACGCCACAGCCCGCATCCAGAACGCGGATTCCCGGCTTGAGATTGAGAGGCTCGGCAACCTGCTTGTTCATATTGATCAGAGACTGGCCGTGACGGCGAGTCGTCTCATCCCAGTAACCCGCATGAAGAGCGTGTGCCTTGCGGTTCGACCAGAAAAGCTTGTAATCGATCCAGGTCTGCTCGTAATAGTCCACGATCGGCGCGTGGTGCGACCTGGTCGTCGTCATTAAGGGATCTCCTGGGACTGGAAACTACGTTGAGATCAACGTTAGGGCAGTCTTGGTGCCGCATTCAATTCTGGAGGAATTTCATCACATTTCTCAGTCACGGGTTTGTCGCCTAAAACAAGTCTGCGGCTGGCAACTCGCCAGCCGCAGACTTGTTTTTAATCGAACCGAGGACCTTTACCCAGGTACTTGTCGTTGATCCGACTGTCGATCCAGCCACCGGCGGTGTAATCGCCGATGTCGAAACAGGCATCGCAGAACTGCTGGCCGAACATCGATAGGTAGATGCTGCGGTAAACCGAGATCACCTTCTTGTGCTCGTGCATGACCTTGACGGACTCGTAGTGACCGTCGAGGAGTGCGTACCGGCGTGGGTCGTCGACCGGCTCCTCGGAGAATCGGACCAGGCCGAGTCGGTTGAGGTTGGCCAAGTACTGCTTGCCCAGGTTCGGCCAGCTGCACCCGGCGAACTCCGGAATCCAGCTGATGCCGCCGGCGAGGCGCTTGGACCCGCGCATCATGAAGGTCTTCGTGCGCCAGTCGATGGACGGCTGCGGACCGGCAGCGGCGAGGAAGCGCAGGATTCGGGCCTCGTCCGGGGTGAGCTCCTTGAGAATCGCCGCGAAGGACGGGTGGAAGTCCTTCGGCTGGTTCGCGACGTTCCAGGACAGAGCGAGCAACGCGTTGCCCTGTGCCTTCAGTTCGTCGGCCGAGGCGCCATGGAACTTCTCGGCGAACTCGTCGTGACCAATACCGAGTGCGGTCCCCACTGCGGTACGCACCTCGGCGACCCGGTGGTCGATGATCGTGCTGATGTCCTCGCCCTGAACGACGTCCTTCACGACACCGGTGGCGACGTCGGTCGTGCCCTTGACGGCGCTGCCGACGACGCGCTGAACGGTCGAGCTGGCGAGCCGGGCCAGACCGACGGCGTCGAAGGGGTTGGAAGCCGGCTTGCCGTTGTGGTCTTCCGAGACCCTGGGTTCTGGTTCTTGACTCATGTCAGGCTCCGAAAATGAGGATGTGAATGGCGCCGACGACGATGCCGAGCAGACCGCCGTGGGCGTACAGCAGCCAAGCATCTTGTTCGATCGCCGCGAGAAGGATCTCGCCGAACTCGTCGGGAGGCAACTCGCGTAGCTTCTGCGTTGCGAATTCTTCGATGAAGTCGGCCTGCATCGCGAGGAAGTCCTCGTCCTTGGTCAGCACGTCGGCCATCCCGAGAGCGGCAGTACCGGCGCCGGCCTTGATCTGCTCGAACTCCTTGCCACCAACAGCCTGACGAATCGCCGGCATCAGCGGTCCGAGGACGTGGTGAACCTCGGTGTTGAGCTGCGCGTTGATGAGGCCCTGTGCGCGGTCACCGCGAGCGCCGTAGAGAAGCTCGTCGATGATGTTCTTCGGGGTCAGAATCCGGTATGCGAGCGCGTGGCCGAAGTCTGCTGCCGCGGCGTGTTGGCGCTTGATGAGCAGGCCCTGTCGCCAGATGCACTTGTACCAAGGCTGCGGCTCACCGGGCGTGAACACGACCTTGATCGCGATGATGTTCACGACGATTCCGATGAGGGCGGCGCCGGTCAGGACCATGAGCCACGCCGGGATCGCGCCGACGACCGGAATCTTGTCGTAGACATTGAGCCACAGCGCCAGCAGTACGCCGAACGGTCCACCGAGCAGGCCGATCTTGACCATGAAGCGCAACTCTGGGGCGCCCAGGCCTTGAATGAGGTCGCGGAGAACATCCGGCTGGCGGCGCAGGAAGCCGATGACCAGCAGCTTCGCATCGATGAGATTGTCGATGTTGACGCGGATGCGCTCGAACGCGCGGCTCGAGATTCCGGGAAGTTCGGTCTCCACGCGCTCGAACACGGTGTTCTTGATCTGCTGCGGGACGTCGCGCCACAGCTGCGGGTTCTCGCGCTTCATGATGTCGTCGACCAGCGGCCGGATCTGCGGCTTGGCGACGTTGATGATCTGCCGCTCGATCGCCTCGCGGTCCATCTGACCGATAAGGTCCGCGAGCGTGCCGATCTTCGCGATCGCGAGGTCATAGGTGATCGCCGCGACCTTTTCCGCACGAGCGGGCACGAAGCCCTGGAATCCGATGATGCCGCCCGGCGCCCAGCAGGGGAGGATCTGGAGCTTGCGGGGCAGCCACGGGAAGATGAACTTCACGCCCGGCATGTAGAAGCCCGTGAAGTTGATCGGGACGAACAGCATCAGAACGCCGGTCCAGTTGGTCAGGACACCGGCGACCGCGCTGAAGATCGGGATCGTGAGAAGTTCGACCCAGAACTTGTCGCCATCGTTGTGCCCGAACGTGATGAATTCGGGCTTGAAGGTGTGGAACCACTCTTCCCACGGAATGCCGAGCGGGCTCTCGGCTAGCAGCTGTAGTTGGGACACTTGGCGCTCCCTTGCGAAGTATCTCGGGTGTTGCTGACTGGACGTTTGGCGGTTTGCGGTGCGATCACTCGCGGTTGGTATTGGCGAGCAGAAGGTTGCATTCGAGGCCGTGTGTGATCTTGTTGGCAATCGAGCCGAGCAGACGAGCCGGACCGCTCATGCTCTTGTTGCCGATCACGACCAGGTCGTACTTCCAGCCGGCGTTGATGACTGCCATCGCCGCCTGCGGGTCTTCGAGAACTTCGCGCTGGATGTCGGCGTCCGGGTACTTCGCGGTGAGTTCAGCGAAGATGTCGGCCATGGCCTCTTCGCCATGCTCCAGGTTCTTCGCCCCGGTGATCAGACGCGGATGTGCATGCAGCGCAAAGGCGAGCGTGATCCCGCGGCGAACCGCGCGATGACTCGATTCCGAGCCGTCGGTCGCGAGCGCGACGTGATTCCAGCGCGCCGGAAGCGGATCGCGCGCGAACAACACGTCCGCCTTGCTGTGGTGGGAGAGTCGGTTCGACGTGCTGCCGACGATTCGGCTGGTGGCCTTGTTGAGGCCCGACGATCCGACGACGATCAGAACGGTCGGGTCTGCGTCCCCGATATCGACAAGGACGTCACCGGGGTCGCCCTCGGGGGTCTCGATGGTGATGTCGCTGATGCCGAACTCGCTCAGGATCGACTTCGCGTCGCTGACGATGGAGATGGCCTCGCGTTCGCTTTCGCTCCACACCGAGATGAGAGTCACCGGGACGCTGAGCCGACTCGCGATCTTGCCGCCGAGCCGAACGGCCGCAGTGGCGTCCGTCGACCCGTCGGTCCCGATCACGACCCGTGGATACGACTCCATTGTCTGGGCCTTCCGATCTGTCCGAGTGGGACTGTGGGTCTCAATAATCGCCGCTACCTGCACTTATGCTGGCGCGCGGATGTGTCCGGACGCTACCACCAGTGATCAACCAGACGTGGTGGATCGACAAATGCTTATCGTCTGCCGATCGTTATACATCCCGCTTGCGTGGCATCGCGAATAGCAAACCGCTCGGTCCTAACGTCGGCAGCGATCGGGCGTCGGTTGGCCGGAGCGGCACGTGCACATTCATTACTCGGGTTTAGCAGGAACCAGGGTCACGCCTGACTCGATGCTGCCGAATTCGCTCAGCGGGAGCGCGCGGAACGACACCGCGCCATCGATGAGATCGATCGGGAACCATCCGTGCTTGCGTGAGTCCTCCGAAGCGCCGATGTTGTCTCCCAGAACGAACACCTTGCCTGGCGGCACGATCTGCGTGCGCGGCCGCGGTGAAAGCTTGCCCTGCGCATCGCAGCAGTTTGAACCCACCGTCGTCCAGCGGGTGTCCCACGCGGGGTTGCGAACCTCGAACCAAGGGCCTTTGCTGCCTGGTTGCACACGAACCGTTCCCGGTCCGGAGCTCCACTTGTCGATCTCGACGGTGTCGCCCGGAAGTCCGATGATGCGTTTCACCACCTTCGCGCCGGTCGGCGTGAACTGCCCGATGACGATGCTGAACCGTTCCGGCGCATCGATGGACGTCAAGAACACTCGATCACCATTGAGCAGCGTCGGCTCCATACTCTCGCCATCGATGCGTCGGCTCAGGGTGAAGACACCGGCCGCCACGGCTGCGATGGCGGCGAGGCACAAGGCCATGCCGATTGCGACGATGCGCAAACCCTTCATGGACACGTCCCGTCTTGCGGAGGCTCGGCGATGAGGCGCCGGATTCGACGCCGCGGGTACGGTATCGGAGAAAGAGCGGTCACGCTAGCGCTCGGCACCGTGGGCGCGCTCGTTGTGACGATCGCGGCGGTTCTGCCGTCCGGGGTGCCTTCGGAGACCAAGGCGGTCGAAGTCGGAAGTCTCGCCGGCCTTTCCGGGACGACGCCGGAATCGCCGATCCGGTTCACCGCCGACACGGCGCTGTTCGAAGGCGTCGACCTGGTCAAGACCGCCGCCGCGACTCGCGGCTTCGACGGTGAGCAGTCGCCCGACGACACGATCTACCTGAAGATGAATCGGCTCATCGCCGACAACCTCACCATTGCCTCGACGATCAATGGTCAGAAGGTGACCGTTCGAAACGACAATCGCGGTGACCCGAATCTGGCGGCGATGGCCGGGGGACCGGGCTCTGCGGTCGAAGCGTGGGCGGTCGTGAATGGCATGGACGTCTGCGTCACCCAGAAAGACCTCGAAAAATCCGCAGACGCCCTGGGAGTGCATGCGGCGCAGGCAAAACACCTCATCGGCACCGCTTACGCGCCGTACCGGAATGTGCCGGTCGGCCGCGACGGGCAATGCGTTCCGCTCGGCGATGTGGCGCCGGCACTTTCGTACCTGACGGAACGAGGCGGGGTTCTACCGCCGAAGATCCGGACCGAGAATCTCGATTTGACCGTCTTTCAACTGACCGTCGACAAAGCGCCGGGACTGTCGTCCCTGACCGCGCCTACCGCCGTGATCGGACTCGAATAGGCGCGGGAGTTCGGAACGAATTCCGGAACTGTTCCCACGTACGCGACGGAACCATGGCGACGAAGAACCACGCGATCGCAATCGGCACGACGATGTACGCGAACTTGACCACGAGCGCTGCTACCGCCATGAACGCGAGCATGACGACGACGCCCACACCAGCCAGGATCTCGGCCACCACGTACCTCCAGAATTTGCGGTTCCGATGATTCAAACTGGGTCCGGGCCGAAATTGATACCCATTTCCTGGCAAATGGGTTCTCAATCACAATTCGAAATCAGCCTAAAATGGCGGGTATGGACCTCGACGCGATCGCGGCGATCAGCCGGTTGAAGTACCGGCACGTCCGAGCGCTCGACACCAAACAGTGGGACCTGTTCGCCGACACGCTCACCCCGAACGCCGAGGCCACCTACGGCGAATACCTGCAGTTCGAGTCCCGCGACGCTTTCGTCCAGTTCATGCAGGACACACTCGGTCCGCACGTCCTCACCGAACATCGGTGTGGCCATCCGGAAATCGACGTCAAGGGCCGCACGGCGAGCGGGGTGTGGATGTTGTCGGATCTGGTGCTCATTCCAGAACACGACAAGTTGCTGCGCGGTTCCTCGGTGTACACCGACGAATACCAACTGTGTGAAGACGGAGCCTGGCGAATCTCGTCGACGACCTACAAACGGACATTCGAACTGAGTTATTCGCTGAAGGATCTGCCTTCGTTCAAGCTCACGGCGCCTGGGTGGGTGCCGCCGCCGGCTGACGAAGAAGATTAGTCGGCTGTCGCAACCAGTGGCTCGAGCGTGAGCTTCGGGTGCTCCTTCTGAATGAACTGCAGCCGCCACTTGTCGCTCACGAGCGCGAGCAGCGCGCCGTCGGTACGCGTGAACACCTCGACGCCGCGCTGACGGCCGAGTTCGACCGCCGACTCGGCATCGGTCCGGCGAGCAAGTGCGTATCCGAGCGGCTCCATCCGCGCTTCGACGTTGAACTCCGACTTCATCCGCGCAGCCACGACCTCGAACTGCATCGGGCCGACGGCCGCCAGGACGGGAGACGCGTCGCCTCGGATGTCGTTGCGCAGAACCTGCACGACGCCCTCGGAGTCCATCTGCTCGACCGCACGACGGAACTGCTTGTACTTCGCTGCGCTCTCGGCACGAAGGACCGAGAAGAATTCCGGCGCGAAGGAGGGGATCGGCGGGAACTCGACTTTCTTGTCCGCATACAGGGTGTGGCCCGGCGCCAGAGCCGTCGCGTTCACCAGACCGACGATGTCGCCTGGGTACGCGGTCTCGACCGTCTCGCGCTCGCGGCCGAAAACCGTCAGTGCGTACTTGGTGGTGAAGGTGCGGCCGGTCTGCATGTGGGTGACCATCATGCCGCGCTCGAATTCACCGGAGACGATGCGCATGAACGCCAGGCGGTCGCGGTGGGCGGCGTCGAGGCCGGCCTGGACCTTGAACACCACGGCACTGAAAGCGTCTGTGACGCTTCGTGTTCCCCCATTGACGTCGGTGCGTGGGCCGGGTGGCGGAGCAATGGAGACGAGCGTGTCGAGGAGTTGCTTGACACCGAAGTTCAGCATTCCGGATGCGTAGATGACCGGTGACGTGATGCCGTCGAGGAACGCCTGCAGGTCGTGGTCCTGTCCGGCGGCCGAAAGCAGTTCGCTCTCTTCGGCCGCGGTCTCCCACGCGTCGGTTTCCATGGCGGCAGCCTCGTCCGCGGTGAAGTACTCCTCCGGTGCGGCCTTCGCGCCACCGGCGGTGCGCGTGAACTTGATGTACTCGACGGCTTCGCCGTCCTCGCCGCGGCGCAGGAGACCGCGGAAGTCACCCGCGATGCCGACGGGCAGGAACAGGGGAGTGGGTAGCAGGCCGATGCGGTCTGCGATCTCGTCGAGCAGTTCGAGCGGCTCCCGACCCGGGCGGTCCCACTTGTTGATGACCGTGATGACCGGGATGCCGCGGTGCTTACACACCTGGAACAGCTTGAGGGTCTGCGGCTCGAGGCCTTTCGCGGCGTCGATGAGCATGACCGCGCAGTCGACCGCGGTGAGCACGCGGTAGGTGTCCTCGGAGAAGTCGGCGTGGCCGGGCGTATCGACGAGGTTGATGACGTGGTCGTCGTAGTTGAACTGCAGAGCCGTCGAGCTGACCGAGATAACGCGGGCCTTCTCCATCTCCATCCAGTCGGAGACGGTCGACTTGCGGCCGGCCTTGCCGTGGATCGCGCCGGCCTCGGAAATCGCACGAGCGTGCAGCGCCAGCGCCTCGGTGAGCGTCGACTTACCCGCGTCCGGGTGCGAGATGACGGCGAACGTGCGGCGGCGGGCGACTTCGGTGGCGAGGTCAGACACGGAGTGACAGTCCTTAATGAAGGCGGTTCTGGGCGGCTTCGAGGCCCAGTTCAAGCAGTTGCTCGGCCGCGTCGGCAGCATGCTCCACCAGAACGGCGAGTTCCTTCTGCTCGACGGAGGAGAAGGGCTTCAGCACGAAATCCGCGGGATCCTGGCGGCCCGGCGGCCGACCTATGCCGAAGCGTACGCGCAGGTAGTCGCGGGTGCTCAGGGCAGCGGTCAATGACTTCAGCCCGTTGTGGCCACCTTCGCCGCCACCGCGCTTGAGCCGGATGGTGCCGAACTCCAGATCCAATTCGTCGTGGATCACGACGACGTTCTCCGGGGGGATGCCGAAGAACTTCGCGAGCGGACCGATCTGGCGACCGGAGACATTCATGAAGGTGCGCGGCTTGGCGAGCACGATCTTGATGGGGTCGCCGCGCCGCCCCATCAAGCTCGCGCCCGCAAGCGACGCTTCGATGACATCCGCTCCGGACTTCTTGTGAATCCGAAAACCCGACCCCACGCGCGCGGCAAGCACATCGACGACCATCTGGCCGACGTTGTGGCGCGTGCGTTCGTACTGGGGACCGGGGTTGCCCAGCCCTACAACGAGGGCTGGGCTGATGGGGTTTGTCACTCCTCGGTTGCGGCCTCAGCCTCAGCGGCCTCGCCCTCGGCAGCCTCAGCGGCTTCGCCCTCGGCGGCTTCGCCCTCAGCAGCCTCCGGCTCCTCTTCCTTCGGGGCGACGACGACGTTGACGAGCAGCGCCTCCGGGTCGCCCGAGAGGACTGCGCCCTCCGGCAGTTCGAGCTGGCCGGCGAGGAACTGCGTGCCCGCCTCGGCGCCGTCGATGTTGATCTCGATCGACTGCGGAACCTTGAGCGCGTCGGCCTCGATCGAGACGGTGTTGGCGTCCGTGGTGACGAGAGTGCCGTTAGCGGCCTCACCGACGACGACGACCTGAACATCGACCGTGACGCGCTCGCCCTTCTTCAGGACGAGGAGGTCGGCGTGCTCGATGTAGCGACGGAGCGGGTGCACGACGACCGACTTGGTCAGTGCGAGCTGGCTCTTGCCGTCGATCTGGAGGCTCAGAACGGCGTTGACGCCGTTCGCGCGGAGGATGGCGGCGAAGTCGCGAGCGCTGACAGCGAGGTGCTGGGGCTCGGTGCCGTGACCGTAGAGAACGGCGGGGACCTGACCGGCGGCGCGGGCGCGGCGAGCGGCACCCTTGCCGAACTCGGTACGGACAGTCGCTTCGAGAACGTTGGCTTCAGACATGAATATGGCTCCTACATCGAACGGAAGTTTCAGCCCTGGGGGCTATCCCGTGAGTGGAGCCGTTTAGCGCGCGCGACCGATACACAAGGCCAGCACAGAAGTGGAGCCTTGCCGCGTCGATCACGGTGCGCTAATTGGCGACCCTCGCCGAGACAACGAGATAGGAGCTTACCCCAGCTGTCCTACGTCACTGAAATCGGGCGATATCGGTGACCGCGCGGGTGAACGTCGCGATGTCGTCCGGCGAGACAAAGCAGTGCGGCGAGGCGCGAACGACACTGTCGAGCCCGCGCCGGGACATGTCTAACAGCGTCGACGATCGGTGGCTCACGGTCACCGTGATGTCCTGTTTGGCCAGCATGTCGCGGACCTCCGTGCCCTCGCACCCCGCGACGGAGAAGGAGACGATTCCGGCGAGTTCGCCGTCCGGATCATGGACGGTGACCCCCGGGATCTCGCGCAGTTGCGCGCGAGTGTTCGCCGCCGTCGCGGCGATCGCTGCGTATACCGAGTCGGGGCCGTGGTCGAGTAGGTAGTCGACGGCGGCTCCGAGGCCGAGGCGCGCGGCGACGTTGAACTCCCAGAACTCGAACCGCGAAGCATCCGGCACCACGTCGAAGTCCGCGATCGACTGCCACGTTGCACCATGCAGGTCGAGCCGGCTCGGGGTCAGGTCCAGGGTGGGGTCGACGTAGAGAAGCCCCGTGCCGCGTGGACCGCGCAACCACTTCCGCCCGGTCGCCGACAGCGCGTCGACGCCCATCGCTGCGACGTCGAGGGAGAGCTGACCTGCGGATTGGCAGGCGTCGAGCAGGACGAGCGCGCCCACCTTGTGGGCGAGATCGGCAACCGGTCGAACCGGATTCACGACGCCACCGTTCGTCGGGACGTGAACCAGGCTGACGAGCTTGACTCGCTCGTCGAGCATGCGCTCGAAGGCCTCGAGGTCAATCCGGCCGGATGGGTCGCAGGGGATGGGTTCAACCGTCGCGCCGGTCTGCGCGGACCGCTGCAGCGCGGCGATGGCATTGCTGCCGTATTCGATGTGCGAGATGAGAATTCGATCGTCGGGCTGCAGCGGAACACTGTAGAAGAAATCCGACCACGATCGAGATGCGCTGTCGCTGAGAGCGATCGACTCGGCGGGGGCATTGATGAGGCGTCCGATCGACGTCTTGACCGCCGCGAGATCGTCGAGGCGCTCGTTGGCCGCCCGATAGCCACCGACCTCGGCTTCGCGGCGAACGTGGCGCACCACAGTCTCGACGACCTGGTTCGGCGGGAGCGATGAGCCCGCGCTGTCGAGGAAGACGAGGTTCTGGCAAGCAGGGGCGTCAGCGCGTACGTCGTCGAGCGTCCACATGGTCGCGACGCTACCCGCGAATCCTTACCGGTCGGTGACGGACCATCACGGAACAGTGCGTCGGGTCGTGAGGAATGACTAGGGTCGGATTTGGTGTTGGTTTGAGGAGTTGTGTGGCCCGGGCATGAGGAGATTGATGACTTCCGCAACCATCGAAGTCCACTTGGTGGAAGACGACCTGCTCAGCGCTCTGCGATCCGACGTTCTGACGGGGCTGACATCGTCACCCAAGGTTCTTCCGCCCAAGTGGTTCTACGACGCCCGGGGCAGTGAACTGTTCGACCAGATCACGCGTCTGCCCGAGTACTACCCCACGCGAACCGAGAGCGCGTTGTTGCATCGCTCCGCGCCCGAGATTGCCGCGCTTGCCAAGCCTGACATTCTTGTCGAGCTGGGTTCAGGGTCGGCGGAGAAGACCCGGACGTTGCTGACCGCTCTGGACTCGCTCCGCATGTTCGTCCCCCAGGACTTCTCGCCGGCCGCGCTCGAGGAAGCGGCGACCGCCGTGAAGTCCGAGTATCCGCACCTTGTGGTGCATGGCGTGGTCAGCGATTTCACGGACACCCTCCACAACCTGCCGGGTGGCGGCCGCCGGATGATCGCGTTTCTCGGCGGGACGATCGGCAATTTCGTGCCCGCTGAGCGAGCAGAGTTTCTGAGCAGCATTCGTGCCGTACTGCAGCCGGGGGAGCAGCTGGTGCTCGGAGCGGGCCTTGTGATCGACGAGTCGGTGCTCGTGCCCGCCTACGACGACGCCGCCGGCGTGACTGCGGAGTTCAACCGAAACGTTTTGCGCGTCATCAACTCTCGGCTCGGTGCGGACTTCGATCCGGACGCCTTCCGGCACGTGGCGGTGTGGGACGCCGAGAACAGTTGGATCGAAATGCGGCTCGAGGCGACGAAGGCGATGACCGTGCGCATCGACGACCTGGAACTCGACATCAGCTTCGCCAAAGGCGAGCAGATGCGTACCGAGATCAGCGCGAAGTTCACCACGGACGCGCTACGCAGCGAACTCGAGTCCGCGGGCTTCGAGACGACCCACATCTGGACCGACGACCTGGACCGGTTCGCGCTGGTATTGGCGACTGCCCGCTAAAAAACCGGGCTCTCGCGAGAGGAAAACCACCTAGCGGTTTTCCTCTCGCGACAGCGGAGGTTTTTAGCGACCCCGGCGTTCCATCTCGGTCGGACCCACACGCTGCTGCAGCCACGACGTGAGCGGCTGCATCGTGTGGAAAGCGTCGACGACGTGCTTCTTCGCCTTCGGCGTCGCGAGCCACGCCGGTGCCCCGAACTGCTTGCGCGCGGTCAGCGTCTTGAAGCGCAGGCGGTCCGCGCGCGGGTGGTCCTTCGGGTAACCCGCGGGCACGCGGGTCAGTTGCTCGCCGCCGATTTCGAAGCCTGCCTTCTCGAGGTCGGCGAGGATTCCTTCGAGTTCGGTGCCCGAGATGTCTGCGGCAACCGCCTCGCGCAGGCGTCCGACCTGGTCACTGGCCGTTTCCCAGTAGCCCGCAGCGACCATCAGGCCGGAGGCGTCGATCGCGACGTAGTTCGACGATTCGCCGAACCACGCACCTTGCTGCGTCTTGTACGGCGACTTGTCCTTGGCGAACCGGACGTCGCGGTAGGGCCGGAAGATCTTGGCCTCGCCGAATTCTGGTCCGAGCTCAGCGACCAACGCTTCCATCGGCTTTTTAATCGCCGATTCGTACGTGTCCTTGTGCTCGGTCCAGAAAGCCTTCGAGTTATCGGCTTCCAGGTCCTCGTAGAAGTCGAGAGCAGCGACTGGAAACCCAGCAAAGCCGGCCACGAGTTTTACGCGGAACCGTCGAACAGACTGGTCACCGAGCCGTTCTCGAAGACCTCACGGATCGTGCGGGCGAGCAGCGGGGCGATCGACAGCACGGTCAGCGTCGGGAACCGCTTCTCCTCGGGGATCGGCAGCGTGTTGGTGACGATGACTTCGCGCGCGCCGCAGTCGGCGAGACGCTCGCTTGCCGGAGCGCTCAGCACACCGTGCGTCGCCGCGATCACCACGTCCTTCGCGCCGTCCTTGAGCAGGAGCTTGACGGCGCCGGCGATCGTGCCACCGGTGTCGATCATGTCGTCGATGAGGATGCAGGTCTTGCCCTTGACGTCACCGACGACGCGGTTGGCGACAACCTGGTTCGGGACGAGCGGGTCGCGGGTCTTGTGCACGAACGCCAGGGGCGCACCGCCGAGGAGGTCGGCCCACTTCTCCGCGACCCGGACGCGACCGGCGTCGGGGGAGACGACGGCGATGTCTTCGAGGGCGTAGTGGTCCTGGAGGTAGTCGCACAGCTGGTGGTTGGCGCGCATGTGGTCGACGGGACCGTCGAAAAAGCCCTGGATCTGGTCGGTGTGCAGGTCGACCGTGATGATGCGGTCGGCGCCGGCGGTCTTGAGCAGGTCAGCGACGAGGCGCGCGGAGATCGGCTCGCGGCCGCGGTGCTTCTTGTCCTGACGGGCGTAGGGGTAGAACGGCAGCACCGCGGTGATGCGCTTGGCCGAACCACGCTTGAGCGCGTCGATCATGATCAGCTGCTCCATGAGCCACTGATTCAGCGGCCACGGGTGGCTCTGCACGACGAACGCATCGCAACCGCGGACCGACTCCTCGAAGCGGACGAAGATCTCGCCGTTGGCGAACTCGCGCGCGGTCTGTGGGGTGACCGGCGTGTCGAGTTCCTTGGCCAGCTGCTCGGCAAGCTCGGGGTGGGCCCGCCCGGAGAACAGCATCAGGTTCCGGTCGTTCTTGGTTTCCAGCCTCGTCACCGAGCTTGCCTTTCTTGAAACATCATCGATCTATTCGTCTGCCGGAGCAGATTCCGCGGCCCGCTTTTCCTGCGCGGCTTGTGCGGCCTTGGCTGCCGCACTGTCCGGGCGGTAGCGCATGACCCAGTTCTCAATATTGCGCTGTTGCCCAGCCATCACTGCGAGCGCCCCCGGTGGAACGTTGCGGCGGATCACCGTACCAGCCCCCGAGAAGGCGCCGTCGCCGACGTCGACCGGCGCCACGAACATCGTGTCGCTTCCGGTGCGGACGTGCGAGCCGACGGTGGTGTGGTGCTTCGTGATGCCGTCGTAGTTGACGAAAACGCTGGATGCGCCGATGTTCGAGTGCTCGCCGATCGTGGCGTCACCAACGTACGTCAGGTGCGGGACCTTCGAGTTGTCGCCGATCGTCGCGTTCTTGGTCTCGACGAACGCGCCCAGCTTGCCGGTGGCGCCCAGGCTGGTTCCCGGGCGCAGATAGGTGAACGGGCCGACCTCCGCGCCGGCGCCGACCTCCGCGTCGGTGGCGTGGCTGCGCACCACCGTGGCGCCGTCGCCGACGGTGGTGTCGGCCAGCGTGGTGTCCGGGCCGACCCGGCAGTGCGCACCCACCCGGGTGGCCCCGAGCAACTGGGTGCCCGGGGCGATGACGGTGTCCCGGCCGATCTCGACGTCGACGTCGATCCAGGTGCTCAGCGGGTCGACGACGGTGACCCCGGCGCGCTGGTGGGCGGCGACGATGCGCCGGTTCAGTTCGGCCGCCATCTCGGAGAGTTGCACCCGGTCATTGACCCCGGCCACCAGGGCGTGGGCGGTGATGTGTCTGGCGTGCACCACGTGGCCGGCGGCGCGCACGATCGCGATTGCGTCGGTCAGGTACAGCTCATGCTGGGCGTTGTCCGAGGACAGCCGGCTCAGCGCGGAACGCAGCGCGGCGATGTCGAAGGCGTAGATGCCGGCGTTGATCTCCCGGATGGCGCGCTGCTGCGGGGTGGCGTCGGTCTCCTCGACGATCGCGATCACCTCGCCGTCCTGGGTGCGCAGGATACGGCCGTAGCCGGTCGCGTCGGGGACGGTGGTGGTCAGCACGGTGACCGCGGCGGGATGGTCGCGGTGCTCGGCGATCAGGCCGGCCAGCGTGTCGGCGTCGAGCAGGGGGATGTCACCGGAGGAGATCACCACCGTGCCGTCGAAGTCCGCCGGCAGCGCCCCGAGCCCGCAC
The DNA here is from genome assembly GCA_021372355.1 of Nocardiaceae bacterium. Lineage (GTDB taxonomy): Bacteria > Actinomycetota > Actinomycetes > Mycobacteriales > Mycobacteriaceae > Smaragdicoccus. Next base: position 439 of record JAJFUQ010000223.1, on the reverse strand, counting down.
AGCGCGGCGTGGCCGGTGCCCAGTTGCTCCTCCTGGACGGCGACGTCGATGGGGCGGCCCAGTTCGGCCGACAGCTCCGCCACCGCCGCGCCGATCCGGTCGCGGTCGCGGCCGAGCACGACGACCAGGTGCTGCGGGGCGGCTTTCGCCACGGCGTGCAGGGCGTGCGAGAGCATGCTGCGTCCGCCCAGGGTGTGCAGCACCTTCGGGGTGTCCGAGCGCATCCGGGTGCCGGCGCCGGCGGCCATCACCACGATGGCGGACTCGGTTGTGGTCATCGTGCGCCTCCCTCGGGTGTGCGGTGCCGTACGCGACACGCCGCTCGGGCCGTATGACACCGCACAGTCGCGGTTTTCAAAGAAGGCCTTGTTCCGCCGCCAGGACTCGAACCTGAACTATCTGAACCAAAATCAGAGGTGCTGCCAATTACACCACGGCG
>JAJFUQ010000212.1 GCA_021372355.1 Nocardiaceae bacterium | reverse complement strand
GAGCGCGAGCTGGCGAAGACGGATGTAGTACAGCGTCTTGATGCCCTTGCGCCACGCGTAAATCTGGGCCTTGTTGACGTCACGCGTCGAGGCGGTGTCCTTGAAGAACAGCGTCAGCGACAGGCCCTGGTCGACGTGCTGGGTAGCCGCCGCGTACGTGTCGATGATCTTCTCGTAACCGATCTCGTACGCGTCCTGGTAGTACGCCAGGTTGTCGTTCGTCAGGTAAGGGGCCGGGTAGTAGACACGGCCGATCTTGCCTTCCTTACGGATCTCGATCTTCGCCGCGACCGGGTGGATCGACGACGTCGAGTGGTTGATGTAGCTGATCGAGCCGGTCGGCGGAACGGCCTGCAGGTTCTGGTTGTAGATGCCGTGCTTCTGGATCGAGGCCTTGAGCTCGATCCACTCTTCGCGGGTCGGCGGGTTGACCTTCGCGTCCGCGAACAGCTGCGCGACCTTCTCGGTCTTCGGCTTCCACTCCTGGTCGATGTACTTGTCGAAGAACTCGCCCGAGGCGTACTTCGACTCCGGGAAGCCCTTGAAGTACGAGCCACGCTCGATCGCGATCTTGTTCGAGGCACGAAGTGCGTGGAACAGGACTGTGTAGAAGTAGATGTTCGTGAAGTCGACACCTTCTTCGGAGCCGTAGTAGACGTGCTCACGAGCCAGGTAGCCATGCAGGTTCATCTGGCCGAGGCCGATGGCGTGACTGTCGTTGTTGCCCTGCTCGATCGACGGCACCGACGAGATCGACGTCTGGTCGGATACCGCGGTCAAGCCGCGAATCGCGACCTCGATGGTCCGCGCGAAGTTCGGCGAGTCCATCGTCTTCGCGATGTTCAGCGAGCCGAGGTTGCAGGAGATGTCCTTACCGACCTTGCTGTACGAAAGGTCGTCGTTGAACTCCGACGGCGTGCTGACCTGCAGGATCTCCGAGCACAGGTTCGAATGCGTGATCTTGCCGGCGATCGGGTTGGACCGGTTCACCGTGTCTTCGAACATGATGTACGGGTAACCCGACTCGAACTGCAGCTCGGCGAGGGTCTGGAAGAACTCACGCGCCTTGATCTTCGACTTGCGGATACGCGCGTCGTCGACCATCTCGTGGTACTTCTCGGTGACGTTGATGTCGGCAAACGGAACGCCGTAGATGCGCTCGACGTCGTACGGCGAGAAGAGGTACATGTCCTCGTTCTTCTTCGCCAGCTCGAAGGTGATGTCCGGGATCACGACACCGAGCGACAGCGTCTTGATACGGATCTTCTCGTCGGCGTTCTCACGCTTGGTGTCGAGGAAGCGGTAGATGTCCGGGTGGTGAGCGTGCAGGTAGACCGCACCCGCACCCTGACGCGCACCGAGCTGGTTGGCGTACGAGAACGAGTCCTCGAGCAGCTTCATGATCGGGATGACGCCCGAGCTCTGGTTCTCGATCTTCTTGATCGGCGCGCCGTGCTCACGAATGTTGCTGAGCAGCAGCGCAACTCCACCGCCGCGCTTGGACAGCTGCAGCGCCGAGTTGATCGAGCGGCCGATCGACTCCATGTTGTCTTCGATGCGGAGCAGGAAGCACGAAACCGGCTCGCCGCGCTGCTTCTTACCCGAGTTGAGGAACGTCGGGGTCGCAGGCTGGAAGCGGCCGTCGATGATCTCTTCGACGAGCTGCTCCGCGAGCTTCTCATCGCCGGCGGCGAGAGTCAGCGCGACCATGCAGACGCGGTCTTCGAAGCGCTCGAGGTAGCGCTTTCCGTCGAAGGTCTTGAGCGTGTACGAGGTGTAGTACTTGAACGCACCGAGGAAGGTCGGGAACCGAAACTTCTTCGCGTAGGCGCGGTCGAGAAGGCTCTTGACGAAGTTGCGCGTGTACTGGTCGAGGACCTCACGCTCGTAGTAGTTCTCTTTGACGAGGTAGTCGAGCTTCTCGTCGATGTTGTGGAAGAAGACCGTGTTCTGGTTGACGTGCTGCAGGAAGTACTGGTGCGCAGCCTCGCGGTCCTTGTCGAACTGAATCTCGCCGTTGGGACCGTACAGGTTCAACATCGCGTTCAGCGCGTGGTAGTCGAGCCCTTCAGTGCTCGACGCCGGTGCGGCTGAAACGTTCATGCGCCCCGTAGGTGCTGCTTCGGTGATGGTCGGTGACACAGTTCCTCTTCCTGCTGCGGATTCGCGTCTTCCCCAACGCGATTCCAGAATTGAGCCAATCCCTCACGGACTCGGTCCACGTCTTCGGCGGTGCCCATGAGCTCGAAGCGATACAGGTACGGGACCTGACACTTGCGAGAAATGATGTCTCCGGCGAAGCAGTACGAATCGCCGAAGTTGGTGTTGCCCGCAGCGATCACGCCGCGAATCAACGATCGATTGTGTGGGTTGTTCAGGAACTTCACGACCTGCTTGGGTACGTGCGGCTCAACCTTGCCGTCGATCCGACTGCCACCCCCGTAGGTGGGGACAATCAGCACGAACGGCTCATCGGCTTCGAACGTTCCAGCAGGGTCAAAGAGCGGAATCCGCTTTGCCGGGATTCCGAGCTTCTCGACGAAGCGGTGGGTGTTCTCCGAGGTACTGGAGAAGTAGACCAATCCGCCCATCGCTTGGCTCCGGCCAATCAAACGACTGATCAGGCAGCCGAAGTGACGAGAGCGTTGATACGGTCCGGACGGAAACCCGACCAGTGCGATTCGCCGGCAACGACGACCGGGGCCTGCAGGTAACCAAGAGCCATCACGTAATCACGAGCATCTGCGTCGACCGAGATGTCGATGATGTCGTACTCGATACCGGCCTTGTCCAGCGCGCGGTAAGTTGCCTTGCACTGCACACATGCCGGCTTCGTGTAAACGGTGATAGCCATACTGTTCCCCTCAGCGATTGACTAGCTCCAACAGTTCATTCACTGGGTCGGACTCGCGAGAAGAAGATCTTGGTCGATCTTTCGTCTTGTGTCTCTCCCGTGCCTCAAACACTACACCTAGTGGGTGACAAGTAGATAAGACACGAGATATTGCGAACTACAAAGATGAAATTCTTTGCGTGTAAGCACCTTTGCCGGAAAGTTCACGCCGTGTCCGGCGTGTCGCAGGTCACACTTACATCTGACACCCGCTATCGGCGCCAAACAAATCGCCACGCCGTTCGCCTGTGACCCAGGACACAGGAAAGAGCCCCGACCACATCTCGTGGTCGAGGCTCAATCTTTGACCAAAAGTCAGGCCGCAAGCAATTCGCCGGCCGCGTTCACGAGCGCGTCGACGACCGCGCCGATCTGGTCGCGAACCTCGGCGACCTCACGCGGGTGCTGGTCGCCGAACAACTGGCCAACCGGCCCGAGCGACAGCGTCGACTCCTCCAGGACGGTCGCGCCGGCGACTCCGAGCGAACGGACCACGTCCGCGGCCGCCCACTTGGCGCCATACGGGCTGATCGACGAGCTGACGACGGCCGACGGCTTGCCCTTGATGGCGCCGGCACCATACGGGCGCGAGACCCAGTCGATCGCGTTCTTAAGGACGGCCGGGATCGTGCCGTTGTACTCCGGCGTCACGAACAGCACCGCGTCCGCCTGCTCGACGGCGTCACGCAGAGCCTGCGCCGTGGCCGGAGCCGGAGCCTCGAGGTCTTCGTTGTAGAACGGGATGTCGCCGAGTCCGCCGAAGATCTCGACGTTCACGCCGTCACCCGAGACGGTTGCCGCCGCTTCGGCGATCTGACGGTTGACCGATGCCTGACGCAGGCTGCCAACAAGTACGAGTACGCGGGTCTCACTCATGACCAAGTCTCCAATTCCATCCGTGGGGGTTCATATAGCTAAACGGACCGCAGTCCGGTTCTATTCCGCCCTCTTGAAAAAATCTTGAACAGACATTCCGGACCTAGGATCGACGTCATGGACCTGCACGTCGTCGGCGAGGAGCCTGCCGAGCGCGGCGATGCAGCCCGCAATCGACAACGACTTCTCGTCGCGGCGAACGAACTACTGCACAGTTGCGGAGCCGAGTCGCTCACCATGGACGCGCTCGCCGAACGCGCGGGCGTCGGCAAGGGGACGATTTTCCGGCGATTCGGCAGCCGGGCCGGACTGATGCGTGCACTGGTCAACGAATCCGAGATCGATCTCCAGCGTCGAATCGTGTTCGGCCCGCCGCCTCTAGGCCCGGGAGCCGACCCGATTTCCCGACTCGCAGCGTTCGGACCGGCGGTGCTCGAGACCCTGGAACTCCACGGAGATGTCATCCTCGCCGGACAGACCAAACCGGGCGCTCGTTACTCGCACCCGGCCTATCAATTCCAACTCACACACGTCTTGATGCTGCTTCGCCAAGCCCACGCGGCGGGCGACCACCGACTTCTCGCCGAGACCCTCCTCGCGACGATCGATGTGGCACTCGTCCGTTTTCAGCGCACCGAGCTGGACATACCGCTCGATCGGCTCAATGCCCACTGGGTGTGGCTGGTCCGGGCGACCGTTCAGTCGCCCTCGTAGGTGAGGATGCTGCGCGCCAGCTTGATGTCGCGCGAACCGAACCCACGGCCGGAGTGCAGGTCGTAGGTGAAGAACATTTCCTTGAAACCGCCGTCTTCGTCGAACTCGACCCCCACGATCGGCCCCGATTCGGGCGAACCGAGGTTCCCTCGGTCGAAGACCGTGGCACGCATCTCCCGCGTGATGCTGATGCCCCAGTCGTGCTCGATGGCCAGCAGTTCGAGTTCGTCTCGGTCGGTGAGCGACAGACTCATGCAGATCGGATTCCCATCTCACCGTCCGCTAATCAGCTGCCGCGGTGGTCCGGGCTGACTACCCGATCCGCACGGTGTCCATCGCCGCCCGCGTGAGCGCCTGTCCATAGGACGGCCCGTATCCAGCCGCATGCACGGCCAACGGATGCAACTGGTGCAGGCTCACCCGCTCTGGCCAGCCCGGTCGCAGCGGGTGTGTTTCTTCGTAGGCCTCCAAAATGTCACCGAGGTACGGACATCCGAAGAGAGCGAGCATCGCCAGATCGGTTTCCCGATGCCCGGCGTGTGCTGCCGGATCGATGAGCACGGCACCCCGATCGGTCCACATGACGTTGCCGTTCCACAGGTCGCCATGGATCCGGGACGGCGGCTCACCGTCGTCGAAGGCACCCGAGGCGACCAGCTCGCATGCTCGCTCGATCACCGGGAGCTGGTCCGAACGCACCGAACCTTGGTCCACTGCGATCCGCAAGTACGGCTCGACTCTCTCCGCTATATAGAACGCGCCCCACGAATCGTGCTCGCGGCTCGACATGGGTCGACTTCCGATGAATATCTGGCCGGTGAAGCCGTGCGGCGGAGCTCCGAAGCGGCTCCCCGCGCCGGCATCGTGCATACGCGCCAGCGCTGCTCCGAGCACACGTGCCGCAGCGCGCGACGGCGAGACCGAATGCAAATGTTCGAGCACGATGTGCCGGCTGTCGACCTCGAGCACCTCGACGACCGGCGCACCTGATTCTCCGAGCCAACGCAGTCCAGCCGCTTCCGCCGGATAGAAATCCGGATGTCGCGGCGATGCCTTTCGAAAGCTCATCCGCCCGCGAACGGCGGCAGCACGTCCACTCGCGAAACCACGGGGTGGGCTTCATCGCGAATGAGATCGTCGCCGATGAGGTAGGCGGCGACGCGAAGAATGTGCGCCATCCGCTCGCCGTAGCGGTCCGCCAAGACCGTCTTGAGCTCCCCTACCGTGGGCGATTCGCCGAGCTCCACAACAGTCTTCGAGGTACCCGCAGCATCGATCGCGGCAGCGAAGAACCGTACTTCTACCTCAGCCACCAATCGCTCCCATGCTCCGCGCGGGTGGCTCGAAGTCCGGAGCATCGATTCCGTTGCCGGCCCACTTGTTCCACATCGCCGCACGCCACAACTGGGCGAGATCCTCGTCGCTGGCGCCCAGGCGCAGCGGCGTACGCAGATCGACTTCGTGATCGCTGAACAAGCACGACCGGATGCGCCCGTCCGCGGTCAGTCGCGTGCGATCGCAGTCCGAACAGAAGGACCGGGTGACCGTCGCGATGATGCCGACGCGAGCCGGACCACCGTTGACGAGCCACTCCTCCGCCGGCGCTGACGGATCGTCGCGACCCACTTCGGTCAGCTCGAATCGAGTACCGAGCACGTCGAGAAGGTCCTGTGCGGTGACCATGTTGGCGCGGGCCCATTCGTGGTCCGCGTCCAGCGGCATCTCTTCGATGAACCGCAGCTCACAGCGCTCGTCCAGACACCACTGCAGCAGGTCGACCGCGCCCGCGAGCGTCGGCCGCATCAGCACGGCGTTGATCTTGATCGGCGCGAGTCCCGCATCGCGAGCCGCGCGGATTCCCGCCAGCACGGACGGCAGGCGGTCGCGCCGGGTCAACGCGGCAAACCCAGCGCGGTCGATCGAATCCAGCGAGATGTTGACGCGGGTCAGGCCGGCCTCGACCAACCCCGCGATTCGATGTTCGAGTCCGACTGCGTTCGATGTCATTGCCAGGGGAATGCCCGGCAGGTTCTTCGAACAGCCCGCGATGATGTCTTCGAGGTCGCGGCGCATGAGCGGTTCGCCGCCCGTGAATCGAACTTCACGCACCCCCAATTGCCGGACCGCGAGCGTCACGACGCGAACGAGTTCGTCCGCGCTGAGCAACTCGTCGACCGGAATCGGCGGAAGTCCTTCCTCCGGCATGCAATAGGTGCAGCGCAGAGAACACTTTTCGGTGATCGAAACGCGCAGGTCACGGGCTACGCGACCGAACTTGTCGAGCAGGTGCGGAGTGTCTGGACGGCCCTCGACCGACGGCGAATCGAGGGCGCGGCGCAGCCCCGGGATGCCAATGTCGATCGCGGTCACCCGTCCAGTATGCGAGAGATAGACCGGTTAGTGCACGTCGGTGTCGAGTTCGCGACCTTGTAGCGTGGGAGCGTGAACCGGCGATCCGTTGACCAGCATGCCGCCGCCGTTGCAGAACTCCTGCGTCCGCTGCTCGAACTCCCGACCGAATCCGTGCCCTTGCGGGCCGCGCTGGGTCGATTCCTACCGACGGACGTGGTGTCGCCTATCGACCTGCCGAACTTCCAGAATTCGCAGATGGATGGGTATGCGGTCGAATCGGCGGCCATCCAGTCGGTCCCGGTGACGCTGCCCGTCGCCGGCGTGATCGCCGCCGGCATGACCGATCTTCCCGAACTTCCCCACGGCGGGGCACTCAAGATCATGACCGGCGCCCCCATCCCGGCAGGCGCCGACTGCATCGTGCCCGTCGAAGACACCACCACCACCGATGGGACAGTCACCGTCCTGCGGTCGCGCCGCACGGGAGAGTTCGTACGGAATGCCGGATCGGACGTGCAGAAGGGCCGGCCGCTCGTGACCGGCGGGACCCTGCTCGCGGCGCGGCACGTCGCGGCACTGGCGGCGGCCGGCATCACCGAAGTCGCCGTCCGACGCCGACCGCGCGTCGCCGTGATCACCACCGGCACCGAACTCGTGCCAGCCGGAACTCCACTGCTGGCGGGCCAGATCTACGACTCGAATGGCACCGCCCTCGCGTCGAGCTTCGAGGCGAATGGCGCGGAGGTCATCCAGGTCGCACACAGCGACGACGACACCGCCGCGATGACCGCTCTGCTCGACGAATGTGCCGCGATCGCCGACGTCATCGTGACGTCGGGCGGTGTCTCGATGGGCGACTTCGAGGTCGTCAAGGAAACCCTCCTGCCCCTCGGCGGCCAGTTCGGACCGGTCGCGATGCAGCCGGGCGGGCCGCAGGGCTTGTCGGTCTACCAGGGCGTTCCCGTGCTGAGCTTCCCGGGCAACCCGGTCAGCACCCTGGTGTCGTTCGAAGTGTTCGCTCGCGGTCCGATCCGGGCGATCAGCGGATTGCCGGCCCTCCCGCGCCAGATCCGGACGCTCACCGCAGACATTTCGTCGGTCGCGGGCAAGCGTCAGTTCGTTCGAGGAAAGTTCACCGAGAACGGCATCGAACCGATGCGCGGCACCGGTTCACATCTCGTCGCGGGGCTCGCCTGGGCGGATGCGCTGATTTCTGTTCCCGAGGAACACACCGTCGTACCCGCCGGCGTGGATGTGGAAATCTTGGCGTTATGAGCCAGCAGCTGAGTCATGTGGATTCCGAAGGCCGCGCCCGCATGGTCGACGTCAGCGCCAAGGTCGACACGACCCGCACGGCGATCGCGGCGGGCGAAATGCGCACGACCGCCGAGGTCGTCCGTCTCGTCCAGGCCGATGACCTGCCGAAAGCGGACGTCCTGGCAACTGCCCGCATCGCCGGCATCCAAGGCGCCAAGAAGACGTCCGAACTGATCCCGCTGTGTCATCCGATTCCCTTGTCATCGGTCAACATCGCCTTCGACTTCACCGACACCACGATCACCATCGAGGCGACCGCGAAGACGAAGGGCCCTACTGGCGTCGAGATGGAAGCCTTGACCGCGGTCGCAATCGCGGGATTGACGCTGCATGACATGGTGAAGGCCGCCGACCCTGCGGCAGTTCTCACGGACATCCGTCTGGTGAGCAAGACCGGCGGCAAGCGTGGGCACTGGACGCGCGAAGGTAGCTCGTTCGCCAACGAGGACCGCACCGCGACGGTCATCGTCTCGTCGACGGGCGCCGCGCAGGGCACGCGCGACGACACCACCGGACCGGTGATCGCGAGCTGGATGGCTGGACACGATTTCACGGTCAATCCGCTCGCGATCTGCGCCGACGCCGACATCGCGAAGGTCCTGAGCGCCGCCGTGGCACAACAGCCGGCGCTCATCATCACGACCGGCGGCACCGGCGCTTCGCCGACCGACCGCACGCCGGAGGCGACGTCTGCTCTCTTGGACCGCCCGCTGCCGGGCGTTGCCGAGATGATCCGCCAGAAAGGCACCGCGAAGTTCCCGCTCGCGGCCCTGAGCCGCGGCGTCGCCGGACTCGCCGGGCGAACTGTCATCGTGAACCTGCCGGGCTCGCCGGGCGGGGTCAAGGATGGTCTGGCCGTTCTCGACGACATACTCGACCATCTGCTGGCCCAAGTCGCCGGCGGCGGCCCGCACGACTCCACGGGAGGTTCGAAGTGAGCGAACTGCTGGCACGCATTTCCGATGAGCCGCTCGATCCGGCCGTCGTCGACGCCGCGGTTGCGGGACCGACGTTCGGCGCCGTCGTGTGTTTCACCGGGGTCGTCCGAAACCACGATGGTGGCCAGGCCGTTTCACTCCTCGAGTACTCAGCCCATCCGGACGCCGAGCGATTTCTGACCAAGATCTGCGCCGAAGTCGCCGAGAAAACCGGACTTCCGGTCGCCGCGATTCACCGCGTGGGTGAGCTTCGGGTCGGCGATCTCGCGGTGGTCGCGGCTGTCGCTGCACCGCACCGGGCGGAGGCGTTCACCGCGTGTGCCGAGCTCGTCGAGCGGATCAAGCACGAAGTACCGATCTGGAAGCGTCAGCACTTCGCAGATGGTCTTTCGGAGTGGGTCGGCCTGTAGGAAGCAGGCCGACCCAACCCCAGGTTTAGTTCGTTCCCGCCGCCGGGTTCGGCTCGCCGACCGCGATCGAGTTCGGCACCGTTTCGCCGTCGACCACGTTGCCCGGAGCGACCGGGATGAGGCCCCCGGTCTTGAACTTCGAGTCGAGCATCGACGCCGCGAGGTTGGTCACGAGCCCGAACATCTGCTGATCGGTCAGCGGGGCGACGCTGCCCAGCCCAAGGACGTCGAGCAGCGGCTTGAAGATGTTGGACAGGTTCTTCATCGTCGTCGAGTCCTGGCCCAAGGTGGCCGGCGAGGCGTTCGTGACGGAATCGCTGTTCGCGCCCGAGCCTGCCGGGGTCAGTTCTTGAGCCGTCGGTGCGGACGTCGTCGTCGAGGTGGTGGACTCTGCGCTCGCAGGTGCCGAGACCTCGGTCGTCGGAACGGCAGGCTTCGTGGTGGCCGTGGTGGTGGCCGCCGTCGTCTCCCCCTCCGGCTTGACGACCGCAGGGGTCTTGTCCGGCGCCGGGGAGTCGAGCTGAGTGACGCTCTTGATCGGCTCGCCGGTCCGCGGGTCACGGTCGAGCAGGTAGCCGACGATGCCGGTGATGATCGCCACCGCGTGCCGGAGTTCGCCCTCTTCGGACTCGAGCATTCCGGCGTCTGCGCTGTTCGACAGGTTGCCCATCTCGAGGAAGACGAGCGGCACCTTCGTGAGCGCCGGTCCCGCGATGTCCGAACGGGACATGAGGCCGTCCGTACCGGCATAGTTCGACTCCGCAAAGCCAGACTTCACGTACGACTCGCGCATGATCTTCGTGGCGAGGATGCCCTTGGTCGACTGCACCTCGTTGACCGTCTTGTCCGGCACCGGGAGCGTCGGAACGATGAGGTGGAAGCCGTTGTCCTTCTCGGCCACCGCCGCCGGCGTCGAGTCCGCATGGATGCTCACCGCGAGGTCGGCACCCGATTCGCTGGCCTTCTTCGCGCGCTCGTCGATGCAGCCGCCCCAGCCGTCGTCGTCCGCGCGGCTCAGTTCGACAGTTCCGCCGAGGTCTTCGATCGAAGCCTTGACGAGGTTGGCGACCTTCCAGTTGATCGTGTGCTCGGGGACGCCGTTGACCGACGTGGCACCCGTCGTCTGGCACGCCTTCGTACCGCCACGGCCATCCGGAACCTGCTTCGCGAGGTCCTCGGTGATGTTCGTGCCCTGGTGTCCAGGATCGAGGAAGACCTTCTTCCCGACGAGGATCTGTTTCACGTTCTCCGGAGTTGCAGCGCCCGCGGCCGGAGCGCCCGCGGCGGTCGCCGCGTCGTCCGCGTGGGCGATGCCTGGGATGAAGCCGGCCACGCCACACGTCGCGGCGATTGCGGCGATAGCCGTCGTCTTACGCAGCAGTGGGTTGAAGTTGGCCTTACGCACGGGATTCGTCCTTCCACAAGGGGTCAGACGAAATGGTTCCCCGTGGGAGGGCTTATCTATTGCGCGCACGCGGTGGGTTATCGAAGCGTTGCCGCCCCGATAGCGTGCTGTGGCCGGATGAGCCGCGCCGAAGCCTCAGTCCTGCTTGAAGATCTTCTCGTTCGCCATCACGACATGGCATGGACGCAGCGGCTTGCGGGCCGGGCCCTTCTCGACCTCACCCGTCAGACTGAATTCGCTGCCGTGGCAGGTGCACGTGATCTTGTCTTTGATGATCTGCGTGATCGAGCAGCCGGCATGCGGGCACTCGCCATGAAACGCGTAGTACTTCGACTCCACCGGCTGAGTGACAAGCAGGCCATCGGCGGTGATCTTGCCGGACCCGAGCGGAATGTCTTTGCAGTCGGCGATCATCTCACCCTGGGGGTTCGGGACTCCGTCCCCGAGCACCTCCGCCGGCTTGGTCTCCGCAACCTGTTTCGGAGCGCCGGACGCCTGCTTGTTCGGTTCCGACCCGCCACTCGAGCATCCGACCGCCGCAGCGGCGGCAGCGACGCTTGCGCCAGCGACAACGGCGCGTCGGGTGATGGGGCGATCATGCAGGGTCATACCGTCTCCGTAAACACTCGGCTATCGTCTGGTTCGCGCCGCTGCGAGCCGGAGCAGTACGGGCGTGCCTATCACGGGCGTGACCATAGCGTTATAAGGGTAAGCCGCAGTCGGTCTTGTTGACATCGAAATCAGCCAACTCGATTATCCCAAGCCACACTGCCGCCTCAACAGTGTATTTGCTCCACACGATCGTGATCAACCCAACTGATCTTGAGCGTGCGCTGTCATCAACGCTTGCAGCGGTAATCGCGTTTTCGGGCCGCCCCACTCAGCCTTCGAGTACTCACCGGTTACCGACTTGTGATTGGTCGCGATATTGATCTTGTTGGCCGTTCAACCAGGCCAAACGGCCGGTTACCCGGGGATTTTCGCTCGGCAATTCGGGCCAGAAATCCAATCCTGTGAGATAGCTGTGAATTAACACAAACACCCCGCTCACGCCCACAATCACGTCGTCCGCGCGACACGCCTACCGCGACGTGGAACGACACGCCAGCAACGGTTCAGCGTCGCGCAGACACCGGACAGTCGCCAGTAGTGTGCGCCCGGATAGCCCAGGTTTAGGTTCCACCGATTCCGGGAATGGACATGATGGTGGCACCCAGCCTTCACCACGAAAGGACCTCAACCTCCCTATGGAAGCCCTGTGATGCCCGCAACCGACAGCAGCGCACTGCCCGCCCAGTTGCGGGTAGCGGCGTCTCCCAGCCAGCTGACGATCGTGCGAGCGGTCGCGGCGGCGATTGCCGGTGCCGCCAACTTCGACCTCGACGCCATCTCCGATGTCCGTCTGGCCGTTGATGAGGCCTGCACCCAATTACTTCGTCACGCCGCCGCCGATGCATCGATGTTCTGCACGTTCGAGCCGCACGAGAGCTCGCTGCGAGTCACGGTCAGCGTCTTTCCGCTCGCCTCACAACCGACGCAGCAGAAGACCTTCGGCTGGCACGTCCTGTGTTCGCTCACCGACCACGTCGAGATGACAACGTTGACCCAGCCCGACTTACCGTCCGTCACCGCACCGGCCGTGTCGTTCAGCAAATCGAGGAATGGCGGCGAGCCCGCCTAAACATGCCTTCCAACGACTACTCCGACGTCATGGAGCGCTTCGGCGAGATCGCCGCGCTACCAGCCGACGATCCTGCCCGCACTAGTCTCCGCGATGCGCTCGTCGAGCGCTGCCTTCCGCTCGCCGACCACGTCGCGCGCCGCTTCGAGGGACGTGGTGAGGCGCTCGAGGATCTGGTTCAGGTAGCCCGCCTGGGACTGGTTAAAGCCGTCAACCGCTTCGATCCGACGCGCGGCGCCGACTTCCTCTCGTATGCGATCCCCACGATCATGGGTGAGGTCCGGCGGCACTTCCGCGACACCGGATGGGCCGTCCATGTGCCTCGCCGTATGCAGGAACTGCATCTGGCGATCGGCAAGGCGGCCGATCACCTCTCCCACAGCCTGCGTCGCGCACCCACGGTTCACGAGCTCGCCGAGGAACTCGGGACCACTCCGGCCGAGGTCACCGAAGCGATCGCTGCCGGCTCGTCCTACCAGACGCTGTCGATGGAAGCAGCGACGTCCAGCGACGGCGAGGGGCTACCGATTTCGGAGACTCTCGGCGACTGCGACTCCGCACTCGATCAGGTCGACGACCACGAAGCCCTGCGCCCACTCATCGCGGCACTGCCCGAGCGGGAACGCCAGATATTGATGCTGCGCTTCTTCGGGAACATGACGCAGTCGGAAATCGGCTCCTCCCTTGGCATCTCGCAGATGCACGTGTCTCGCCTACTCGCGCGCACGCTGGCCAAGCTTCGCCAGGACCTGGATTGATTCGTACCTGCGTGCCGAGTGATCATCCCGCCGCGCCAGTGGGTATATCTGGCCCTATGGATCACCTCTCACCCCGCCACGAGCAGGTTCATCTGCGGGGTGGATTCTCTTTTCCCGAGTGGATCGCGGTCGTTCTGAGCAGCGGCATCGCGGCGGTCGGGCTCGGCGTCCTGACCGGCTCCGCGACGCTCGGCGTCGGCATCGCGTTCCTCGCCGCCACGTGGGCGATCCTTCTCCTGATCTGACGCGAACGAATCACACGCGTCGAATTCCTCATTCCGTGCGCACTTATCGACTTCAGCGGCAATATCGGAAAGTAATTCAACAGGCAATTTGTTGATCTTCGCGACCCCCGCTCACCTGGGGAGATCGTGCGACACGCCGAGCCGAATCAGTTGAGACGAAGATCTCCAATTTTCGGAATTCGACGTGATCCGCGTCTCATTGCCGATAGTCTCCGAAGCGCGCAAAACGGTGCTTAACAGCACCCCCGAGAGTTCCGGTTGAATGGCCAATACGAACTCGTCAATGCGACCAATATGCACAACGCAATTCGGTCGTTAAGCACGCGAAAGGTTCTTCCCAGTAATGCATTCAATTCCCCGATTCTTCCCGTGTGCCGCCATGTCCGCCGTGGCGTGCGCCGTGGTCGCTCCCCTGACGATCGGCGCCGGAACCGCATCCGCCAAGCCCATTGCCGTGTGGGAGCGCGTTGCGCAGTGTGAATCCGGAGGAAACTGGGGCACCAACACGGGCAACGGCTTCTATGGCGGACTGCAGTTCACCCTCCAGACCTGGCGCGCTTTCGGTGGGAAGGGAATGCCGAACAAGGCATCGAAGGCCGAGCAGATTCGGGTCGGCGAAGCGACGCTGAAGGGTCAGGGTGCCGGCGCTTGGCCGGTGTGCGGCAAGTTCCTGGGCTGACGCCCCATTCGCCGTTCCGTGAAGTGACGGCGAACTCCAAGTGAAATTGACCTCTGTCACATTCCATTGCCTCGGGCGAAACGGTCGCGAAAAATCAATTGCGACGGAGTGTGATGCCCAATGATGCCCAGCAGACAAGACTATTTCGTGACCAACCGCGATGGCGTGCCGCATGAGCCCGCTGCGGTACTGCGCCTGAACCGACGCAACTGGCCGAAGGAAAAGGTCGCCAACCTTTTCGGTGTGCCGTCCTTCTTGGTCCGGCCGATGATGGAGAAGGCGCTCGAAGACGAGCGCACCCACGTGCTGGCTGTCTGATTCACCTTCAAGCAAGCCCGGTGGCGCCACAGGCGCCCCCGGGCTTTCGCTTGTCAGCTCCCGAAGATCCCCGCGGGTTCGGACTGCCCGGTCGCCGGAGCGGAGGCGTCGCCAACGGTGATTTCCTTGGTCGAGATCGCATCGACGCCGTCACCATCGCTGGTGTAGCAGAACGCGAGTGCGATGTACTTGCCGGGATCGGCCGGCGTGAAATCGAGATTCAGCTTGAGGATCGGGCCCGAGGAATCGGCGGAAACGAACGCCGGTCGCGCCACGATCGACGAGTCCGCGTTTGCGACCTCATCTGGGGTGTCGAAATCCGAGGGTTGGTGCTTCGTGGCGTCCACGGCCGCAAGTACGCAGGATTCGCCCGGCAGGAGGCCGAGGAATGTCGCGGAGACGATTTTGCCGTCCTGGGTGAAGACCGTGAATGCGGTTGCCGACGCGACCGAGGCAGCACCGATCAGCCCTGCGGTGGCAAGGGTTGCGGCTACGAGTACCCGGCGCATTTCGTCTCCAGTCGACGGTATTTGCGCAAACGATATTGAAATCACAAACGATTCGCGAAGAATTCAGCTCCGGTGCGATAACGGTTCTACACCGAGTAGGTGACGCACATACTCAGTGATCAGACACGAGTTTCGAGGGCTGCGTCGAAGGACTTCTCCAGGCCGCGGATCTTGGCCACATAAGGCTGCGTCTGCGTGCTGTAGTCCCCGCCTTCCGGCATTCCGCCGGCGTGCTGCACCGCGCCCAAGCCGGCGTTGTAGGCGGCGAGCGCCAGGTCGACCGGATCGCCCGAGATCTTGCGCTCGGCGATCCCGGCTTTGACGCTGTCGACGTTGAAGCACATGAAGTCAGCTAGGGCCATAACGGAATCGGCGATGCTGAACGGGTCGATCGAACCGTCGCCGTCGGCGTCGACGCCCCAGCGGGCCCACGTCTCGGGAATGAACTGCCCCGGGCCAAGCGCATTGGAGTAGCTGACCGCGCTGGTCACGAACGAACTCTCGCTGAAGACCTGCGCGGCGATGAGTCCCGGCGTGACGCCCTCGCACTTGTGACCTGCACGAACGATCCACGGCTCGAACTCGGCAGGCACTGGAACCGGCGGTGCAGGCGGGGGCGGCGGAGCCACTTTCGGGAGGGCAGTGGTCAACACAATCGGCGGCGTCAATTCCACGGCCGGCCCGTCCGAATACTCAGAAACGGCTTGCAATACCAATGGATTCACTGGCGAAACACTGATAGCGGAAGCAAACAGTAGTACAGCGAATCTCATCAGTTACAAATCCCATCGTCAGTCACGACAATCTAGCTCAGATAACTGGACGATCACAAACAGATAACAGATATTTATCGAGAAAAGTAGGGAGGATCACTTCCCATTTCGCGGAGCCCCGTACCTGCCCAAGAGCGCCCGCGGGTGGCACGATGAGCCCATGGATCTCCCCGGCCCGCTGCAGTCGCTCGCGGCTTCTGCCGAACCCCTCGTTCTTCGCGCCCGGCGTTCTGCCGAGACGCTGGCCGGGCTCGACTCCGACCCGGTTCCCGCTGGTTACACCGGTACGCGACTCGGCGTCTGCAACCTGTGTGAAGCGATCTGTGGCCTCGAGTTCACGTTCGAGAACGGCAACGTCAAGTCCGTGCGCGGCAACGCCGAGGACCCACTGTCGCGCGGGCACATCTGCCCCAAGGGAGTGGCCCTCGTCGACGTCTACAACGACCCGGATCGACTCCGTCGTCCGGTGCGCCGGGTCGGATCCGGCGCGCACGCACGTTGGGTCGAGATCAGCTGGGACGAAGCGCTCGATCGGGTCGCCGCGGGACTTGCCGGAGTCAGCAACACCCATGGCCGCAATTCCGTGGGCGTGTACCTCGGGAACCCGTCTGTCCACTCGCTCGGCGCCGCGACGCACGGCATCGAAATGCTGCGGGTACTTCGCAGCCGCAACCGCTTCTCGGCGACCTCCGTCGATCAACTCCCCCATCAGTTCGTCGCCTGGCAGCTCTACGGTCACCAACTGCTGATCCCGGTGCCGGACATCGACCGCACGAACTACCTGCTGGTCTTCGGCGCCAACCCCATGGCATCGAACGGATCGCTGTGGACCGTCCCGGACTTTCCCGCCCGCCTGCGCGAACTGCGCAATCGCGGCGGCAAGATGGTCGTCTTCGATCCGCGCCGCACCGAGACCGCCAAAGCCGCGACCGCGCATTACTTCGTACGGCCGGGCACGGATGCGCTGGTTCTCCTCGCCATGCTGAACGTCTTGTTCACCGAAGGCCTCACCCGACCGGCTCGGTATGTCCGTGGCATCAAGCGCGTCCAGACGCTCGTCGCCGACTTCACTCCGGAGTTCGCGGAGCGGATGAGCGGCGTGCGGGCCGACGTCATCCGCCAGGTCACACGCGAGTTCGCCGAGTCTGATGCGGCGGTGGCCTACGGGCGCATCGGGGTGTCGACGCAAAGCTTCGGTTCGCTGTGCCAGTGGGCGATTCAGTGCCTGAACATCCTGACGGGCAACCTCGATCGACCCGGTGGCTCGATGTTCCCCGAGCCGGCGATCGACGTCGTCAAACGCGGTCTTCTCGGCCGTGGTCACTTCGCGAAGTACACCAGCCGGGTTCGGAAGCTTCCTGAATTCGCCGGGGAGCTGCCCGTCGCCGCGATGGCCGAGGAGATCGACACCCCTGGTGACGGCCAGATCCGGGCATTGATCACAGTGTCCGGAAACCCGGTGTCGTCGACGCCCGACGGCCGGCGACTCGACAACGCCCTGAGCCAGCTCGATTTCATGGCCAGCGTCGACATCTACATCAACGAGACAACGCGGCACGCGGACGTGATCCTCCCGCCGACGACCGCCCTGGAGCGCGACCAGTACGACCTCGCGTTCCACGTGTTCGGGACCCGCAACACCGCCAGGTTCACCCCGGCGATGTTCGCCAAGGAACCGGGCACCATGCATGACTGGGAGATCTTCCGCGACCTCGGCGTTCGTCTCGAGAAGCAGATGGCGACCAGGATGCCGCTGAAACAACGGCTGATCTGGGAAACCCGGCTGCGTCTCAGCCCGACGATCCTCGTCGCGGCGCTGCTCGCGGCGGGACGCAAAACCTCGATGCGTGCGCTACGGAGTGCCCCGCAGGGCGTCGATCTCGGGCCGCTTCAGCCGACACTTCCGAAGCGGTTGATGACCAAGGGCCAGACGATCACGGTGGCGCAGCCGCTCATCACCGACGACCTCACCCGCCTGCGGGAGACGTTCGCCGAGGCCGCGCCGGACGGACTCATGCTCATTGGTCGCCGACACCAGCGCGACTGCAACTCCTGGCTGCACAACACAGACCGGCTCACGCGGGGTCAGGCCCGGCACCGTCTTCTCATGAACCCGGCCGATCTCGCTGCCCGCGGACTTACGGACGGTCAGCAGGTTCAGGTGTCGTCGCGCGTCGGATCGGTCGTCATCGAGGTCAGCGCAACCGACGACATGATGCCCGGCGTCGTGTCCCTTCCCCACGGGTACGGCCACCAGGCCGAGGGCGTACGACTCTCCCGCGCCGCCAAGCTCCCCGGCGTCTCGATCAACGATCTCACCGACCCGGCGCGCGTGGATCTTTCGGGCAACGCGGCGTTGTCGGCGGTGCCGGTGCAGGTGGTCGCTGTCTAACGCGCCCGGCTAGCGCGGGCTCCGGATATCGAGCAGGTGGACCACGTGGTCGACGACCTCGGGATCGATGCCGAGCTTGTTGCGTTCGGACAGCACGGCTTCCCGGGCGGCTGACATCATCTCGCGCTGCCCGATTCGGAACTGCCCCATCTTCACCACCGCGGCCTGGTGGCTCTCGCGCTGTGCCTCGTCCGCAAAATGCGGATGTAGACGCGACGACATGTAATACGCCCGTCGGCTGAGCGGTTCGACGAGTTCGGCCGGTATCTCCCCCTCGGCGGCGAGGAGATTGATGCGGTCGAGCGCGGCGAAGTACGCGCGTTCGGCGAGGTGCCGTTCCTGACGACTCTGCTTGTCCTGGTCCGCGGCGACATTGAGCAGCTTCACCACGATCGGCAACGTCGTGCCCTGGAACACCAGGGTCACCATGATGACCGCGAAAGCGATGACGATGATGATGTCGCGGGCCGGGAATCCCTCGCCGCTGTCGACGGTGAACGGGATGGCGAGAGCCAGCGCAGCTGAGGCGACTCCGCGCATTCCGGCCCACCACATGACGACGGTCTCCCGCCAGCTGGCCGGGATTTCGGCATCTGGATTGAACCGGCGCCGGGTACGCCGGACCAGCGACGTCGCCGGCACCAGCCAGAACAGGCGCACGCCGATCACGACCCCGACGATGATGATCGACCACAGCGCGAGGTAGCCCAGATGCCCCTGAGCGTTCGTGAACACCGTCGGCAACTCGAGGCCGATGAGTCCGAACGCGATACCCGTGATGAGGGTTTCCATGATCCGCCAGAAGGCCTTGTTGGTGAGGCGCCCCTCGATGTCATCGGCGTCTTTCCACGCCTCGCTGAGGAAGATCGCCGTCACGACGACCGCCAGGACGCCCGAACCGTGCAGGTCGTCGGCGATCTTGAACACCGCGAACGGCAGCAGTAGCGACAGTCCCACGCGCAGTGAGGCATCTCCGAGCATCCGCATGAGCTTGACCCCGAGCCACCCGGCGCCCGCTCCGACGGCCACCGCGATCAGTGCGGACAGGATCAGATCGATTCCGGCGTCGCCCCAGGAGAAGTGACCGCTGACCGCCGCCACGATCGCGAGTTCGTAGATGACGATCGCCGTCACGTCGTTCAGCAGGCCTTCGCCTTCGAGGATCGAGACGAGACGTCGAGGAAGGTTCAGTCGCCCGGCCAATGCCGTCACAGCCACCGGGTCGGGCGGTGCGACCAGCGCGCCGAGCGTCACGGCCGCGGCCACCGTCATGCCGGGGATGACGAGAAACGCCGCGAACGCCACGGCCGCGGTCGTCATGAGGACCATCGCGACGGCGAGCAGCGTGATCGGTTGCCAGTTCTCGGCGAACTGACGCCAGGTCGTCCGCTGGGCGGCCGCGTACAACAGTGGCGGCAACACGAGCGGCAAGATCATGTCGGGATTGATCGAAACCTGCGGCACCGACGGGACGAGAGCCAGCACCACACCGAGGAACGTCATCAGAATCGGTGATGGCACACCGATTTTCCGGGCAAGCGGCACGGTGATGAGGGCGCCCAGCAACAACAGAAAGATCAGTAGAAGCTGATTCACGGACCTCCCCCTTCGGTGTCGATTCCAGCAGTCACCGGCGGTAGCGTTGCCCTCAAGTACGAATTTTCCCGCAGAATTTTTTCCATGATGTGTCGCGTCGTGTCGGTGCCGTTCGTAGTCCCAGTGAAGTCAGTCTCATGGCGGCTTCCACCGAGAACCTGATCGAAGGAGTTAGTTATGGCTGAGTACCTACTTTCCGTGTGGCACGACGGCACCCTGCCGGACGTGACCGAAGCCGAGATGAACGAGATGTTCGCGTCGGTCGACCGGTTCAACAAGAAGCTGCAGGCGGGCGGGTACTGGGTCTTCGCCGGCGGGCTCGAACTGCCCAGCGCCGCGAAAGTTGTCGACGCCACCGGCGGAGACGTGCTGACGATCGACGGCCCGTACGCCGAATCAAAGGAATTCATCGGCGGCTTCTGGGTCGTCAACGCCAAGGACCTCGACGAGGCGCTCGGCCTCGCGGCGGAAGGGTCGAAGGCGTGCAGAGGAAAGGTCGAGGTTCGGCCGTTCCAGGGCGCCTAGTCCGGCCAGCTGAGCTCGACCGGCTGACCGAGATACGTCGAGTACGGTTCGAATGCCTTCGTGATCGCCGCTCGTTCGCGCTTGTTCAGCCGAACCAGCGGCGTCACGGTCAGTACGGTCTTCGTCTTCAGCGCCGACTTGCGCTTCCAGGTTCCGACCACGCGGCCGGCGCGCACGATCGTCGGTTGGAAGACGCCGTTGCCGCCCGGGATGATCGCGTGCTTGTGGACGTCATCGAGCATCATCGATCGGTCTTTGAATCCGAGCAGGAATTCATCGAAGCCCGGTAGCACCCGCATCTCATCGACCGGATATTCCGGGACGGACTCCAGCGACTCTGCGGTGCAAAACATCTCGACGCCGTCGACCGTTACCGCGGTCAGGTTTGCGCTCGCGATCGCTTCCTTCGCCTCGGTCAGGTTCAGTCCGGTCCAGCCCGCGAAGTCTTTCCGCGTGGTGGGTCCGTGGCTTTGGAAGTAGCGAAGGGCAAGCGTTGCCGCTGGATCATCGGGCTGGTTCGGCGACGGCGCCCATTCGTCGAGCAGAACGAACGTCTGCTCAGTTCCCACATTCGGTGCGATCGCGGTGACGCCGACCTGGCTCGCGTACCAGAGGAAGTGGTAACCCATCTGCCCGCCCGTCGAGATGCCGGCCTTCTCGATGGACTCGAGACATTCCGCGCGCGTCAACCGCGTGCGTTCTCTCAACGCGTTTCCGAGAACGTCGACTGCCTGATTCACGGTCGCTTCCTCGAGACCGTGATACTTGCGCCGATACTCGGCGCCCGCGAGAACCTTCACGCCGGTCAGGTCGAGCATCCATTTCGCGTCGGCTGAAGGAACCCAATGGACGGTCCCGCGCATAGGCCACGTGCGGACGATCGAACGGTCTTCTTGTTCCTGCCGGATCTCGTCGATCGAGCGACCCGGCAGCCGAGCGCCGAGCGACCACAGTCCGCTGCCGATCTCCTGCGCCTGCATCGCACCGAACCAGGAAACGACCTGCGCCCCTGATTCGCAGGTAAGCGAATCAGGGGCGAGGAGGAGATTGCGCACGCGCAGGGCGAGCGCCTGCTCGGTCGTGAGAGCCGGGGCGACGGAAGATATTGCGGCCACGACTGCCAGTCTGTCGGTTCTAGACCGAGACCGCGACCTGTTGCTTGGCGGCGTGCTTCGACTGCTTCGGCATGGCGTGCTTCGGTCCCGAAGGAGCCTCACCGGTGCGACCGCGGAGGTGAACCTCGTGAACGAACAGGGCGATGATGAAGCCGACGAACGCGAATCCGGCAGCGACCCAGAAGACGCCCTGGATACCGTGGGTGACGGCGGCCGCGATGGCGTCCTGCACCGCTTGCGGCATCTTCTCGACCATTGCCGGCGCCATCTGTGCACCGCCGTGGAGCTTGGCCGCAGCCTGGGGGTTGGCCTCGGCCAGTGAGGTCGTCAGTCGGCTCGAGTACATCGTGCCCAGGGCTGCGACACCGACCGTCATTCCCATCGTCCGCAGGAAGGTGTTCGCACCCATTCCCGAGCCCATGTCACGCAGCGTGATGCTGTTCTGCGCGATGAGCATCGACGGCTGCATCATGAAGCCAGTGCCGACACCCATGACGGCCATGAACAGTGCAACCGTGGTCTTGCTGGTGTGGACGTCGATGTTGGCGAGCAACAGCATTCCGGCGGTGAGGGCGAGACCACCGATGATCGGCAGGATCTTCACGTGGCCCAGGCGGCTGGTGATCTGACCGCTGAGCATGCTGGTCACCATCATCGGCAGCATCATGGGCAGGAGCAGCAGACCGCTCTGCGTCGCCGTCTGGTGCTGCACCAACTGCTGGTACTGCGGCAGGTAACCCGCGCCGCCCATCATGGCGAGACCGACGACGAACGTGAGGCCACCGGCCAGCGCGAAGTTGCGGTTCTTGAACAGGTGCAGCGGAAGGATCGGCTCGTCGACCTTGCGCTCGTAAGCGATGAACACACCGAGACCGACAAGTGCGACGGCACCCAGGGTCAGGATCTGCCACGAGGTCCACGCGTACTGCGAGCCACCCCAGCTAGTGGCGAGCACGAGAGCGGTCACCCACACGGTCAGCAGCGCGGCACCAGTCCAGTCGATGATGACCTTGCCGTAGTGGTGGTGCTTGATGTTCAGCGTGAACCACACCGTGGCCAGCGCAATCGCGCCCAGCGGCAGGTTGACGTAGAAGGCCCAGCGCCACGACGCGTTGTCGGTGATCCAGCCACCGACGAGCGGGCCGCCGAGCATCGCCAGCGGCATGACCGCCATGAAGAGGCCCTGGTACTTACCGCGCTCGGCCGGCGGGACGAGGACACCGACGATCGACATGACGCCGACGACGAGACCACCCGCACCGAGGCCCTGGAGGGCACGGAACAGCGTCAGTTCGAACATCGACTGCGCCATACCGGTCAACGCCGAGCCGACGAGGAAGACGACGATCGAGGTCATGAAGACGGGCTTACGACCATAGAGGTCGCCCAGCTTTCCCCAGACCAGCGTCGAAATGGCCATCGTCAGCGTGTAGGCGGTGAGCACCCAGGAAAGGTGCTGCAAACCGCCGAGTTCGCCCACGATGGTGGGAAGTGCGGGCCCGACGATGGTGTTGTCCAGCATGGCCAACAGCATCGTGATGACCAAGCCGCTCATCACGGTGATGATCTCTCGTGGAGACCTGTGTTCGTATTCGGGTTCTGTTACAACAGCCGTCGTCATCTATCCACCTGCTTACTTGCCGACCGGTAAGTGCTTCTGCGCTAGTCTAACCCCGGACCCCCGGAGGCTATTCCCCAAAACAAGGAGTGACGGTGACCACAGCGGCAAGCCCGATGCGGGATCGCATCCTGCGCGTTGCGCTGGAACTGTTCACCGAACACGGCTACGACGGCACCTCGTTGCGAGAGATCGCCGAGAAGCTCGACGTCACGAAAGCCGCTCTGTACTACCACTTCAAGTCCAAAGACGCGATCTTGCTGACCCTCGTCAACGACTGGCGAGAGCAGACGATGTCGCTCGTCGAATGGGGCCGCGAACAGCCCTTCAGCGCCGAACTCCAGCAGGAGATGCTGCGCCGGCTGAGCGCCCTGCTGACCGGCAATCACAAGACCCAGCGTCTGATGTTCGAGAACCAGCCGGTCATCCGCGGGATGGTCGAGCGCGACAACGCCGAGCACGGCCGCCCGAACAAGTACTGGATCTTCGAGTTCGTCTCGGTGATCACGCCGCCGGACGCCGACGCCTTCACCCGAGCCGCCGTTCGTACCGCGGTCTTCGGCCTGAGCACCTCTGCCATGCAGCCGGGCAACAACGAGGAAGATCACGAGGCGGCCCTCGAGGTCGCCCTGCAGGTCCTCGCGCTGAAACGGTAGTTTCGAATCGTGCATGAAGGTGAAGCTCACGCCGGCGTCAGCAATTCGAAGCTCAACGGGTTGCGGGCCGCCGTCCTCGGCGCGAACGACGGAATCGTCTCCATCGCCGGCCTCGTCGTCGGTGTTGCTGGTGCAACCACCGCCACCGGTCCGATTCTCACGGCAAGCATCGCCGGGCTTCTCGCCGGCGCAATCAGCATGGCAGCCGGTGAATACATCTCCGTCAGCACCCAGCGCGACACCGAGAAGGCACTGCTCGCCAAGGAACGACGCGAGCTCGCCGAAGATCCCGACGCCGAACTCGAAGAACTCGCCCGCATCTACGAAGGGAAGGGTCTCAAAGCCGAGACCGCCTGGACGGTCGCGCGCGAGCTCACTGAGCACGACGCTTTCCAGGCCCACGCGGAAGCCGAGCTCCGAATCGACCCCGACGATCTCACCAATCCTTGGCAGGCTGCGATCGCCTCGTTCTTCGCCTTCACAGTCGGTGCGTTGCTCCCCATCGTCGCGATCTTGCTGCCGCCGGTTTCGTTGCGCGTTCCGGTCACCTTTGGCGCGGTTGTCGTGGCTCTCGCCATCACCGGAACCCTCTCCGCCAAGCTCGGCGGCGCAAATGCTGTTCGGGCGACGACTCGGGTCGTGCTCGGCGGAGCGATAGCCATGATCGTCACGTTCGTGACGGGCCAGTTCGTCGGCGGTTTCGCCGGAGCGTAGACGCTCGGCTACCGCTGCCAGAGCACCGGGAAGATCTTCCGCTGGCCCTGTAAACCCTTCAGTTCGACGGCCCGCCCCTCGCCGATCGGCAGGTCGGGGAACCTGCTGATCGCATCGCGCACGGGCTCACTCACAACGATCTCTCCCCCGCTGGCCTGCGCGGCGACGCGGGCCGCCGTCGCCACATTGACCCCGAACAGGTCGTCGCCCTTGCGCACCGCCGGACCGACGTGAATACCGATTCGGACGGCGATCGGATGCCGGAAGGTCTGGCTGACGCTCGCGAGTCCGCGCTGAATGTCGACGGCACAGCGCACGGCCTGCTCGGGCCAGGCGAACGCGACCATGAATCCGTCGCCCTGCGTCTTGATGACGTGCCCTTTGTTCTTCTTCACGCAATCCGAGATGAGCTTGTTGTGGCGCTCGAGGACTTTCATGAACTGCTTGTCCCCGAGGCGCTCGTTGAGCGCCGTCGACCCTTCGATATCGGAGAAGAAGATCGTGATCGTGCCGTCGCGCGACGCGAGCCTCGCGAGGTTCGGTTGCTCGACTTGCGCCCAGCCCGCGAGATCCTCGATCGAGTTGCGCAGCGCCTCTGTGATGCCCTTTTCCAACACGAGGTTCGCCGTCGAGAGAACTTTCCGCACAGCGCCTCGACCAGTGGCGACCAGCCCCCTCTGCCGGATTCGCGTTCCATCGAGCGCGTTGCGCAAGTTGTTGATCCGGCGTCGCTGAATAAGGAGCAGACCGCCACCGAGGAAGAGCATCACCGCCTCGGCACCCGCGATCGCCCACGCGAGCCAGATCTCGGTCATAGCCGAATAGTTCCAGAACGCGCCTGCGCCGTAGGTGGATTCGGACAACCGCCGATGCGGTCAGCTCGCGATCGCGCGATACAGGATCGCCTGCATCGGCAACGTGGACGGAGCTGGGCCGTACTCCGCGATCAGACCCTCGACAATCAAGCCGTGAACTTCCTCGGCGGTGTGGGTGCCGCGCGCGTCGATCTGACTCTTCAGCGGACTGCCAAAGACGAGACCGTCGACGAACGACTCCCAACGCTCGACCCGCGACTGATGCGGGACGACATCCACGTCGATCTCGTCGAACCCGGCACGTTCGAAGAGATCCGTCATGGGCGCGATGGCCGAGTCCTTGAAGGGCGTGTGGAAGTACGGCGGCGGGTCGTCCGGAAAGAGCTGCCGCACACCCTCGTGTGCGATCCGCGCAAATCCATTGTGCGCATGCGAGTCCCACACCGAGAGGTGGTACTCCCCGCCCGGCAGGAGAACCCTCCGTGCTTGCTGGAACGAGGCGAGTTGATCCGGGAAGAACATCACTCCGAACTGGCAGACCATCGACTCGAACGACTTGTCCCGATAGGCCAGGTGCTGAGCATCCGCCACTTCGATCGAGACCGACTCACCGGGCGCGAATTTGGCGCGCGCGATCTCGAGCATCGGCGCATTCAGATCGGTGATCGTCAGCGTCGAATCGTGCGGGATCGCGTCACGCAGCGCTCGACTGACGATGCCCGTTCCCGCCGCGGTTTCGAGCACGGTTCGGGGCTTGGTCTTCGCCACCCGACGCGCGACCTCCTGGGCGTACCACTCGAACATCACCGGCCCGAGCCCTCGATCGTAGGAACCGGGGACGTCGCCGACGAAGCGTGCCGGGTCGTCGTTCATCAGCGCACGATCTTGAAGTTGAAGGTGGCCGTGCCGAGCACGCCCATCAGGCGCAGCCACACGGGAAGCAGCATCTCGGTTCCGCGCGCGGTCGTGATGTCGCCGAGGTCGATGACGTCCTCGTGCCCGAACTGCTGGAGCAATCCGGTGACTGTTGCCTTCGCATCGGCGTCGTTTCCCGACACGAAGACGCTCGTCGACTCCGGCAGGACACCGGGGGCGACCATGAGCGATGCGTTCATCGTGTTCAGCGTCTTGACCACGCGCGCGTCCGGGAATGCACGCTGGATCTGCTCGCCGAGCGAGTCGGTGTCCTTGACGAACAGGGTCGGCGGGAAGCCCTGAGAGAAGTCGAGCGGGTTCGCGATATCGACGACGACCTTGCCGGCGAGGTTGTCGGCACCCGCCTGGCCGAGGACGTCGAGACTGACTGCACCGTTGGAGGCATTGAAGACGACCTCGGCACCGGCCGCCGCGTCCGCGAACGTGGCGAGCACGATGCGGGGGCGGTCGGAGAACCAGCCTGCGTCCTCGCGTACCCGAGTTGCCTCGGGGTCACGTGTTCCGACGCTGACGTCGTGGCCGAGTTCATCGAGCCGGCCGGCGATGGAACGCCCGACCATGCCCGTGCCAAGTACTGCGATCCGCATGATTCCAACCTAGTGCCCTGGGGATAGTGTCGGCGGGTGACCCAAGATCTCACTGTCTACGAAGCGATCGAGCGGCGACGCGACGTTCGCGCCGAATTCAGCGGTGAACTCCTCGACGACGACGTCCTGGTCCGGATTCTGTCCGCTGCCCATCGCGCACCGAGTGTTGGCAACTCGCAGCCATGGGACTTCGTCGTCATTCAGAGCCCCGAGACGCTGGATGCGTTCGCGGCCCATGTGGCCGGCAAGCGCGACGATTTCGCGCAGTCGTTGCCGCCCGAGCGCGCGGCGACGTTCTCACCGATCAAGATCGAGGGAATCCGGGAGAGCCGGACCGGAATCGTCGTGACCCACAACCAGTCACGCGGCGGTCAGCATGTTCTCGGCCGGCACACGATCACCGACGCCGGACTTTTCTCGACCGTGCTCGCGATCCAGAACCTATGGCTCGCCGCAACCGCCGAGGGCATCGGCGTGGGGTGGGTGTCGTTCTACGACGAACCCTTCCTCGCGAACCTCGCCGGACTGCCCGAGGGCGTTCGTCCGATCGCCTGGCTGTGCATCGGACCCGTCACCCGCCTCCAGGAAGTTCCGGACCTCGAGCGGTTCGGATGGCGCTCACGGCGTCCTCTGGACGAGGCGATCCACCGCGAGCGTTTCTAGCCGCTGTCGCCCGAGACCGGGGTCGCCGTGGTGGTCGTCGATCCACTTGTCTTCGTGGTGGTCGTCGACGTGCTCGTCCCACTCGTCGTGGTCGTGATGGTGTCGGTAGTGGTGGCACTGTCATCGGCCGCCGCGGCATCGGCTTCGTCGGTCGGCGCGATCGAGGCTTCGTCAGTCGATTCTGCGGCCTCTCCGAGACCGGAGTCGGCCCCCGGTTCCACCGTCGGTCCGGTGTCGGCAGAGACGTCGGTGCCCTCGTCGAGGGCGGGGTCGTAGAGGTAGCTGTCGCCGGTGCCGGAAGCGGGTTTAGCCTTCGGCGACGTCCGGACCGTGGTCTTGGTCGTCGTGGGCGACTCTTCTTCGGCGGTCGGCGTCGTGGTCTGGGTGGTGTGGTCGACGACCAATGGTGTGTCGATGGCGCAACCGGCCACGATGACCGATCCGGCGAACACCAACGCGATCATGGACTTCTTCACGGCGTATCCCCCAACTCGTCGAAACCCCGTTCCACGCAAAGTAGCCCCGCGTCAAATCGAGCAAACGGATCGATATGGCGTGTTCGTCAGTCGTTAGCCAATAGCGACCAAGATCGAATCCAACTCGTTGCAAGCGCATTAATTCCCGGCCCCTGCGAGCGCTGCGCGGAATACTGAAGGTCGTGGCTGATCGCAATGTTCTCGGCGAGGATCTCGAATCCTGCGGAACCGACCCGATGACCGGGTTCTACCGGGACGGGTGCTGCAGTACCGGCCCGGAAGACGTTGGGAGCCACACCATCTGCGCGGTGGTGACCGCGGAGTTCCTCGAGCATCAGCGCAGTATCGGCAATGACCTCAGCACACCGATGCCGGTCTACCGATTCCCCGGACTCGTGCCCGGCGATCGCTGGTGCGTCACCGCGCGGAACTGGTTGCGCGCCCACCAGGACGGTGCCGCCGCGCCGGTGGTTCTCGCCGCCACCCACGAGAACGTCCTCGAGCTGATTCCGCTCACCGTGCTGCAGCAGTATTCGGTCGATGTGCCAGGCGATCTGAGCGGCTTGGAGTAGCTCTGGTCCCGTTTTCGTATCGATTCGTGAACGGTGGCCAGCGATCCGGTGAACAACACGATCTCGACGTGTGAAGCTGCTCTCGCCTGGGTATTCCTAGGTGGCAAGGCTGGTTCGCCACTGATTAGCTGGTGATCAAGATCCGAACCGAAATGAGATGGACGCCTGACATGACGATCTTTGCCGCGCTGGTCTCGTTGTCGCTCACCGTGCTGCTCGTCGAGGGTGCAGCCTTGCTGTTCCGCGCCTCGTACCAACGTGAAGAGTCCCGCTACGCGCGGCTGGCCGCTCTCAGCGAGACCACCGAGCAACTCGCGGCGCCCGCTTCTCGGGCCGCCTGATCAGTTGTCGAGAACGATGTCAGCGCACAACTTCGGGTTGTCGTAGAACGGCAGATGTCCACAGCCCGGCAGATCGATGTGCCGCGCGAACGGCATGATCTCTCGGGCCTTCGCACTTTGCGTGCGGTGAATCAGAATCGCGTCGCGAGTACCCCAGGCGATCGTGGTCGGGATCTGGCGCAGGTGACCGAGGTCGTCGCCGGGGCGAAATACGAACTCGGTGAAGCTGTCTCGCGCCTGCGGGAAAGATTCAGCGTGCACAAGGCGGGCCATGTCGTCGCGCGCATAGTCACCCGCGACCCGTGTGGGGTGCCCGTAGAAAGCGCCGAGCAGGGCGGCCCTCCCGGGCGGGGTCCCCAGCGCAGTCCGTACCGGCGATGCCGCAACCGTGCCGATTCCGCGCGCAGCCGTGAGGAATCGCTGCACCCATAGACGGCCGGGCAGGCCATAGAAGCCGATCGGAGAGAAGGCGGTCACGCGGGAGGCTGCTCCCCTGCGCCCCATCTCCAGCGCGATCCCGCCGCCCATCGAGCTTCCGACGACGTGCGGTTTGGATATCCCCTGGTCGGCGAGCCAGCCCGTCAGCCACGAGGCGTAGCCGCGGGGTCCCGGCGCGATCACGGGGTCGGGAGGCGTGGCACCGAATCCCGGCAGGTCGACGGCGATCACCTCGTGGCGCGCGGCCACGGCGTCGATGATCGGCTCGAAGAGCTGCCATCGACTGCCGAGACCGTGCACCATCACGACGGGCGTTCCCGAACCCGCGCGATGGAAACAGACGTCGCTCATCCCTGGTGCATCGAGTGCACGATCTTCTTCGAGAGATCGAATGCAAACTTGGTGCGACGGAACGTCAGGAGCGCGAAGCCGGGGATCGCGAAACGCTGACGCGCGATCGAATGCGGGCGAGCGAATTCCTTGAGACCGGCCTCGCCGTGGATACGGCCGAAACCAGACTGACCGAGACCACCGAACGGAAGCGCCGGAATCGCGGCGAAGCCGAGCGGAGCGTTGATCGAGGTCTGGCCCGCACGCAGCTGGCGCGCGATCTTCATGCCGTTCTTCTTGGAGAACACCGTCGAGCCAAGGCCGAATTCGGTGCCGTTCGCGAGGCGAATCGCCTCGTCGTTGTCCTTGACCGTTTTGATCGTCAGCGTCGGGCCGAAGGTCTCTTCCTGCACCGCGCTGCAGTTCTCGTCGGCGTCGAGGATGATGACGGGCTCGATGACCCGATCCCCGATCGAATCCAGGCCACCGGCGAACGCCTGACCGCCGGACTTCAGCGCGTCCTCGACGTGCCGACGTACAACGTCCTTCTGGGAAGGCATCGTCATCGGGCCGTAGCTCACGCCCGCCTTGACGTGCGACAGCTCTTCCTTGACCGCGGCCAGGAACTCGTCGCGAACCGACTCGACGACGTATACGCGCTCGACACCGACACACGTCTGGCCGGCGTTGGCGAATCCGCCGAAGACGGCGGCGTCCGCCGCAGCCTTGACGTCAGCGTCATCGGCGACGATGAGGGCATCCTTGCCACCGAGTTCGAGAACCACCGGGATCGGCTTCTCCGCGCATGCGGCCATGATCTTCTTGCCGGTCGCGGTCGAGCCGGTGAAAGCGATCTTGTCGACGGCCGCGTGGCACAGCGCCGCACCCGTCGCCCCCTTTCCGGTGACGACCTCGAGCACACCGCGAGGTGCATCCGGGTTAGCCGCATGGAACGCATCAGCGAGGAACACGCCCACCGCGGTCGTGTACTCGCTCGGCTTGAACACCACCGTGTTGCCGGCGGCGAGCGCGTAGCCGACCGATCCCATCGGGGTGTACACCGGGTAGTTCCAGGGGCCGATGACACCGACGACGCCGAGCGGGCGGTACTCGATGCGAGCCTCGAAGTTGGCCATCAGCGGGCCCGGGAAGACCGACTCGGACTTCAGCTTCTTCTCCGCGTTGTTCGCGCCCCAGCCGATGTGCTCGAGCGCGAGGGCGAGTTCGAGGTGCGCGTCCTCGACGGGCTTGCCGTTCTCCTTATGAATGAGCTCAGCAAGCTCGTCGGCCTGCGCAGTGATGCGCGCGGCCCAACGCTTGAGGTGCTTGCCACGCTCCTTATAGGAAAGGCCACCCCACCAGTCGGCCGCGCCGCGCGCGATCTCGACAGTGGTCTTGACCTCCTGGGCCGATTGAATGGGGAACGAACCGACTACTTCACCGGTTGCGGGATTGGTCGACTCGAAGGTTTCCAAGGTCGCAGTCATTGCGGGCACACCTCTTACTCAGACGGGAACACTCCAACTCTCCTCCTTTTCTCTTAAGACACCAGAGAGCATCCCGGCCACCAAATTGAGAATTTCGGCCATAAGATGTCGACGTGCCTGTGTTCGCCGCCGCCGAGGTTCCGCACTGGGATTTCCCACGGAATCCCGCGAGCGTCGGCCTTCTGGTCGACTGCGGAGTCGAGCACGGGCTGAGCCCCGATGATCTTCTCGACGGCTCCGGCCTCACCGAACCGGACCTCGCCAATGGCGAACGAATGGTCGGCGCGCGGCAGGAACTCGTCGTCGTCGGAAACCTGCTCCGACTCCTCGACTATCCACCCGGGCTTGGACTCTCGATCGGCGCGAAGTACCACGCGAGCATGCTGGGAATCTTCGGCTTCGCGTGCCTCACGAGCCCGACTCTCGGTGATGCGGTTCGCGTCGCCGCGCGCTATTTCGAATTGTCGTTCGCGTTCTGCCTGCCAACGATCGAGATCTCGGGCCGCACCGCAAGCCTGAAGCTCGCTTTGCCGGATATCTCCGGACCCGTCGCCGAGTTTCTCACCGTTCGAGACCTGACCTCGATGGCGATGGTCATGTCCGACATCGTCGGCACGCAACTCCCGCTCGAAACGCTGTCGTTCGGTTTTCCCGCGCGCGAATCGATGCCAGAGGTCGAACTTTTCGCCGTCACCCCGCAATACGGTGCGGCCCAGACCTCGGCGACTTTCTCCGCCGATCTCCTGGCCCTACCGCTTCCGCAGGCCAGCCCGATGACCGTCGCGATGTGCGAAGCGCAGTGCGAGGAATTGGTGATGCGTCGCCGAAGTCGCTCCGGGGTCGCACGGTTGGTCCGGGAACAGCTGGTCAAGATCGACGGCAGTCAGCACACGATCGGCCGGGTCGCTCGAGCGCTGACCATGAGCGAACGCACGCTTCGCCGCCGTCTCGAAGAGGAGAACACCAGCTTTCGGCAGCTGACTGACGAGGTGCACCGGACGCTGGCCGAGGAACTCCTCGTCACTGGCGCATTGTCCGTTGATGATGTGGCCGTTCGACTCGGCTACGCCGAGGCGTCGAGTTTCATCAATGCCTTCAAGCGGTGGACCGGTACGACACCGGCGCGATTCATGCGCGAGACGGACGGGCCGGTCCGGACTCGTCTCTGAGGTCGGTCCGCACCACGGCGAGGCACATTGCTGCGCAGGATTCGGCGACCTCCGCTGTCGTCGCACCGTCCGGATCGTGCAGCCACGATTCGATGACCTGATTGACGCCACCGACAATGAAGACCGCGCCACGACGGACCAGAGCCGGATCAGACGGCAACGAGTCGATCAGGCCGGGCCCGTGCTCCAGCACGAGCTCGGTGATGGTGTCGAGGAATCGCCGCCGGCGCTCGACGAGCCCCGGAACTCCGGTGACGTCGCTGTCGACGATGCGGTGGACGTGTGGGTCGCCTTCGACGAGATCGAGAAATGCCTTGAAGGACGCCCGAAGTCGCTGCTCGAGACGGCCCTGCTCGCCGAGTCCGACGGTGAGAAGCACCGCGACGAGTTCGCTGAAGACCTCGTCCGAGATGGCAACGAGCAGCGCTTCCCGATTGTCGAACTGCTCGTAGAAGTAGCGCGGCGTAAGACCGGAGGCAGTGCATACGCCGCGCACCGTGACCTCAGCGATGCCGGATTCGCCCCAGAGCCGACGGCCCGCGTCGAGCAGTTTGCGGCGCCGCTCGGCGCGACGGTCGTCGGCACTGACACCGCCGTAATCCCGAACAACTTCCGCGCGCCCCATTGACGGCAGTTTACTCCGGACCTACCTTTGGAACACAGGCGTTATCCAATACGTCCGCTCAAAGGAGAGCAGCGCATGAACGCAGCCGTTCCGACTCGTCATCCCAGCCATCCGGTTCCGATTCCGGGGCTCGTGCAATTCTTCGCCAACCTCGTCGGCGCCGAACGTCTCACCGACGAGCAATGGCAGCGCCTCGGCGAATCCCTGCTGGTGGGTGACGAGCCGATGGACCAGGTCGTCGCGTGGATGCATTCGGTCGGAATGGGCCAGGGTCGCCGCATGTTCGAACAGGCCCTCGAGCAGGGAATCGACAGCGTGCCGAACGCGCCAGAACCGCTGCGCGAACTGTTCGAGCAGGTCGAGAACACCCCAGACTGGGTCGACTGGCGCAAGATCCGTAAGGCGCAACGCGCGTTTCGATCCGGAGGCGCCGACGGCCTGTACGTCGCGCGCGACGTGTCGCTGCTCGGTGGATACATGTTCTCCGGCTTCAACAAGACACTGCTCCGCACTGGCGCGCTGAAAAAGGGTTCGAACCGGCGGTTCGCCGAGACGATGCAGTGGGCGATGGACCTCATGCACGACGACGGACTCCACCCGCAGGGCATCGGCTTCAAGTCGACGCTTCGCGTCCGCCTGATCCACGCCATGGTTCGCCGGTACGTCCAAGAGATGCCGGACTGGCGTACCGAGGACTGGGGGATCCCGGTCAACCAGACCGACATGCTCGCAACACTGCTCGGCGCGCTCATCGCTCCAGGACTCGGCGGGCTCGCGATGGGCATCTTCGCCTCCCCCAGCGACAGCGAGGCCGTCGCGCACATGACGCGCTACGTGGGTTGGCTCATCGGCGTCGACGAAGAGTGGCTTCCGCACAACATGCGTGAAGCGGTCGCTCTCCTCGCCAATACCCTGGCCGCGCTGTCGAACCCCGACGAGACCACACAGATGCTGTCCAAGCCCATGGCCGAAGACCCGCTGAAGTGGAACTACAAGCATTTCCAGTGGCTGCGTCGGCGCATCGCCAAGAACCAGCACCTCTCGGTCACACAGATGCTGCTCGGCCCCAAGGCCATGCGGACGCTCGGCCTGCCCGCCTACGTTCCGCCGTGGTACCCGATCATCCGCTTCCCGATCAACGTCGTGCGGTCGACGGCAGCGCTCGCGCTTCCCGGCGGCCAGGATCGAGCGGCCGAGCGCGGCTGGCGCGAGATGCAGGATCTGATGGAGACGATGATCGGCGAACGTCCGACCATCGGCGAATCGGCCGCCCACGTCACTCGCGCCGCATGACGAACTTTCGCTCCGCGGTCGAAAGCGGTGACCCGGCCCGGATCGCGGCGGTCCTCGCCTCGGACGTCGAGTTTCACAGCCCCGCCGTGTTCACCACGTACCGCGGCCGCGAGCAGACGCTTACCGTCTTGAATGCCGTGTTCGAAGTCTTCGAGGACTTTCGCTACATCGCCGAGCTGCGTGACGGCGCGGAGGAAATGCTGCGATTCACCGCACGCGTCGGCGATCTGCAACTCGAAGGCATCGACCTGGTCCGCTACGGCACCGATGGCACCGTCGCGGACCTGACCGTCATGGTCCGGCCGCTGAAAGCGTTGGCCGCCGTTGCCGAGGCGGTGGGTCAACAGATCGCAGCCGACGCGCGTGCCCGATGACCGAGAATGACCGAATGAAGCTCGGTGTCAGCGTCGCGTATTGGGGTCTCGGATTCACCAAGGACGACCAGCGTGAAGTTGCGGTCGAAGCGGAACGCCTGGGATTCGATTCACTGTGGGTCGCGGAGGCTTACGGTTCGGACGCGGTGAGCGTCCTCGGCTGGCTGGCCGCCGCCACCACGACGATCCGACTCGGTACGGCGATCATTCAGATCCCGGCGCGGCCGGCCACCGCGACCGCCATGGCAGCGGCCACGCTGGACACGCTGTCGGATGGGCGATTGATCCTCGGGCTCGGGCTGTCCGGGCCGCAGGTGTCCGAGGGGTGGTACGGCACTCCGTACGCACGCCCGCTGCAGCGCACTCGCGAGTACCTCGAGGTCGTTCGAATGGCTTTGGCCCGGGAGCGAGTCAACTACCAGGGCGAATGTGTGCAGCTACCGCTTCCGGGCGGCAAGGGTAAGGCGCTGAAGCTGACCATCGGGCCGGTCCAGCAGCCGATTCCGATCTATCTCGCAACGTTGGGTCCCAAGAACGTGGCGTTGACCGGAGAGATCGCGGACGGCTGGATTCCGACGTTCTTCTCCCCTGAGCATGTCGAGTCTCTGTGTGAGCCCTTGCACGAAGGCGCCCGTCGAGTTGGACGGAACCCCGCAGACGTCGCGGTGTGTCCGCAGGTGCCGATCCGGGTCGACGACGACATCGACGCAGCTCGCGACGCTATGCGGCCGGTCATGGCGCTGTACGTCGGCGGAATGGGTCCGAAGAACAACAACTTCTACGCCGAACTCGCCGCGCGCTACGGATTCGGCGAGGCGGCCGAGCGCGTGCAAGACCTCTACCTCTCCGGCCGCAAGGACGAGGCGGCGGCCGCGCTACCTACCGAACTCATCGACCTCACCTGCATTTGCGGCCCAGTCGACGTCGTGCGAGAACGACTGGCGGCGTTCGAGAAGTCCGGCGTGGACACGTTGATCTTGATTCCGGTCGCCACCGGCGGTGCAGCGCAGGTCGACCAGCTGCGACGGATCGCGGCGATCCGCGGGGAGAAGTTCACACCGGCGTGACCCTTGCCACTCCAGTTTATGCGTGACACGATGTAGCGATAACCGTGACATCGATGTCATGCCTTGGAGGCAACCATGACCGTTGCACCGTCTTATGACCAGATCCTGCGCACCCTGTCCGAAGGATCTGTGCACACCCACTTCGATGCCTTCGCAGACATCGATTGGGACAATCCGAAGTTCGCCATCAATCCCGACGATCCCCGATGGGAGCTTCCCGACGTGGACCCGCTGGGATCGAGCGCGTGGTATCGGTCGCTGTCACCCGAACAACGGGTGGCCATCGGGCTGTGGCGGCAAGCCAACGTCGTGAAGGTCGGGCTCCAATTCGAGAACCTGCTCATCCGGGGTCTCATGCAGTACGTCTTCGCCCTGCCCAACGGCTCGCCCGAGTTCCGGTACTGCACGCACGAGGCGACCGAGGAAACCCACCACACCCAGATGTTCCAGGAATTCGTCAATCGAAGCGGGATGGACGTCCCTGGGATGCGGCAGAGCGTCCGCCTGCTCGGGCCGTTGATCCCGCTGGTCGCGACGGTATTCCCGGAGTGGTTCTTCACGATGGTGCTCGTCGGCGAGGAGCCGATCGACCACGTTCAGAAGTCGATCCTGCGCACCGGCAAGGAGCAGCATCCGTTGCTGGAGCGGATCATGCAGATTCACATCGCCGAGGAAGCGCGACACATCTCGTTCGCCCACACGTACCTCAACGAGCGTGTGCCGCATCTCGATCCGGTCCGGAAGACGCTGCTATCGGTGTTGTTCCCCATCACCATGCGTGTCGCGTCCGAGCTGATCGTCTATCCGACTCGCGAGATCACCACCGATGCTGGGGTGCCGCAGCGCGTCGTGCGACAGGCCTTCCGGCACAGCGCCGAGGCCAAAGCCCGACGGCCGGAGATGTTCTCCGACGCTCGCGCCTTGGCCCGAGACATCGGGCTGATGAATCCGGTGTCCCGCCGGGTGTGGAAGCTGATGGGGATCAGCGGCCGTCCGTCGCGCTACCGCGGCGAGCCGGAGCGACTTGCCATCTTGTCGCAGCATGCTCGGTCTGCGTGATCACTGGTCTAATGTCTGCTCCATGACGGAGGAGGACGGCAGACGCACGCGGTGGGAAACGCACAACACCGAGCGCCGGACGAAGATCCTCGATGCCGCAGTCGCGGTTCTCGAGCGCGAGCCGCTCGGGGCCGACATCCATGTGCAGCAGATCGGACATGAAGCCGGCGTCGGCCGCACCGTCATCTACCGCCACTTCACCGACAAAGCAGACCTCGACCGGTCGCTGCGGGCACACGTGCTCGCAGGCTTGGGCGCCCGCCTGCAGCCCTACATCTCCGCAAACGGATCGGTCTCCGATGCGATTCGCAACATCGTCAGCGCGTATGTGCAGTGGGCCGACGAACACCCGAAGCTGCACCTCGTCGCCGAACGCGCGGCGATGAGCCGTAGCGGCGACCTCGCCGGGACTGTCGGAGAACTCACCGCGGGCGTGACCACCATGATCCGGATTGGCGCCGCTGCGTTCGCAGTGTCTTTGACCGACGCCGAAGAGGCGTCGGTGGAACCCTTGGTGCTCGGCCTCATCAGCTTTGTTCACGGCACCGTTCACGCGTGGCTACAGCGCACGCCCCGCTCTCCCGGTGCGGACGATCTTGTCACCGTCATCAGCAAGTCGATCTGGTACCAGATCGATGGGCACGCCCGGGCACACGGAATTTCGATCGATCCCGACCGCCCGATCGCCGCCGCTGCAAAGCTGATCACATGACCGGCAAAGTGCGGGTAATCGTGGCAGACGACCATCCCTTGTTCCGTGATGGCGTCGTTCGGGCGCTCGGTACGAGTCCGCAAATCGAGGTCGTCGGCACCGCGGACAACGGACGCGAAGCGCTCGACCTCATCCGCGAGCACGCACCCGACGTCGCGCTTGTCGACTACAAGATGCCCGATATCGATGGCATTGGCGTCGCCTCCGCGGTGAAGCGCGATGCCCTCAAGACGCGGGTCCTGCTGCTGTCGGCGCATGATGAGTCCGAGGTCGTTTACCAGGCCCTGCAAGACGGTGCCGCCGGCTTCCTTCCGAAGGAATCGAGCCGACTCGAGATCATCAACGCCGTTATCGACGTCTCGAAGGGCAAAGACGTTCTTCCCCCGGCGCTTGCGATGGGACTCATCGGCGAGGTTCGCAAACGCCAGGAGCCTTTCGGGCCGTCGCTGAGCGAGCGCGAGAAGGAAGTCCTCGGATACATCGCGAAGGGCATGTCGATCCCTGCGATGGGCAAGCACATGTTCCTCGCACCGTCGACGGTGAAGACACACGTCCAGCGTCTGTACGAAAAGCTCGGCGTCGCCGACCGCGGTGCCGCCGTGGCCGAGGCCATGCGTCGCAAGCTGCTCGACTGATCAGCCTTCGAGCGGGAGTTCGACTCGCACTTCGGTGCCCGACGGCGATCTCGGATGGATCGACAGGCTGCCGCCCGCAGCAACGAGGCGGAGCTCGTGGGACGCCAGTCCGATATGGCCGCCCTTGAGGCTTCTTTCGCGATCTGCGTCCGACATTCCGACGCCGTCGTCGGCAACCGTCAGTCGGGCGAGCCCGTCCATTTGGTCGATCGTCACATACGCCGTGGTGGCGCCCGCATGCTTGACGACGTTACTCAGCAGTTCTCGCGCGGTGCCATACAACAAGCCGTCGGCCTCCGTCGGTCCGTCCGTCCACCCCGCAGTGTCGAGTTCGACCGCAATCCCCCGGGCCTGCGTTGTTCGCGCCAGCTCGGACAATGCACGAGACAGACCCAGCGCCTGCAGAACAGCCGGATGAAGTTCCGAAACCGTCGTTCGAAGCAGTTTCGAACACTCGGTGAGCGCCTTGAAGATTCGCTCCACCGCGTCCGGATCGGGCTCGTCGCGGAGATTGTTCGCGTCCATCCGCGCCGCCAGTACCAGTTGCAGGGCGCCATCGTGCAGCTGCTCGGAGAGTTGCTGCCGCTCCCGCGATTCGATCCCCATCACCTCGCCAAGCAATGCGGTTCGACTCGAGACGAGACCGCTGATGGTTTTCACCCGCGAGCTCTGGATCGCGCAGAAGCCGACCGCGGCAAGGCCCACTCCGGCGAGCGCCAGAGTGCTCAGCAAGATCGACGACCATGGCTCCGAATTCGAGTCCTGGGTGATCCAGCTCGCCAGGAAGAACGTCCCGACGGTGGGGACGACGACGAATGCACAGATCCACGGCCGCAGTTGAGTACACGCGAGAACCGGCAGAACGAAGAGTGCGTTCGTGATGATGTCGGCGGCCCAACTCGCGTCTTCTCCCCAATCCCTCGCGCTCGTACCGGTGATCAGGGTCAGCAACGCCATGACGCCGAGGTCGACGAATAACAGCAGGTCGACCCAGCCCGAGGTCCGTGAGCGGACCTTCAACGCCCACACAGCGAATGCAGCCGCGAAAAGTGCATAGCCACCGACCAATGCCCAGGTGATATGGGCGAACGACTTGGGCGGATTGGTCAGCAAGGTCAGGCCGAGAAAGGCGACAAGCACCACGCGGAGGGCGACCTGCAGGTCGGCGCCGCGCAGCCCGAACTCGATGCGCACGCGATTGAGATCGGCGCTGGCAGTGGTGTCCTTGGCAGTCGTGGCCGCAGTTCTCACGTTGGACCCCTCTCTCACGGTACCAAGACCATCAGTAACTCACCGTCCTGTGAATCGGTTCAAAACGGTGGTGGCTCAAGGCATTCCCTCAGGTTTTGAACTTGTCGATGCTGCATGTACAGCCTCCTCAATGACCTGAGCTCTTCCCGATGTGCCGGGTCGTTGGCCATGGCGATGTCGTTGAGCGTCGGACCCGCGATGTCGGGTCCGACGTTTTGTTCCCACCAGGTGGGGTGGTCCAGTTCTGCTTCGAGGTCGTCGGC
>JAJFUQ010000201.1 GCA_021372355.1 Nocardiaceae bacterium | reverse complement strand
CGAGGTGTGGCCGAGCGACACCTACCCGACGTATTCCGACACGGGCGTCGCGATGACGATCGGCTGGGCGAACAATCCCACGGTGACCGCGGATCTGTGTACCGGCGCCACCTGGACTGCGGCGCGGCGCTGGATGCAGACGGTGACGGAGACGGCCACGATCACGGTCAACGCGACGGAAAGCCAGGAGGTTATCGGCATCCTCGCGGACAACGAGAAGTATGGTTTCGAGGATCCGACGGACGACGAGACGTGGGAGACGGATCTGGAGTACACCGACTTCGCGACCGGCGCCACGCTCATGGGCAACGGCGTCGACAAAAAGATCGAACTGGACGACGCCCGCGATGAGTTCGAGGCCGCGCAGACCGTGGCCATCGCCAAGGCGCGCGGCGACATTCTGCGCGGCCATCGCGGCACGACCGTGACGTTTCAGACGCCGTTCGCGCCATCGGTCGGCCTGGAGGCCACCGTTGAAATCGACACGACCTATTTGCAATGCACGGGCCGCGTGCGGCGCATCGTCGATACCTGGAACATCGACTCAGGCGAGTGCCTGAGTACGATTAGCCTGGCGCTGTACCGGCACAACGGGTCAGGACTCACCAGCGACACCGAGATCGCGCCGGTCGAGGGGGCCGCCGACCCCGACGAGACGAAGCCGGAAACGCGCATCACGATGGGCCTGTACATCGGTGGGCAGGACGATCGACCAAAATGGAGCACCGTGGAGGCCGAGTCCGGGTATTTCGTCAACCTCCCGTTTGACCCGGCCTACGGCTCGGCGACTCTGCGCGGCGGCTGGAGTCGCAATCCTGAGAATCCACAGGTCGCGCCGCGGATCTACGAAAGTGGCTTCAGGTGCAAGTACCCGGACATCGACGAGTCGTATGCCGACCCGCAGAATGCCGCCGCGACTGCGACCATCGAGGTCGCGATCCCCGAGGATCCGCTCGTGATAGTTTCTG
This sequence comes from Nocardiaceae bacterium, assembly GCA_021372355.1. GTDB lineage: Bacteria > Actinomycetota > Actinomycetes > Mycobacteriales > Mycobacteriaceae > Smaragdicoccus. Next base: position 2,811 of record JAJFUQ010000201.1, on the reverse strand, counting down.
GATGAGGTGAACTATGGCCGACTGGAAAATTTACTCCGACTCTGCGCTGACTAGCGCGTACACCGCGCTCACGCTGTCGAGCACGTCTGGCGTGTTCCCGTGCTACTTGGGGTCCACAACGACGGGCCGCAAATTGGTCAGCACCACGTCGGGCGGCAATCTGAGCCTGTCCATCGCTGACAGCGCGACCGGAAGCGGGCACGCCAAGACCGCAGTGCGGCTGGCCACGACGACCGGCGGCATCGGCAGCGCGTCCTGGGGTGCTGGCCTGACGATCGGCACGGCCGTGGTGGGCGGCGCCGCCAATGCGTATGAGTTCTACGCGCAGATCAGGGACGTTGTGCAGAACGGCGTGCTGTCGGAGGAGCTCAGCCTGGCCTTGAGCAGCGCAAAGGAGCAGGCGGTGTAGCGTGGCCGGCTACGTCGATAAGGAGGTCGCGCGCCAGCGCAAGATCCTGGCGGACGCCGTCGCGGGCAAGGGCCTTCGCAAAGCCATCCGTGCGCTGCAAGAGCGAAGCAAGGTCTACGACAGCTTCGGCGAGGCGAAGAAACGCGGGTCGATCACCTCGAAGCACAAGGTCGCGAAGCGCACCGGAGTGGCAACCCTCGGCGACCGCCAAGAACTATCGCGCGCCTACTACACCACCGTGCGCGAACTGAAATCGTCCGACGGGTTATTCACCATCGAGTTCGCAAACCTGTCTCGGCTAACGTTCGACTCGAATACCGATCGTTTCCTGGACTACGACCCTGACGCACCCTGATGCCCGATCCAGGACCGCACCTGTTGCCGTATATGCTGCCGACGCGGCTCGGCCTGCCGTACCACGGCCTGGTCGTCGGCAACGTCCTGACGCATGGCGAGGGCCTCACGAAGGTGTGGCCGCAGCCGACCGATGGCAGCACCTGGAAGTGTGCGAACCCGGTGGGCGCGAACACCCGCGAACGCACTGAGGACGAAATCGCCCACGACACCGAGAAAGCTAAGAGCTATCTGCCCTACGCGCTGATGTCGAACTACGGGACCGAGAAGCGCGTCGGCCAGTACCCGATTCCCAAGGACGCGTGGCTGTATTCCGATGCCAACGGTCGCACCTGGACGCTGCGTGTCACGGCCACCCACAGCCCCGGCACCAACAACATCAGCATTGCCGTGTACCTCGTCGGTCGGTTCGGCGTGTTCCGCACCGAGGCGGATCCGCCGCTCAACCGCCTGATCGGCTCGGCCACGCTAGTCGTCACGCTGCCGAGCTGGTGGAGCAGCGTTTACAATCAATTTCGGTCATACAATGCAGCACAGATCGCGTCCACCATAGCGAAGTTCAACGCCAAGGATCTGGATTTCACAGAAACCGGGTCAACGGCCGCATTGAATATTCGGTCCTTTCTGATTGACGGCTATGGCATCACCTTCAGGGGGTTGAATTATAGTGTCAGCAGCGACTTGATGGGGTGGGCGATCATCACGGTCAGCGGCAACGGGTCCGTCGAAGCAGACATATTTGGTCATGGCATAACTGCATCGGTATCGACGCACGGTCTTGACGAGGTCTGGGAGCATTGGGGCGTAAATGATCCACCAGAGGAGCTTTGCAGTTCGTACACGCCCGTTTACTACGACATAATCACTAACACAACGACAACCAAGCAACTGCCCGGAATAGCCTGCCCCGCAGACGATAACAAAATAGACTATCTTGAGCAGGTTTCAACGTATACAAAGAAAAGCTCGCTGGACAACTGTGAATACACCGTTCCTGATGTTGTATATTACAAGGCCAAATATTTTGTGATGGCAGGAGGTACATTCGTCAAATTGTGGTCCAGGGGCGATCTTGTGGACATTGTTTCATACGAAATCAGCGGGCAAAACAGAAAAAAAACATATTATGAAGCGGACTGCGGAGAAAGCCCGCCGGGCTGGAATTATCTGTATTTTGAAAATGACGAAGGCGCCTTTATCACTGTGGCGAGCGTTGACCAGCAAACCAAAACCGACGGCGTGTCTATTGGCGATGAATCGTACACTTGCGATTACTCATACGAGTCGACATTAACCGAACAATATGAAATCGTGTTTGGCGACTATCACGACAACGTGAATGTCATTGATTTCGGCATACCAGAGTCGACGTGGACAATCACCACGCCAGCTTCTTCTCAGGAATTTTCTTACGCAGGAGACCCGTCTGGCGGCGGCATCAATACGGACTTCAGCAGCGTATTCACCTACGCTCACAATTCCAACAATTGCCACGGGCTGCGCTGGGCGCTCGCCGTAACCGATAGCGATACCGCCCAAGAGTATCTATACGACGCCGGCCGGCTGCTCATCACCCCGAGCGGCGAAACGACGCTGCCGGTCGGCAGCGCGACCTTCTACGCCTCGTACCAGCCCGTCACGCACCAAACATCGTGGTCCGACACGGCCAAGCGGTGCTACGTCTAACGCCGACTGAATCCGCGCGCCTTTCGGCCATTTCGCGGCGCCTGCCAACCGCTAGCGTTTGACGCTGGCGGCGGAAAAATCCAGCCCCTGCGTCAGTTGCTTGACTCATCGTCGTCAAGGGATCTCCTGGTAAACCCTACATGGTCCAGGCTGCTGCGCGCTGGTGGCGCGGGATGCGTGTGCGGCGGTCCATAGAATTCCCGTTGGTCTAACACCCGCCTTCCAACTCATCCAGCAGCGCCCGCGCCTTGGCTATGTTCGCCACAATCAGCGCCGGATCCCGCGCGTGCGCGATGTCGTCGTTGATGTCGGTCAGCACCCACAGCAGGTCGAGAAAGCAGTCCGGCATCGTGCCGGTGCCG
>JAJFUQ010000193.1 GCA_021372355.1 Nocardiaceae bacterium | reverse complement strand
TGAGCGGCATGGTCGACGCCGGTTTGTTGCAGGCGCAGTACTTCCCACCTGTCGAGTGGGCAGTAGAGGGGCTCGTCCCTGAGGGTGCCGGAATCTTGGCCGGCCCTCCCAAGGTCGGCAAAAGCTGGCTTGTGCTGCACTTCGCCCTTGCATGCGCCTCTGGTGGCCTCGCGCTCGGTGCTATTCCGTGCAAGAAGCGTTCTGTCTTGTACTGCGCGCTTGAGGACAGTCACCGGCGTCTGCAGGCCCGTATCGGGCACCTGCTCGACGGTGCAGAGTTTCCCGCTGACCTTCACCTCGTGACCGAGCAGAAGAAGAGTCTGATCCTGCCGACGATTCAGGCGTTTCTCGATAGGCACCCTGGTCAGCAGGTGCTGGTCATTCTCGACACCCTCGCTGTCGCGCGTCCCGAGCGCAGAAGCGGCGCAACGCAGTACGAGGATGACTACGACTACATGCGAGAGCTAAAGAAGCTCGCCTCCTCGTCTCCTGGATCCACGATTCTCGGCGTCCACCACACGCGCAAGATGGAGGCGAAGGACTTCATGGACGCGGTCTCGGGCACACAGGGCATGAATGGCGGCGTGGACTTCTCGGTAGTGCTCAAGCGTGAGCGCAAGAAAAAGGAAGGCGTTCTCTCGGTCACTGGCCGTGACGTCGCTGACGAAAACGAGTTTGCGCTGCTGTGTGAGGACATGAGATGGGTGCTCGATGGTCTGACCTTGTCCGAAGCGGCAGACGTGCAGGAACAGCGTCAGGAGGAGTTGCTGGAGGCCAAGAAGGCCAGCCATCTCGGCGACAAGACTCGGCAGGCTTTGGAGTTCGTGCTGGGTCGAGAGCAGACCACTCCAAAAGAGTTGGCCGAGCACCTTGCCGTCGATGGCAAGCTGGCCGGACAGTATCTCGCCCGTCTTCATGCGCAGAATCTCATCACCAAGGTTTCTCGCGGCGTTTATGGGCCAGTAAGTGGGGACACCAAAGAGAGTGAGGAAATTGAAGAGATTCCTGGTCAGTGCCTGAATCTGATTTCTTCACCTGCTGAAGAAGTGGGTGCCGTTGAAGAAACGGTGTCGTCACCGAACTTCGCTGAGGGAAACGAGAAACCGTCTCTGACCAGCACGGACACTGCCGATTCCTCGCTTTCTTCAGTTTCCTCACCTGCCTATCATGCGTCCTCTGAAGGTGACCGGACCGAGGTCGCCGAAAGCTTCGTTGCGCTCAAGGCCGAGCTTCTCGCGGAGCGTCCAGCCAAGCCTGGTCCAACCGTTGATACCGACGCCGTCGAGAAGGCCGGGATTTTGTGCAGGGTTCTCGGTCACGGCGTTCTGACTCTCCAACAGGAGCAGAGTCGCTACAAAGCGTGGAGGCGCACTGGCAACGTCACCCGTACGCCACGTCCAGCGCCATTCGGCCACAACTGTGAGCGTGACCCCTATTCAGCGGAATGGATTTAGGGGCCCGGAAAGGGGTGACTCGACGTGGCCCGTAGGCCGTACTACTGACAAGGGGCGTGCCCTCTGCCGCACCGGCCCCCGAGTGCGGGATGATGCCGACCATGGCAACGCTGCACGACGTGATTGAGGCATTCCGCGCTGAACCCACCAACCGGGAGCGCGGGACCAAATTCGAGCAGCTCATGGTCCGGTACTTCCAACTCGACCCTATGCTGGCGCAGCGATACGACCAGGTGTGGATGTGGCAAGACTGGCCGGACCGTGACGGCAAGGCGGACACGGGCATAGACCTCGTCGCCCGTGCCCGTGAGGGCGGCGACTTCACCGCAATCCAGTGCAAGTTCTACGAGCCGGACCACTCCCTCCGTAAGGAGGACATCGACTCGTTCTTCACGGCTTCCGGTAAGCGACCATTCACGAACCGGATCATCGTCTCGACCACCGACCGCTGGTCCAAGCACGCCGAGGACGCGCTCGACGGACAGACGATCCCGGTGCAGCGCATCGGGATGGCCGACATCGCGGATTCGCCCATCGACTGGGAAATCGCCTGGCCCTCAGGCGAACTCCAGGTTGAACTCACCCCCGCCAAGCGTCACGAGCCTAGACCGCACCAACAGCAGGCCATCGACGCCGTCTTTGCCGGGTTCGCCTGCGGTAACGAGCGCGGCAAATTGATCATGGCGTGCGGTACGGGCAAGACCTTCACTGCGCTGAAGATCGCCGAGCGCACTGCCGAAGAGAACGGTGGCAGCGCCCGGATTCTGTTCGCGGTGCCCAGCATCTCGCTGCTGTCGCAGACGCTGCGCGAGTGGACCGCTCAGACGCAGCATGACCTCCGAGCGTTCGCCGTGTGCTCGGACACAAAGGTTTCGCGGGCTGCCGAGGACGTGAGCGTTCACGACGTGCAGATCCCGGTAACGACAGACCCGGCGAAGCTCGTCGCCGAGATGGGCTACCGCAAGCGCGCATCGGGGCTGACCGTCGTGTTCACGACGTACCAGTCGCTGCCGGTGGTGGCCAGGGCTCAGGATCTGGGCGTTGACCCATTTGACCTGGTGATCTCCGACGAGGCACACCGAACCACTGGCGTCACCCTTTACGGCGAGGATGAGTCAGCCTTCGTCAAGGTTCACGACGCCGACTTCCTCAAGGCGGACCGACGCCTCTACATGACCGCGACTCCGAGGATCTACGACGAGAAGGTCAAGGAGAAGGCGCTAGAGGCGTCCGCCGAGACGGCTTCGATGGATGACGACGCCGTGTTCGGACCCGAGTTCCACCGGCTGTCGTTCGGCTCCGCCGTTGAGCGCGGCCTACTCACCGACTACAAGGTCATCGTCCTCACTGTGGACGAGGGCGTCATCGCAGGCCCACTACAAGCCCAACTGGCCGGTGACCACAGCGAACTGCGTCTTGACGACGCCTCCAGGATCGTGGGCTGCTGGAACGGCTTAGCCAAGCGTGCGGGAGCGACCCTCGAAGGTGACGGCTTCCCACCTGGCGCAGCCCCCATGCGGCGAGCTGTAGCCTTCGCCAAGGACATCAAGTCCTCGAAGCAGGTGTCCGAGGTATTCCCGGCAGTCGTTGATGCCTACCGCGAACTGATTGCGGGCCGTGACGAAGGAACCAACCTCGACCTCTCGTGCGAAGTCCGCCACGTTGACGGCACATTCAACGCCCTAGAGCGCAATGCCGAACTCCAGTGGCTCAAAGCTCCGGTTCGCGACGACGAGTGCCGCATTCTGACCAACGCCCGGTGCCTCTCCGAGGGCGTCGATGTACCGGCGCTGGATGCTGTCCTGTTCCTGCACCCACGCAACTCGGTGGTCGATGTCGTCCAGTCTGTCGGGCGTGTGATGCGCAAGTCCGCAGGCAAGGACTACGGCTACATCATCCTGCCGGTGGCGGTTCCGGCAGGAGTGAGTCCGTCGAACGCCCTCAGCGATAACAAGCGGTTCAAGGTCGTATGGCAGGTCCTCAACGCCCTGCGCGCGCACGATGACCGCTTCAACGCCATGGTTAACTCCATCGCCCTCAACACTGGCAAGAAGGAACTCAAGACTGGCAAGGGCAGCGACCGGCTCCTCGGCGGACATATAGGCCCCACCGAAGAAAGCACCGAACGTGTAGACAACGGCGGTGCCGGCGAGGACAGCAAGCTCACCAAGCAACTCATGCTCTTCTCACTCTCAGAGTGGCAAGAGGCCATCTACGCCCGGATCGTGGACAAAGTCGGCACCCGCGCCTACTGGGAAGACTGGGCCCACGACGTTGCCGACATCGCGAACGCCCAGATCACCCGCATCCACGCGATCCTGGCATCGGCGGACGAGGAACTCACGAAGGCGTTCGAGACCTTCCTCCAAGGGTTGCGGGACAACCTGAACGACTCCGTCACCCGCGACGACGCAATCTCGATGCTGAGCCAGCACGTCATCACCTTGCCGGTGTTCGAGGCACTCTTCGCTGGGCATGAATTCGCCACCCACAACCCCGTGTCTCTCGTGATGACCGCGATGCTCGACCGGCTCCACGACTCCGGACTCGAAGCCGAAACACAGAAGCTCCAGGGGTTCTACGACTCCGTCCGCGTGCGAGCCTCAGAGGTGAGCACCGCCGACGGTAAACAGAAGGTCATCGCCGACCTGTACGAGAAGTTCTTCAGGGTTGGATTCAAGAAGCAGTCTGATGCCCTCGGCATCGTCTACACGCCCACCGAGGTCGTGGACTTCATCCTGCGGGCAGCTGACCAAGCCTCACGCGATGCCTTCGGACGCGGTCTCACCGACGAGGGCGTCCACATCCTCGACCCATTCACCGGCACCGGCACCTTCATGACGCGCCTACTGCAATCCGGCCTGATCAAGCACAACGACCTGGCACGTAAGTACGCCAGTGAACTACACGCGAACGAGATCATGCTGCTCGCGTACTACATCGCCGCAGTAAACATCGAGGCCACCTTCCACGCCCTCACCGGCGCGGAGCGCTACGAGGCGTTCGAGGGCATCGTCTTGGCAGACACATTCCAGATCACCGAAGCCAACGACACCATGGACACGGTCATGTTCCCGCAGAACAACGACCGCATAGTTAGACAGATGGCGATCCCGATCAACGTCGTTATCGGCAATCCGCCCTATTCCGTGGGCCAGACCAGCGCGAACGACCTCAACGCCAACCTCGCCTACCCCACCCTCGATGGACGGATCGCGGCCACCTACGCGAAGCGGTCCACGGCCACGAACAAAAACAGCCTCTACGACTCGTACCTGCGCGCGTTCCGCTGGGCGACCGACCGGATCGGGGACAACGGTGTCGTCGCGTTCGTCAGCAATGGTGGGTGGATCGACGGCAACACAGGCGACGGCATCCGGCTGTCGATGGCCAACGAGTACGCACGTATCTACGTCTACAACCTGCGCGGCAACCAGCGCACCGCCGGTGAGTTGTCGCGCAAGGAAGGCGGCAAGGTCTTCGGCTCGGGCTCGCGGAACACGGTGGCGATCTTCGTCGGTGTGAAGGACTCAGCCCACAAGGGTGAGTGCGAAGTGCTCTATCGGGACATCGGGGACTACCTCACCCGCGAGGAGAAACTCGCAATTGTCGATAACGGGTCCTTGAACTCGGTGGACTGGCAGACCATCACCCCCAACTCCCACGGCGACTGGATCAACCAACGGAACGAGTCCTATATGTCTTGGCCGGTCATTGGGGACAAGTCAGGCGGGGTGCGGGTGTTCGAGGCGATGTCCCGTGGACTGGAGACATCGCGGGACGCCTGGGTGTACAACTGCTCGCGCGAAGCGCTCAAGGCAAACGTCCGCCGGATGATCGACAACTACAACAGTCAGGTCCTTGGGTTCGCGGACTATTGCTCCCGGAGTGGAAGCGCCGACCGGAATGCTGTGGCGGACGAGTTCCTGAACACCGATCCGTCCTACGTCAAGTGGTCATCGACTCTTAGGCAGCACCTCGTCCGAGCCACTCAAATCAACTTCCGCGAGGAAGGAATAGTTCCAGCACTTTATCGACCGTTTGATTCTGAGTACGCCTACTTTGACCGGCACCTCAATCATCGGCGTGGCGAGTTGGACGCAATGTTTCCGAGCGCGAACCACAAGAATCTGGGAATTGTCGTCATGGGACCCAGACCTGCCGCTGAGTTTGCAGTCTCCATGACCGCGACGATGCCCGACGTTGCCTTCTACACCTACACAGTCCAGTTCTTCCCTCGCTGGACCTACTCGCGGGTTGACGGCCCCGACGACGGCTTCGACTTCACCGACCACGCTGAAGTCGATGAGTATGGCTACCAGCGCCACGACAACATCACCGACGCGATCCACAAGCTGTATGGCGATGTGATCGGCAAGGTCAGCAAGGACGACATCTTCTACTACGTCTATGGGTTACTGCATGACCCTGCATACCGCGAGAAGTATGCGGCGGACCTAAAGAAGATCCTGCCGCACATCCCGACGCCGACGGACCGGCTACGCTTCGACCAGCTTGCGCGTGCCGGTCGCGATCTCGCGGACCTTCACGTCAACTACGAGGCCGTCCACCCTTACCCTCTCGACGTACAGGTCAAGGCCGATCCCGGCGACCGCGAGACGTGGCGCGTCAACAAGATGAAGTGGAAGACCCGCAACGACTACACGACCATCGTCTACAGCCCGAAGGTCACCATCGCGGGAATTCCGCCCGAGGCCGAGCGGTACCAGCTCGGCAGCCGGTCTGCCTTGGCGTGGATCATCGACCGCTACCAGGTCAAGACCGACAAGGCGTCAGGCATCGTGAACGACCCCAACCAATGGGCCGACGAGCAGGGTAACCCCCGCTACATCGTTGACCTCATCGCCAAGGTCACAACCGTTGCGGTCGAGACCATGAAGATTGTGGATTCGTTGTGATAGGAGCACCTCGGTGGTGAACCTCGTTGATGAGTGTGCGTACAGGCTTCGCGAGATCCCCCTTAGTCAAGCCGATTCGGAACGGCTAGCTGCGCAAGTCCTTGACGCCGAAGGTTTCACTGACATCGACCCCTCCCACCCACTTGGTGGACCCGATGGTGGACGTGATGCGCACTGCACGAAGGACGGTCAGCCATGGATCATGGCCGTCTACTTTCCTCGCGGCCAGAAGACCATTGCGGAGATCACCGCCAAGCTGCAAGCCGACGTGGATTCCGCTCGGCGCCATGATCCAGTCGGGGTCGCGTTTGTAACTAACCAAGACCTGACACTGTCGCAGCGGCGCGATCTTCGAGCACTTGGCGGCGATGTCGAGATCGACATATTCCACCTGGAGCGCGTCGCCCAAATCCTCTGCCGCCCCGTCATGCGACCTTCACTTCGCGAGTTTGTGAACATCGGGGACGGCGAGCCGCCGATGCTGGTCAGCCTCGAAGTCATCGGAGCCCCGCACTATCTCAGTGGAACCGACGAGTTGTTGCAGATCCTGCTGAGGATGCATTCCGAGAAGGCCCACGAACGGGAGGCGCAGATTCGCAATCGTGCGAGTTCAGCACCGTCTGCCTATCTGCCCAACCTCAACTTTCTCGCATCGATGACTGGCCAGTCGGTTCGTACTGAACCGATGTCAGACGAGGACCTCGCTGCCGAGATTGCTGCCTACGAGGCCGCGCTCGACGAACGGTGGCCGAGTTGCATGGACTATCTGGCAGGGACGGCGTTGCCCGGGCTCCAGTTCAAGATTGAGAACCGGGCAAAGTCGTTTCTGAAGAACGTCGAGATCATTGTGACGTTCGAAGGGGCTGTCGGAGTCGAGAAGCTGCCGATTGAGGATTTCCGTCTCGAACGCCTTGAGGATCCCGCATGGGAGCCATCGAACCCTTTCGGCGTCCCTTCACTCTCGCTGTCGCCCATATTCCGACATGTCAACAGCGAGCTGACGTGGCGGAACAACGAAGACGGGGCTCTCGAGGTCACGATCCGCCTCGACGAGATTCGTCCACATCCGCCGAAGGTGGTTGGCGACGATGAAGTTGTTCTCGTCGTTCCGGCGCGCGTAGAGGCAATAGCGGTCACATGGACGGGGACTGCCGAGCCCTTCGGCGAGGTTCACGAAGGCGATCCGACTCGACTCTCAGTCGTGACGACACCAGCTCGCGAGCTAGTCCGGGCAGCGCTGCAGAAACAAGTTGCGCCATCCACTGAGCGTTCTTGATCGCTGTTTCGGTGGCGTCTCCGACCTCGATGACCGGATCGCACCTTAGCTGGGCATTGTGGCCTTGAACAGAAAGGGCTCAGCGAATTTGAGGGCGGAGTTCGCATCGTAGACATGGAGCTCCGGCGAGGTTTGCGCTCGGGTGACGATAGCCAGCTGCCAATTCTGGTCCTCCCGTGCGGATCGAACCTCGTTCTTAGTGAGCAACACGATCTGTCTCCGGCCCGAGACTCCTTTGACCTCGACGCGGACTGTCTCGCGACCACGAGCGGTGCATGTGAGGTCCCAACCGAGGTGTTCTTGTCCGACGTCTTCGACCTCGTATCCGAGACTATTGAAGTGCTGGGTTACATGCTTTACGGCGGCCTGTTCAACGACGCGGTTCGTCAATGGGTCGCCGAAGCCGGCACCACCGAAGCCAACTGCAATGGTGGTGCCGTGTTCGTCACCTTCTTCAGGCCACTCGGGCAGCAGCGGCTCCAGAAGCCCTAGCTCCTCGATGGTTAGCCAGGATGGGTTCGAGGTTTGCGGTGCGCGGAACACCTCCATTGACCGCAGTCCGGGCACCGAAGACACTTCGTTGGCCGGGACTGGTTCGTCGAAGAGCGTGATCTCGGTCGGGACATACAGGGCCACTTTGGCTTGTGCATCGGGGTCCAGCCAGTAGCCGTCGTCGTCGCCCTCGACCGCCGGTGTGGCTGGGCCGACGATCCATCCAGACCCCCAGAACCCCCGCTGAATCTTCTTGCTTCCACCCGCCACCCAAAGCAACACACGCTGGCCGTGCTCCAACATGTCGGTTCGGTAGTTGTCCGCAACACTCCAGGATTCGATGACGTCGTTTCCTTCAGCGACGAACTCACCGATGTTCCAGATCATCGGGTTGCACTTGAGGACCCACGCACCCAGCCGTTCCGGCGTCACACGTGGTGCACTGTCGGTTTCGTTAGCTAGCCGTAGAACATCCCATCGGTCTTTCCATTCCTGAACGTCGACCGGGCGCACAGCAAAGTGGGTCTGTGTCTCGGGGTCGCGGGAGGGGTCAGATGCCATCCAGCGGCCCACCCTCGCGTCAGTAACCCGCACCATCTGCTCGGCAGGAACGATCCAGAAGTCCGCCTGCCCAGCTCCAAGATCGACAAATGCCCATGCCGCGACTCCGGACTCGACGGACTTTCTGGCGTGATTCTTGCGTGCTTGCCAATCCTTTATTGTTCGTGCCTTTACCTTTGTTCGAACGACTTCGCCGGATCGATTCCTGACGTCGACCAACGCTTCGGGACCCCGGCACTCGTGTGGCGGACCCACCGCGCTCTTGCACTGCGCGCTGGAAGAGTTCGATTGCTTGCTTCGACTTATCGAAGTTGTTCACTGCACACCCCAGGACCGACGTAAAGGCCTACTACAAACCGTGCCACGGCCACCGTTCGACCGCTGTGCATCGGCAGAGTTAGCTGCACGGTTGTCGCACACTCCACTCACCAAGCTCGAAAAAGCGCGTTGGTGCGGGCGATGAGCACAGTCGTACTAGCCTGCCGAGCACCGGCGACCCGAGGCATAAGGACAAGGTTTTCACAGGCTGCGGGGCGGTCCCTGAACCGTCAGTACGCAGCACCAACTCTGCTAGTTTCTGTCGACATGATCTGAGCGTGCCATTGTGGTCGTGATCGGATCGCTAGCATCCACGAGCGAGATTTGGGGATTACTTGTTCGACAACGACGGTCCGCACGAAGAAGACGCCAACCTGCCCACAATGCGGGAATGGCTGGAGGTCGAACCCGGTCAATTTAAGCCGGTTCAGGAGTGCACACTCGATGAGCTCACTGCGCGGTTCAATTCACTGATGCTGCAAGCACGTGCGCTACTGGACGAAGCCGAAGTTCTCCGCCGGTATATCGAGAAGCGGTCATAACGCATGACAAACGGTGAGGCCGCCACGGTCCGCTCCTCCTCGCTCAACGGAACCGCCACCGAACGAGTCGACTACGCCCAGCACGCCGCTCGGTCCCTAGAGCTGATTTTGGACGCTATTGACGGCGGCGAACTCGACGCCGGTGCAGAACACCGCGCCTATCTCCGGGGCGCACTTGATGCGCTGACTGCGGTTACCGGCCAGCACTAGGGACAAGTTTACATAAAACGTTCGTTTCGTGTAAAATCGTGGTATGAGCAGACCGCATCGCATCCGAACCGCGCCTTCCGGCACGGCGGTTGCGTATGTGCGGGTTAGCACCGCCGACCAGGCCGAGAACGGCGTTGGCCTCGATGTGCAGCGGGTCGCGATTGCCGAGTACGCGCAGCGGCACGGCCTGACCGTTGTGGCCGAGTATGCGGACGAGGGAATCTCGGGCAGTAAGGGAATCGATCAGCGCCCTGGTCTTGCAGCCGCTGTCGAAGCTGTCGAGAACGGTTCCGCCGCTGCTCTAATAGTCGCCAAGATGGACCGACTGAGCCGTTCGCTTGTGGACACCGCGACCCTGATTCAGCGTGCAGAGTGCAACCGCTGGGCGCTCGTGATGGTTGATTTCGACATCGATATGCGAACACCTGCTGGCGAGTTCAGTGCTCACGTACTTGCCGCCAGCAATCACATGGTTCGGCGCTTGATTGCCGAGCGCACGCGAGCAGCGCTTGCGGTCAAGAAGGCACAGGGTGTTCGCCTGGGTCGACCGAGCACAATCCCGACCGGAGTGACCGCCCGCATCGTGGCCGACCGCAAGTCCGGAATGACTTTGCAGGCAATTTCGGACGCTCTCAACGACGAGTGCGTCCCGACCGCCCGAGGCGGCTCCATGTGGCGACCCTCGACCGTGAAGGCCGTGCTCATCTCGCAGGACGCGGCGAAGATCAGGTGACCTGCGGTTGAGTCCACCCTCGCCGGACCATCGATGCGAGCTACCGCTCGTTGACTGCCAAGATAATGAACCCGAATCGAGTGAGCGGCTGGAGGTCATCTTTGATCGCCGCCCACAAGACAATTTGCTGGCCGTCTGCGTTCTGCGCCGAGGCGTAGTACCGGAGTTGCGGCATGAACGTCAGTTCACTGTTCCGTGCAAAGTCCGAGGAGTATTCGCCGACGAAGATGGCATCGTGGTTCGACGACTGGCACACGCCCGACCTTTCCGCATTTGGCAGTGCGTCGGTCCAAACGAAGGTCGCGACGCACACTGAGTTTGTCCAGTCCTGAAGCGTTCCCGTGAGAGCATCGGATTGCTCGGTGACAGTAGGCGACATTGCTGATGCGTCATTAGCAGGCTTGTGGCTGTCAGCGATGGCGACTACGAGAAGAACCACGAAGGCAACCGCAGCAGCAATTGCGATTCGTCCTGAGGTAATGGATTTCCACCATGGCATCGCCCGTGGCCTTTCAAAGCCCGCCGAGGTCACCGCATGGCCTTCAGGCTGCCCCGGAACGTTAGCCGCTGTTGGTGGCGGTTGGGCCCCGTTTGACGCTGCTGGGGGTTCCTCGATCCAAAAACGCCACCCTTTCGGCGCTGGCGGCCAACTCGGGTCCGGTGCCCAACCTTCCGGCGGGGTCCAGTTCTCGGGCTGGACGGGCCATCCGGGCGGGGCGTTGAATCGCATGATAGTGATTATCGATGCATGCACGGCCTCGCCACTTGCCAGCACTCGCGGTGTCCTTCAATTGAATGAACGTGCGCACCAGTCGTTCTCGTTGCCACAACCCGCCTAGCGAGACTTGTACCCTCACGGCGTGACACGGTTCCGGATCAAGTACGTCAACCTGGCGGGCGAGCAGGCAACCACAGAGATCGAGGCCGCCCAGCAACCAGACATCGCCGAGGCGAGCAGACTGCTCGCTGAACGCGGAATCGGTCACTTGCAGTGCTTGGACGTGCAGCCCGACTTGGTCGACTGGGCACGAGGCAGGACCGCTGAAACAATCGCGGCAAATCGCGTCAGTGGGCAGCGGGTAAGGCGCTGGGCTGTCGGCGGCGCGATCACTCTCGTTCTCCTAGTGGTGATCGCGTCGGCTAGCGTCTATGGCATCGGCAGGTATGAGACGTGGAAGCGGTGGAGCAGCTTCCCGCACGTCACGAGTGCGTGTGCGGTCAGTGAGCTTGAAGAAGTGCCTGGTTCAGCAGTGCGGGACATCAGTACTCGTCCGGATGTTCCGCATCTAACCGAGGTCAGCTACGAACATCTGACTGGCGATGCATTCTCAGTGACGTTGAGGTTCGACCAGACGCCGCCCGCGCCACCCTCCCCATCATCGACCCGCATCACCTACGAACTGGGGTCCGTGTACATTCGCGACGTCGCCGCCCGAGTCGGCGTGTACCTCAACCCCTTCAATGGGGAGTGGCGCTCATACTCGTATGGCATGAGTAGCGACGGCACCATCGAGACTTTGCAGGACGTCAGATACTCGGACGATAGCGTGACGTTCGAGTTCGACCTTGGGGAGCATGCCGCATTCTTCAGTCGGCCTTTCGAGCCGGAGCTCACCGTTGCCGGAGGGATGACACTGTCACCGCTGCCGAACCTGTTGATCGGCTCTACCGGCGAAACCTGCCAATGGGAATCGACCGCGAGTAGCTCGACCGAAGCGACAGATGAGCAGAGCCCGGTAGTGGACCCTGTGGCAGTGTTCGACCGCGACGGTCTTATCGACGTACCGTGTCAGGATTCGATCTGTCGACTTGCGAGCCCTGGGGCGGGGTTTCTGTGCACGATTGCGAGGGTCGGCACATCGTGTTCCGCCTTGAAGGGGGAGGCGCTGGTCGAGGGGATGACGGCAATGTCAGAGACGTCGGTGATCGCGCCCAAGCCCGTCGAAGGGCCCGCAAACTACGTCTACCTCGACTCCACGGGCAAGACGACCCTCCAGCACTCAACCGAGGCAGGTCGGACGAGGGACTACTACACGGAATACGACTTCGGATACCTCCGGACGGCGACTGCAAACGGCTACACATGCGTCACAGACACGAAGCCGAGTGACGCCGTGAGTTGCCGCCACGATGCGTCGGGCCACGGGTTCAAGGTGTCGTCCAAGACGTACGAGACGTTCTGAGGGCGTCGCCGTTGCTGGGGTGACTGGTGTCGCCCTCCTGGCCCGCGCGGTCTCTAGCCGTTGCCCCAGCGCCCGCACAGTTGAGGAGATCAAGTACGAAATTTGTCCTACTTCTCGTACTTCGCCTGTGTCAGCGTTGGGCTGGCATTGTGGGTCGCACCGGCTGTTCAGCACAGGCTCTTGGCAGCTCGCGAAATGGTGATTCGGTGTAGCCCGACCAGGGCACTCCGACTCAGTTCTGAGCCGACATATCCACCGGCGAGCACGAAAGCGGCGGGGATACCGCGCCCAGCAAGGTACTCAAAGATCAACGCTTCGCGGCTGGCCAAGGTTGTGGCGTCGATCCCGGTCATGCCTCCATTGTCGCAGTTCTGGTGCGGGTCCACCCCTGCGTTGAGCAGGCACAGATCGAAGCCGCGAACGCCGTCCGCGCCTGCCAGGGCAGCCTCGATGGTCGGGAGGTAGTCGTCCGAGTCAAGCACCTCATACAGGCTGGAGTTGGGGTATCCGCCGTAGCAATCGAACGGGTCAACACTGACATCGACGTGGGCAATTCTGGGGTCATCGGCAATCAGTTGGGCGGTCCCACCGCCGAAGTGCGCATCCACATCGATGATCAACACCGAGCTGACAGCACCCTCGGCGAGAAGCTGTTTGGCAGTAACGGCCAGACCGTTGATCGCGCAAAATCCATCGCCCATGTCGTATTTCGCATGATGCAACCCCGAGGACAGCGAGCCGGCAACCCCGTCTTGCAGGGCAGCTCTCGCCGCCGCGAGAACCCCACCGTTGGATGCCGCGACCATCGGCCAGACTCCGGGGTCCCAGTCGAAGCCCATGCTCTCGGCAAGCGGAAGCGGCGTCCCGGTCCGCAGAGCATCGACATATTCAGGAGAGTGAACGAGCGCGACATCGCCCACCGTCAACGGTGCCGGTGCGACGAGTTCGACCCCCGCGATAGGTGTGCCCTGGAGCGATTCGGCTACCCACCCCGCCTTGCGGGTGGTGTCGAAGCCGTACGCCGACTGGATGTACTGGGGAGAGAATGACAACCTCACTGGCGGCCCTCACTTTCGTTGTTGTAGTCGGCGAGGTAGGTACGAGCGCATCGTTCGGCCTCGCGCTGAGACGTGGTCTCATCGGCGATTTCGATGGCCTTCGCCCTGGCGTCGTCCAGACCGGCACCTTTCAGAACGGTCCACGCCGCCTCGAACCGAAACTGACGCAGCCGCATCGCAGCCCAGGCAGATTGCACCTGCCGAGTGCCGGACTGTCCATCGCGCTCGGCGGCACTGCGCAGATGGTCAAGTAGTTCTTGGGCAGCCAGGTAGGGATGAGAAACGGCGCGGGGCCCGTGGATGAAGTACGGCTCGCCTGGATCGGAGTGGTCAGACACATATGCTCCTGCGGTCAGCCTCCGCAGGGCGGTGGCGCTTCTTACCCGCCGCAATTGCGGTCGAGCCGCTTCGTCATCAGAACCACCCCGAAACGCTGGGGTTGGTGCGTGGCCAAGTCTGAGCTTGACGGCCACATCTCGTGAAGCTCGGTGGGGTAGTCGTCGGATCGCCGCCGCGCGTTACATCGGGACGAACAGGACGGCCCGTTACCTCGGGTCTGCCGAGTGGCTATTGATCCGAGTGCTCGGTCGCGTACTTGGTCACCAGCGACGCGAGCTTGACCTCGAACTGAGCGCCGTTAGCCTGCATGTAATCGCCGCCGTCAACGATGGCAGCCTCGCCTGACCTGAAGTCGCGCTCGCACAGAGTCACCGTCCACGCACCGTCTTCTTGGGTTTCCTCTGCGGTCACGGATACTTGTCTGCCGTCCGGGAGTTGAAACCTTCCGACTGGTCCGTCCCAGGTCGCGATCAAATGCTCGGTCGGCTTATGCCGGTCTTCACGAACTCCGGGCTTCATCGGGGGTCAATGCCGTACCAAGCGGCCCATTCGAAAGCTCCCAGGGTTGTCCTCGTCCAGAGATAAGGAAATGAGTCGACCTTCTCTGCGATAGTGGGGTTCAACGTCTTCAGCCGTGATGTCGAGTCGGTCGCGCGCCGAGGCATCAAGAGTTGAGCCGATGAGTCATCGACGGGCGTCCTGCCAGATCGCGTGATCGATCTCCCACGGTGTTACCGGCCTATCGACTTTGGCGCTGACGGCGGGCGCGATGGTCGCCAGCAACGTTCTGGCCTCCTGGGCATTGACGGAATGCCCCTGCCGTTCCAACCATCGCAGCACCATACGGTCGGGTTTGATCAAGTTGTCAGCGCCAACCAGCATCCATAGGTATCCCCGGCGAACAGCGGAATGGCCCTCGCCGGGAACGCTCTTCAGCTCGTCTTCGACGGACTGCAATCGGTCGGCATCGGCGAGCAAAAGCTGGGCGTCGCCCAGGGTGACCACCCCCGCTTGACGCAAGACTTCTGCGTATCTGATCGCTGCCTCGGCCTTCAGGATTCCGCCTCGCGTGGACGTTCGTTGGCGATTGCGTGCGACGAGCGCGAGTTGATCGCCCGAATCAAACCAGTTCAGGAAGCTGTCCAATGGCAGGGGGTCCGGACCTTGGCTGGATGCCATGGGGATCGAGGGGCCGTCCACCCCGCAGTGCGATGCAACGTCGTTGACCGTCCGGACGACCGTTGAGTACCGCGCTCCGATGCTGAACACGGAATCGATGATGCAGAAACTCAGGCTTCGCCAAATCCGCTGGCGTGGTTGAGGATCTAGGGCTGCGACTGCCCCGGCGAGACTTGTCAGATGATCATTGTTCGGCACGTCGTGAGCATTGCACGGGGGTACGACAGGCCGGGCAGGGATTGGTGTCCGTCACGCGAAGCTCTCGATGCGGCAGGGTAGATGAGTATGCAGATCGTATGCAGGAGCACCCAAACGCCTCGGCGCTTCCCAACGCTAGGGGTGTGGGAACGTGCAGGTAGGGGCGTTTCCGGCAACCGAGCCTATTCGCCACTATCCTGATCAACCACGGAATCCGTCTTCATCATCAACATGGTGGTGTCGGGTCTGCACTCGTACGCGGGGCTGAGCTAAGAACGAACCTGGCACACCGGTTGCGGTATGCCAGGTTCGTCGTCCGGCGTCATGGGAGCTGGTAAGCGCAGACTCCGGTGCTCGGTCGTTCCACCGGTACCGGCACGCCATCGACGAGGATGTTGCACTCGTGAGGTCCGCCGTCGCGGTCGGTGAAGGACAGCACCACATAGGTGCCGCTGGAGATCGTCACGGTTGCCGAGAACGGCAGGCTTGGGTACTGGTCGCCTTCTGGGTAGATGGAGTTCATGCCGTCGGCAACGATCGAGTACGCGGTACCGGGAGCGCCGGTGATCTGGTACGTGACGCTGTGTTGGTCGTCCATCTCGTCTGCCGACGCCAGCGGGCTGAATGTCGCCGCGGCGGCGATCGCGAGCGGAACAGCCACGATGGCGGCTCGGAGGGTAGTGCGGCGGGCTGCGCGGGGCTGTGACTGATAAAGCATTGGCGTTCCTGGTGATGGGCGGGGCGACCGGTCCTTGGTCACTTACGAGAATCCGCCGATGGTGAGCCATTGGTAACCCACCCTGAGGGTGGTCGGCGCTAACCGAGGGTGGAAGAACAACACCCGGTGGTGCGCTTGTCAGCGAGTCGCTGTGCAGTCGAAGGGGAGCCCGGGTCGTCGTCCGATCGACGGACAATTGTCACAACCGGCTAACCGAAGCCCGGTTGCGGCCGATAGTGGAGATGAGTACCCGCTAGCAGGAATTTGTCTCTCCATGTCGTCCCCGTTCGGCCCGCAGTACCAGCAGTACCAGCGGCCACCGTTCCAGCAGTGGAACTACCCGCCGCCACCGGTTCCGGCCTTCTCTCAGGCGCCTCGGTACCTTCCGCAACCGGACTTCCCGCGCGACGTTCGGCCCCCGAACCTCGCCGTGAACATCATTGTCACGCTGGGTATCTGGTTGCTGTTCCTCGTCGGTTCGGTCGTGGTTTCGACGACGTTCGACGGATCGCGCGGCTTGGAATCGGGTAGTGGAACGATGTCGGTCTCACCGCCGCAGACCGATGGTTCTGGGCACGTTGCGGGTGTCCGCTGAACGACGGACATTAACGGGTCGCCGCTAACGCCCGAATGGTCCTATTCAGATACGGGTGACGAACCTTCATCTTTCTGAGGAATTAGCGTCACATGTCCTACCCGTATGGTCCCAATCAGCAATTTCCGCCGCCGCAGCAATGGCCAAATCAGGCGCCGCCGACCGGCCACTACCCGCCGCCGCAGCAGTCGTGGGGCGCTCCCCAGCAGGGCCAGCCTTGGGGCGGCCACCAGCCGCAACTTCAGTTCGCCGCCCCGACCTACTACCCGGCGCCGCGACCGCCGAAGTCGAACAAGAATCGCAACATCGTGCTTTCGGTGGTCGGTGTTTTCGTTCTGCTCGTCGTCTTGGTACTCGCATTCGCGCCGTCGAGGAGCAACGAGCCGGTGGCGAACGCCAGCAGTTCGGCCGTGCTGACGGGTGCGGACGCGCTTGGCAAGGCAAGGGTCGGCGACAGCATCGAAGTCACGACCGACAGTGGAACGGCGATCATCACCGTCAAGGATCTGAAGAGCGGCCAACCGTCGGAGTACTGGAAGCCCAAGGGCAGCCTCATGCAGATCAGCGTCGAGATCGCGGTCACGTCCGGCGAATGGCACGTGAACCCGCTGTACTTCTCGGCGCGCTCGGCGAGCGGAACGACGATCAGCCCGGACCTTTTCAGTGGCGCTGGCGACGACCTGACCTACACCACGGCGAAGGGCGGCGAGACGGTACGCGGAACGATCCAGTTCGACGTTCCGAACGGACAGTCGATCAGTCTGTTCATCCTGACCGGCGTGATGTTCGACCGGATCGCGGACTGGACCGTTTAGTCGCCGCCCGATCCCGGGTTACTCGGGCTTGTCCTCATCGTGGTGTTTTTGTGCATCACGCTTGAGCCGCCAGAGGAACTCGGGATCGTCGTCCGGACCCCGGACTCCGACATTCGTGTGCTCACCCGGTTGTGGGCCGAACGCTTTCCACATCAGCACGACCACTGTGATGAGTCCGATGACCGCCAACAGTTGCATCATGGGGACGCTCACCTCCTCGACTTGAGGTTAGCCGGTTTTGTCCCTTTGGGCATATGCCCTACGGCCGCGTCGCCTCGGTGGTCAGCGAGGCCAGCAGGGTCATCACTTCAGCTTCGCGGAAACGACGGTGCCCGCCCGGTGTGCGAACGGAGCCAAGGCGGCCGGCGTGGGCCCAACGGGTCACCGTCTTGGGGTCTACGTGAAAGAGCGCGGCGACCTGTCCTGGGGTCAGGAGTTTGTCTGGCGCGCCCATAAGGATTGCAGTCATCTGATCTCTCCTGTCGAATTTCTCCCGAATGCGAGCAATGGTGACACCTCGACCCCCGGGTACTCGAACCTTCTAAAGTTGGTAAAGGGGAGGTAATAGACAAAAGCCTCACATTGGACATCGCCCCCGCGATCTTCTCTGGCGCCGCTCAGCGGATATCGTTGTTGCATGACGAACGCATCCAAGAGTGGTCTGGTCCGCGACTTGGCGGTTTTCAGCCTGCTGCGGTTGGGGGTCGTCGTGGTGCTGACGGCCGCGATCGTGGCGATCGGCAAGGTGACGATCGAGGTTCCGCTCCTCGTGGCGGCGCTGTTCGCCGTGGTGATCGCACTGCCGCTGTCGATGGTCCTTTTCGCCCCGCTGCGCCGCCGGATCAACGAGCAAATCGCCGAAATCGATGAAGCGCGCCGCACGCAGAAGCAGGACCTGCGGGCACGGCTCTCCGGCGGCAACGATTGACCGTTTGCGATCGAAGCCTCCCGCGCGACTGGATCACCAACGCGATCCGGTTGATCGATGCTGACGCGCAACGAAGTGCCGACACCCATCTGATCCGCTACCCATTGCCGGTGGCGTGGGGTGTCCAGTTGTATCTGAAGGACGAATCCACCCACATCACGGGAAGCCTCAAGCATCGGCTGGCCCGTTCGCTGTTCCTGTATGGACTGTGCAATGGCTGGATCGACGAATCGACCACGATTGTCGAGGCGTCGTCTGGCTCGACTGCCGTCAGTGAAGCGTATTTCGCTCAATTGCTGGGCCTTCCGTTCATCGCGGTCATGCCGGCGAGAACGTCGCCGCAGAAGGTGGCGTTGATCGAATCCCAGGGCGGCCGCTGTCACTTCGTCACTGAGCCGGAGCTGATGTACTCCGAGGCGGCCCGTCTGGCGCGCGAGTTGAACGGCCACTACATGGACCAGTTCACCCACGCTGAACGGGCGACCGACTGGCGAGGCAACAACAACATCGCCGAGTCGATCTATCAACAGATGTCGAAGGAAGAGCATGCCGTTCCCGCGTGGGTCGTCGTGGGTGCAGGCACCGGCGGCACGAGCGCCACGATCGGGCGCTACATCCGCTATCGGCGCCACGTGACACGCCTAGCCGTCGTCGATCCGGAGAACTCGGCGTTCTATCCCGGATTCGCGAACTCGGACCCGAAAGCAACGGGCGGCGCGTCGCGAATCGAGGGTATCGGGCGCCCGCGGGTCGAGCCGAGCTTCATTCCGACGTCCGTGGACCGGATGATCCAGGTTCCAGATGCGGCGTCGGTGGCGACCGCGCGGCGCGTCAGCGAAGTCCTCGGTCGTCGCGTGGGCGGATCTACCGGCACGAACATGTGGGGCGCGTTCGGCTTGGTCGCTGAGTGTCTTCGGAGCGGCGTGCAGGCGAGCATCGTGACGCTGCTGTGCGACGGTGGCGATCGCTACGCGGACACGTACTTCAGTGACAACTGGGTTTCTGCGCAAGGACTCGACCTGCGCGGCCCGCAAGCGATCCTCGATGAATTCGCGCGATCGGGAGCATGGCCCGACTGACCCCTGGGTTTGTCAATTTTTGTTGACATGCGTCGGTTGTCAACATAAATTGACGTCATGAGTGAGGCCACGACCCTGGCGGCAGCAGCGGGCAGCGCGGATCCGAGTGTCGGACTTCGAGCCGTTCTTGCACTTCGCCGTCTTCTCGAACGACTCGAAGCGATCCAGGTTCGCAATGCGCGAAGTCAGGGCTGGTCCTGGCAGGCAATCGCGGACGCCCTTGAAGTCAGCCGGCAGGCCGTTCATCAGAAGTACCAACGTGCAGAAAGGTCCCAGCATGTTTGAGCGATTCACCACGTCGGCACGCGCCGTTGTGCGGTCCGCCCTCGCGCAGACCAAGCAGTCGATCGACGTCGAGCACCTGTTCCTCGGTGTGGTCTGTCATGCGGAGGGTCCGCTGCGCGACCTCTTCACCGAAGTCGGTATCACCGCCGATGGCGTGAAGGATGAGTTGCGGGGGCACGAAGATCCGCTCGGCGATGTCGATGCCGAGGCGCTGCGATCCATCGGAATCGACCTCGACGCTGTGCGCCGATCACTGGAGTCGACCTTCGGGGAAGGCGCGCTCGACCGGGAGCCGCCGCGCAGTCGATCGTGGTTCGGTAAGCCGCGTTCGCGCGTCACTCACGACGGTAAGAAGGTGCTCGAACTCTCGCTTCGCGAGGCCATCCGCTTGCAGTCGCGTGAAATCGGCGTGGAGCATTTGTTGCTGGGGATCTTGAGAGCGCCAAATGCCAAGGTGACCACGATGATCGAGGCGCACGTATCGATTGCTGTTCTTCGTCAGCGTGTGGAAGCTCTCACCTCGCGAGCGGCCTGACTTCTGTCACCATGGGCGTATGACGCTTCTTCTGGTGCTGGCGAGCAACGCGGTGGCGATCTGGCTGGCTTCGCGGTGGGTGAACGGTGTCGAGGTGACGATGCCCGAGCCTCGCGACAGCCTCACGGTGGTTCTGGTGTTCCTGGGAATCGCGCTGGTGTTCACCGCCGTCAATGCGCTGGTGAAGCCTTTGGTCAGCTTCTTTTCGCTGCCGTTCATCATCCTCACGCTCGGGCTGTTCCTGCTCGTGGTGAACGGCCTGATGGTGCTGTTGACGTCGTGGCTGAGCGAGTTCAGCGGCTACGGACTCCACGTCGACGGTCTGTGGACCGCGATCAAGGCCGGGCTTGTCATCTGGATCGTCAACTGGGTGCTGGGAATCTTCTTGCCGGAGCCTGAGCGGGGCTAGTCCTCCAACTCGCTGGGTATTCAATTCCGATCCTGACGGTACGGTCGTCATGGATGCCCGCGTGCAGGCGGTCGCCCGATCACGCGGCAGTCCTATCGTCAGGTGCTCGGCGCGTGTCCGATGTCCTGAGACATCACAGTGGTTGCCTAGCTACTTGTCGTAGGTCGAACGTATGTTCGACTGGTGGTTGCTGACCAGCTCGTTTCCGCAGGTGAAGCCGCTACGGCTCTCGCCGCGATGCGGGCTGCTCTGCCACAGGAGGTTGCTGGTACGCGCGCCGAGCAGGTGCTGCTGTACACCGAGATCGAAGCGTTGAAGCGGCAGCTCGATGCCCTCGGCTACCGCGTGTTGGCCGAGCTGGAAACGAGCACCGATGACTCGCTCGGCATC
>JAJFUQ010000188.1 GCA_021372355.1 Nocardiaceae bacterium | reverse complement strand
GAGATGCGGACATCCTGCGCATCGGCACGATGCTCGAAGACAAGAACGCATTGGACGGCGTCGTTGCGATCGCGGAGCACCGGATCGCTGGAATTCTCGTGACTGCCCACGCGCACGACCTGTGGGCCGAGACTTTCTATCTCCTGCAGTCAGTCGGTCCGCAGCACCGTGCCACGGTCGCCGCCGCAGCTGCCGGCCAACAAGTTGAGGTCCTCGATGGACTGATCCGCGCCGCGGCTCGGTTCGACGCCTGGCACATTTTGTTCCAGTTCGCGGGTTTGATGACCGACCACGATCTCACGCACCTCGCCTCGCTGCCGGTATGGAACGAATCCGATGTTCTTCAAGCGATGTTCCTCGCCGGCACCCGCGAGGACCTGTGGAGCGACGCTGCACCCTTCTTGGACGCGCTTCCGCCGCATCTGTCGGTGCGGATGCGCTCGCCAAATTGATGCGCGGCCAGCGGCGCTTGATGGAGACCTTCGAGCACCGCCGCTCGCTCGTCCGAGTGCCTGTAAGAATCGTGCCCAGTCCACTTCTCGCGCTTTACGTTTACGCGGCGCGGCGTAACTCCCAAGTCGCACCCTCAGCCTGTGGTGCCGACTGACGCCCTGCTGGTGCCCATCCGACGTAAGTCAGGTAGACCCCGACCAGCCCGACAAGGACGTACGAGACCACCGCCACGGGCGCGGCGTCGATAGCGGACGTAGCGAACGATGTCGATGCATTCGGAATAGCCATCAACGACAGCCCCTTCAGGGCCGTAGTCCAGCCCAGAACCGAGACCGTGATTGCTGCCGCGCCGCGCCAGTACGGGTGAAGCGCGATGACAACCACTCCGCTCAGCAGGGTGAACGCACCACCTATCCACATCAGAAGTGGATTCGCGTCAACCTCGGACAGGAGGTTACGCAAGTCCGAAAAGCGCGCCAACGCCATTGCAATGACGAGCACGAGGAATGGGCCGAGCACGCGCGCAAACATGCGCGTCGTGGTTGCGGCCTGCGGTGACGAGTTCATGGATAGACCTCCGTCCAGCGTCAATTGAATCGAGGTCTCCAGGCGGAACTCTCGTATGCGAATTCGACGCTTTGTCCGTGGTGTCGGTGAAGAGACTGACGTCGCCGGCCCAATGGAATTTCGTCCCTTCTATCTCGACGATCCGGTCGGCGGACGCAAAGCGACGAAGGGTCCCGGGCGGGGGAGTCTTTGGCCCCTAGCAGCCAATGGCTCGGCGGGCGGAGATTGAAACCACGTACTCGTCGCCGGAGAGAGAGTCGGGAATACATGCAGACCATTCCCACGCCCGGGGCGGAGCGGATCCCTTCGCAGCATGAGGGCCGAACGGGATGAGGCGCCGCGTAGGCTACGCGGCCCGCGTGTCACGCGCGGCGCAAATCACTCGAATCCTGTGGTCAAACGAAACCGATTGGCTCAAAGACGCTCTTCGCGTGCGCGAATGCGGTTCGCTGCAGTGCCGCCTGCACTGCGCCGCCGGATTCAGCCAGTGTGAAGCGCACCGGACGCTCGAACACCCGTTGCCGGAGCGCCTTGGGGTGATGCTGGAACAACTCGGACCGACGTTCGTCAAACTGGGGCAGATGCTGGCACTGCGGCCCGACTACCTGCCGTTGCCGTACGCGCATGCACTCATGCGGTTGCACGCTCATGTTCAGCCGTTCGACGGCGCCGTCGCGGAGAAGATCGTCGAAACCGAGCTTCGGAAGCCGCTAACCACGCTGTTCGCCGACTTCGAGCACGAACCGTTCGCCTCGGCCTCGCTGTCCCAGGTACACCGCGCGACCCTGCCCGACGGTCGCGTGGTGGCGGTCAAGGTCCAGCGCCCGGAGGTGGCGGAGTTGATCGCCCGGGACTTGGCCCTACTGCGTTGGATGGCACGCAAGTTCGATGCGCATGTTTCCCGGTCGATCGGGTTCATACCGTCCAACGCGGTCGACGAACTCGCCACCTACACGACCCGCGAACTCGATTTCCGGCGGGAGGCAGCCGTCTCCGAAGAGATCCGGCGCAATTCCACGTCCGACCAACAAGTCGTTGTACCCGCGGTTCATCGGCTGCTGAGCACAGAACGGGTGCTGGTCACCGACTTCATCGACGGCATGGAACCGGCTCCCGAAGCCGACCTTGCCCGCGCTGGCATCAATCCGGATGAGGTGTTGAACGCGGGCGCGAGATGGATGATCCGGCAGTTCTTCACCGACGGCGTGTTTCACGCGGACCCGCACCCTGGCAACATCCTGTTTCTGCCGGGGAACCGGCTGTGCCTCCTCGATTTCGGCATGTTCGGTCGCCTCGACTATCGACAGCGCCGTCGGATGGGACTCATGCTGTTAGCGCTCGTCAGCGGAGATTTCAACGCAGTCGGGACGCAACTGCTTCGCGTGTGCACGATGCGCCCCGGGGCCGATCCGCGCGGGTTCCGGGACGGCGTCGCCGAAATCGTCGAGGAGTGGTACCGAGGCGACAGCGGCATGACGGCCGCGCAACTTCTCTTGCGCGACCTCGCGCTCGGTGCTTCGTACGGAATCGTTTTTCCTCGCGACCTGATGTTGCTGTGCCGCGCGATGGTGACGCTGGAGTCGACGGTCCGGATCGTGCGGCCCGAACTGGAATTGGCCGCTCTGCTGCGACCCGTCCTACCCGAGTTGCGCAACGCGCTGCTGCCATCGCCGTCAAGCCTGCGGTCGATGTGGAGGGAAGAGCGCATCGATTTCCTCGGCCTGGCCCTCGACCTTCCGGACATGCTTCTCGAGGCGGCGGACAAGCTGGGTCAAGGCAGTCTTCTCGACCAAGTGCCAGCAGCCCCTCGCCGGAAGTCGTCACGTGGCTGGATCTCAGTGGCAGCTGGAATTGGCGCGGCCAGCGTGATCACCCGCGCGCTGCGTTAAGCCTGCTCGGGAGCGAAGGCCGCCAAGGCCGCGGTCGCAGCCCCGAGGACGAATGTTCGGTAGTACTCGAGAACGCGTTTTCTGGGGACTCGCGGATTTCGGAACCACCACCTGCCGAGTTGCTCCGAGATTCCGGAGATCGCGTAGGCCAGTGCGTGCGCCTGCTCCGTACCCAACGTGGGTGCGGTCTCGCGGACAGCCGCAGCGATACGGTCGGTTGTTCGGGTTTTCAGTAGCGCCAGTTCGGTGGCGACCTCTGCGTTGAGCCCAGCTGATGCCGAGAAGACAAGTGCCCAGCGTTGGGGACTGCGCTTGATGAGATCGAAGTACGGACTGCCGCCGGCCTCGATCCGTTCGGTCAGGTCCGGCCCGGCCTTCTGCAACGAAATGCGCACGGCTTCATCGAGTTCGGTGCGAGCGCGGCGGGCGCACGCGAGGAACACTCCCTCGCGGGAGCCATGGTACTGGTAGATGATAGGGCGGGTGACCCCCGCGGCCTTGGCGATGTCCTCGAGCGTCACGCCCTCCAACCCGCGCTCCGCGAACAGATTCTCGGCAACATCAAGGATCTGCTGTTCCCGCTGGTACGCCGTGAGGCGCTTTCGACGCGGCGCATCCGGCTCAACCGTGGTCACCAGGTTCCCCTCACTTGCGCCGCGATTTGTCGAACTAGACATGGTGGGTGGCCGTCCCTTGTCGCAGAACATCATCCACGTTACGACTCGTATAGTAAGCCGAATCTCACGGAGCGTTTGCCCGAGCGCCTCACAGACGCGCCAGGCGGAGGACGTTGGTCCCACCTGACAGAGCCGTCCGCCCGTCGATTCCCGCAACCTCCCACCGGACCATGGCTGTAGGAGGCACCGAATGACGATCACGCCCACAGCCGTACCCGCGCCGCTGCTCGCGGTGATGCGCAACCTCGCCCGGACGCACCGTGAACACGAGAAGTACTACGGGCGCGCACCGCTGCGGTCCGCCGCCGATGTGCAGGAGATGTCCGTCGCGCTGAAAGCGCTCGCAGACCGGTGGCGCGGCATCTCCCCGGCAGAGAATCCGGTGCACGCCGCGTTCGCTGGAGCGGACGACCTCAACGCGCCCGGGCTTGTCGCCGCCACCGGGATCCTGTTCATGGAGAGCGAGGGAAAGCCCGCCGAAATCTCCCGGGTCGAGCGTGACATCGCAGCGCTCGCAGCAGACAACCAGCAGACCGGCACGTGGCTGAGCACCGCGATGGAAAACTCCTGGCAGGCGGCCAGCGCACTCGCTGGCTTCCCGGAACTCGCCGACGTCCTCGGCGAACGGCACCGAATCGTCGCGAATGACTGGCAGTCGGCGTACCTGCTGCTGCTTGTGGCCCGCCTGCTGCGTCGGGCCCTGGACCTGCTCGCGCGTGTCGACTTCACGCCGGCGGCATTGCGGGCCGATCTGAACGGCGAGCGGTACAGCGCTCAGTTCCTGTATTCGGCGGCCGAACTGCTCGATCGGGCGGCGGACCTCATCGCCGAGTCAGCGATGCTCGTTCACGACAACGAACGACGCTGGAGGGTGTTCCTGAACCGCGTGGACGCACTCGCCCTGCCAATCGCTGCAGCTGACGACGTTCGGAGTCCGAAAAGCTGATTGCTCGTCACTTCGACGTCTACCTGAAGCGACGCCCATAGGGAGGGATTGCGTACCAACATGTCTCGAGAAATTCCGAGTTCCGCCCGAGGTGTTTCGCGCGAATGGACACAACTCGAGAATGCGCGTGGCACGGGGGAGTTGTTCGAAACGGAACTCGCCGCGGACCTGCCCCCGACAGCTCGTCGCTGGATCATTCACGCCATCGCGAAAGGCACACCCCTCGCCCGTAGCGCCCGCCTGACGATGAGAGGTTCCATCAAGATCGGCACTTGGCGACCGTTCACCGCCATCGAACTGTTGGTGCCCGATACCGGATTCATCTGGGCGGCCACGGCGAAAGTGGCCTCCGTTCCGGTGACGGGCTACGACCGATACACGGGCGGGAGCGGCCAAATGCGTTGGCGCCTCGCTGGCGTGCTTCCGGTCATGTCCGCACAAGGCCGCGACGTCACCGTCAGTGCCCTCGGCCGACTGGCCGGAGAAAGCATCTTTGTTCCGACGACGTTCACCTCTGCCCGGTGGACAGACCTGGATGACGGGGTTGCTCGAATGACTCGCACGATCGATTCTCAGGAGGAGTCGATAGACCTCGAAATCGGCGAGGAAGGTGAACTGCGCGGCGCACGAATGCAGCGCTGGGGAAACCCGGATGGAACGGGCTTCAGTCGTCGACTCTTCACCGTCACGTGCAGAGCAGAGCGAACGTTCGACGGAATCACCATCCCCTCGCAGTTCAGTACAGCGTGGGGCACCGGCGAGGACACCGAGTTCTTCCGGACAGAAATCGTCCGAGCCGACTTCGCTTGACCCCCAACGTCTTGCTCGAACGTGGGTGGCGAGGACGGACATCAGGCGATCGGGGTCCTCGGTGCACACGTGCGTTTTGGGGTCTTTGGCCCCTATAAGCACTTCGCCGGGCGACGTTAGCGTCCGAATCGACCCATCAACACTGGGTTGTTAGCGGGCGTGACCGGATTCCCGGTTCCGATAACGAAGCAACAGAGTTCGAATCGAGGCGTACATGCGCGCCCAACGATCAATCAAATTGATCTCCCTCACCGCCGTCGGACTGTTCGTGGCCGCCGGCTGCAGCGCCAGCGATTCCGAGTCGCAAACGGCACCCACACCCGCCGAAGCCCGCGAGATCGCGAAGGAGGCATACGTATACGGATTCCCCATGGTCGACAGCTATCGCATCCAGTACGCGTACTTCGTCGACAAACAGAATCCCGAGTACCGGGGTGACTGGAACATCATTCACAACACGGCGCGGGTCTACACCCCGGCTGACACCGCGGTCCAGACGCCCAACTCGGACACTCCATACTCGATGGTTGGCGCCGATCTCCGCACCGAGCCACTCGTGCTCACACTGCCTCCGATCGAGAAGAATCGCTATTACTCCGTCCAGTTCATCGACGGTTACACCTACAACTTCGCCTACGTAGGGAGTCGAACCACCGGAAATGGCGGCGGCAAGTTTCTCCTCGCCGGTCCCGGTTGGAAGGGCGAAAGCCTGCCGGAATTGACGAAGTGATCCACTCCGAAACTGAACTCGTGCTGGCGGTGTATCGCACTCAACTCTTCGGGCCCGACGACCTTGGCAAGGTCGAGCAGATCCAAGCCGGCTACACGGTGGAACCGTTGTCGTCATTCCTGCATCAGACACCGCCAAAGGCGGCCCCGGCTTTCGACTTCGTGCAACCGCTGTCAGCGGCCGATGAAAAGACCTCTCTGGGGTTCTTCAACATCATGAACTTCGTTCTGCGCTTTGCACCGACGATGCCGTCGGAGAAAGCGACGCGTGACAAGTTCGCCAGGATCGGCATCGGACCTGATGGCACGTTCGACGCGAACAAACTGTCTCCCGAGATGAAGGCTGCGATCCAGGGCGGGATGTCGGACGCATGGGCCAAGCTCAACACTTTCGAGAAAGACAAGATCAACACCGGTCAGGTGACATCTGGCGATCTGTTCGGCACACCAAAGGAACTGGGAGACAACTATCTGTATCGGATGGCCGGCGCGGTCCTGGGGATCTACGGCAACTCCAAGCAGGAGGCGATGTATCCGACCTTGTCGAATGACTCTTCCGGGGCACCGTTGAGCGGCGCGAGCAACTACACCCTCCACTTCCCACCGGGACAACTGCCGCCGGTCAACGCCTTCTGGTCGGTCACCATGTACGAGCTGCCCTCCAGCCTGCTGGTGGCCAATCCGATCAATCGGTACCTCATCAACTCACCGATGCTGGACTCACTAATCAAAGATCCAGACGGCGGTATCACGCTCTACGTCCAGAATCAGTCGCCCGGGGCGTCCCGAGAAGCCAACTGGCTACCCGCACCTACTGGGGCGATGCGCGTACTCCTGCGGCTCTACTGGCCAAAGGAGCAGGCACTGAATGGTCAATGGAAGACACCCCAACTAGTGAAGGCCTAGCCTCTGAGCAACCCGCTGGGTCGGTTCGAGATTCAAGTCGGCCCAGCGTTCTAACCATCCAGCACGTAACTTATCGCCAAATTCGTGCTGTGGGATTTGTCATTGATCGAATAGAACCTCGCGCGGTGACGAAAACTAATGCGGTCATGCGGTTTTCGTTCAGTTAGCCGCTCGGTCAATCCGCCCGACGCGCGGCGAAACCGGTCGTTTCGGCCCTTGTTCGGCGCGTGCTCAACTTTACATTCCGTAAGTTACGTAATAGAAATCACGGCGACAGGGTGGTTGTGACCCGCCCCACCAACTACGGAAGGAACGTCGTGATGCCGGAGCCAAAGCTTGATCGGAGGTCTCGATCATGAAGACCGAACCCAGCCGCGTCCAACGGTCGCGAATCTTCCGATTGATTCTCGCGGTTCTGGTCACCGCCCCACTCGCGTTTTCCGCGGTCTACATGTGGGTGATGTGGGACCCGACCAAGCTGGTGAACCAGATGCCGGTCGCGATCGTGAACCAGGACCAGCCGTTCGGCTCGGGCGATGACCGTGTCAGCGCCGGCGCCGAGGTCACCAAGAACCTCGTCGACTCGCAGGCGCTCGGGTTCGAGGCGACCGATGAGCGCACCGCCATGGCGGGCCTCGCGAGCGGTCACTACTACTTCGTGATCAAGATTCCCAAGGAGTTCAGCACGACCCTGGGTCTGATCGGTAAGTCGACGGCCGCCCCCGCGCTCATCACCGTGGTCTACAACGACAACAACACCATCAAGGCCTCGCAGATCGGCGACGTCGCGATGAGTCGCATCAACGCTGCGGTTCTCGAGGGCGTGTCGAGCAGCGCGG
>JAJFUQ010000174.1 GCA_021372355.1 Nocardiaceae bacterium | reverse complement strand
GCTCCACAGCCGCACGCACCGCTCGATGAACCCGAGTTGCAGCGGGCAGATGTGGCGCTCGTCGTTGGACTCCTTGGCCACCTTCGTGTTCAGGGTGTCCGTCTCGCGGATGCCGTACCAGACCGGGCAGATGTGGCCGTCGTCGGTGAGCCAGCCGCCGTCGTGGTGGTCGGTCCAGATGGGGCTGGCCCATTCGATCCACTCGTCGTTGGTCACGTCGTTCTTGATCGGGATCTGGTTGTCTCCCGGCTTCTTGAACAGCAGCAGGTAGTCGGCCAGCGCGGGCCTGGTGGTCGCCGAGTCGCGGTTCTTCGTGGCGAACGCCAACGCGTGTGAGCGTGTGCGGATCGACTGCGCTTGTGGGTCTTTCCACACCGTCACTTCCCCGTCAAAGATCCACCCGGCGTCTTGGAACGCGCGGATCACTTCCCCGCGGAAATCAGTCATCCCCATGTAGCCGACCACCGACTTCGCGGTGGTCAACTGTTGGACGTGGATGCATGCCCGCCGGCCCGGTTTGGTGACCCGCAGCTGCTCACGAATGATGAACGAATAGTGCTCGAGGAACTCCCCGCGGCTTGAGGCGTTCCCGAGATCCCGAACGCTGGGGCTGTAGGTGAACAGGCTGGCGAACGGTGGGGAACAGATCGACAGATCCACACTGTCGGTGTCGAGTTCGGCGAGCCGTTCGCAGGAGTCGCCGAGCATCAGTGTCCAGTTCTTCCCGCGTGCCTCATCGGTGATGTAGTCGGTCATGCCACTTCCTTCCGTTGTGTATTGACACGCGTATGGACACGCGCTACTGTGATGACATGAGCAAAGCAACCAAGACCATGAGCCAAATCGAGGAATCTCTCGACCTGACCGACTACGCCGAGGTCGCCTACCG
Source organism: Nocardiaceae bacterium (assembly GCA_021372355.1). Taxonomy (GTDB): domain Bacteria; phylum Actinomycetota; class Actinomycetes; order Mycobacteriales; family Mycobacteriaceae; genus Smaragdicoccus. Next base: position 1,476 of record JAJFUQ010000174.1, on the reverse strand, counting down.
GCGCACCGATCTCGAAGGCGGCCTCGGTGAGATCTGGGACATCACGCTCCCTGACGAGCAGACGACCATCCGCATCTGCGAGGACGACATGACGATCTACGTCTACGTGTTCGTCAACGGCCGCGCGCAGATTGAGGACGGCCGGATGGAGTTTCGGCACGCGCTGGCCGCGCCGACCTATGTCGCTATGGTGCTCGATCAGCTCGTCGCGGATTACTCGTGAAGCCGTCACATACGCCGCCGCGGTCGATCCGAGTGCCCGACGATGTGTGGCAGTCGGCGAAGTCGGCAGCCGCTGATCGCGGCGAGACAGTGACCGACGCCGTGGTGCGGTTCCTGCGGCGCTACGGCAAGTCGGGGTAGTCACGCGGCCCATGGGAAGTGGCATGACGTCGAAGTTCATGCGACCGCCTCACGGACGCGCCGCATCTGAGCAACCAGTTCAGTAGTGATCTGGTTGGCTTGCGACTCTTTACGTTTGACGTTGTCGACAATCTGGGTCTCAAGCTCAGACACGACGATGTGGGCCTGTACCACTTCGGTTTGCCCGTATCGGTAACAGCGGCGGATCGCTTGGTAGTACTGCTCATAGCTGTCACCCAGGCCGACAAACGCCATGCGGTGACAGTGCTGCCAGTTCATTCCCTGCGAGTACATTCCGGGCTTCACGATCAGAACCCGGAACTCACCGCGTATCCACGCCTCATTGATTGAGACGCGGTCCTCTATCGCAGTCCTGCCGTCGATGCTTCGCGCATCGTCGCCTAGTGCAGCGGCTAGCGCGTCCTGTTCGTCATTGAGTCCGCACCAGATGACCCATTGTTCGCGGCACGCATGATGTAGTCGTACATCGCCATCGCCCTGATTGGGTCGTCGCCCAAGTGGCCGAGCGCCAGGTTGCAGGACTGACAGAGCGCACCGCGGACCATGCCCGTCTTGTGGTCGTGGTCGATGTGCATCTTGACCGTTGGATCTGCGTGGGGATTCGCGTGGCAGATCTGGCAGCCCCGGTCGATCAAGAACTCGATTTCGTCCTTGCTCAGTCCGTATGTCCACGCACGTCGCGACAGCGGATGACGCTTTCGGGATTCCGCCACTTGACGATTCGTGCGTTCGCGGAACTCCGCGTCCTCTGCGTAACGCTGGCGGCGCTTCGCGTTCTTCTGCGCGCGCTGCTCCGGGGTCAGCTTCCACTTGCCCCTGTTGGCCTCGTAGTACTTCCTCATGTACTCCGGATCGCGACGCGGTGCAGTCATACACCAATTGTATAGCCCTATCCACGCGGTCATTTAGGGTTGCACGCCTGACCTTTGAGCGGCCGGTCACGCCGCCGAGGTCGGTGGCGAACAGTTGACCCTCGGCCTCGACCTCGGCCTGCACGATCTCGGGCACGACCTCAAGGCCGGGCAAAATGTAGCCGGTGTCATCCCCGCCGACATCGGACGGCCGGGTCAGAGCGACCGCCCACTGCGCCAT
>JAJFUQ010000149.1 GCA_021372355.1 Nocardiaceae bacterium | reverse complement strand
GGAATCGAGTCGATGAGCCGAATCCCAATCGGCTCACAGTTCCAGGGTAAGGACTTCGCCGGCAGCAAGGTCGGCTCCCGCTACGACCGCGGCCTCGTGCCGCAGGGCATCAGCGCCGAACTGATTGCCAACCGGTGGGATCTCTCCCGGTCGAGCCTGGACGAGTACTCCGCTGAGTCCCACCAGCGGGCAGCCCGCGCATGGAAGGACGGCCTATTCGAGTCTCAAGTCGCGTACGTCAATGACCTGAGGACGGACGAAACGATTCGCCCCGAGACGACCATCGAGACGCTGGCCGGTCTGCGACTCGCGTTCCGGAACGACCTCTGGGAGGCGCGCTACCCCGACCTCGACTGGCGGGTCACTGCAGGCAACAGCTCGCCCGTGAACGACGGCGCAGCCGCGCTGCTCGTGACCAGTGAAGACGCTGCACACAGGCTGGGGCTCACTCCACGCGCCCGCGTCCACTCGTTCGCGGTCGTCGGTGACGATCCCGTTTTCATGTTGACCGGCATCATCCCGGCGACACAAAAGGTGCTGGCCAAGGCAGGGCTCAGCATTGACGACATAGACGTCTTCGAGGTCAACGAAGCCTTCGCCTCCGTTGTGCTGGCGTGGCAGAAGGAGACCGGCGCCGACCTTGCGAAGGTCAACATCAACGGCGGCGCGATCGCCATCGGGCACCCGCTCGGCGCTTCCGGCGCACGCCTGGTGACGACGCTGGTCAACAACCTCGAGCAAACCGGTGGTCGCTATGGACTGCAGGTCATGCGCGAGGCCGGTGGCCTCGCAAACGCCACGATCATCGAGAGGCTGTGACCTGGGGGTTTGACCTGACTGACCGTGAGTGCAACCTTTGGTGCTCAGATCCCTTGGAACTGTGCACCAGTGAGTTCGACCGATGCGTCCCACAAGGCTGCGGCAAGCCCTTCACTTCGAGCGGCCCGCGTTCGCGAAGACCGCGCCACGGGTCCGCGCATGCCGAACATCCGGTTCGGTCCCAGGTAGTCGCCGTTGCGCGCATCCGGCATCGTCGCCGCATACAGCGTGCTCAGCGCACCGCTGCGCTCACTGTTTCCGAAGACCCGAAGCGACAGATGCAACGCGGCAAGAGCGCCGGGTATCGGCGGAACCATCGAGTCGAAGAGGTTCGTCGCGGCCACGCCGGGGTGCGCGATCACCGAGGTCAGGGGCAGTCCGGCAGCTTCGCTCCGACGGGCGAGTTCAGCACCGAACAACAGGTTGGCGAGCTTGGACTGGCTGTAAGCGGTCATCCGTCCGTACGGTCGACGTTCGAAATTCAGATCGGCAATGTCGATGACACCGCGACGATGGGCGATGCTGGCGAGGGTCACCACTCGCGCGAACTCCCTTTGAGCAACGCGGGAAGCAGTGCGTCGGTGAGGGCGAAATGGCCGAGATGATTGGTCCCGATCTGCATTTCGAAGCCGTCTTTGGTGCGCGCGAATGGCACGGCCATGAGTCCGGCGTTGTTGATCAAAACGTCGATGACGGGTGCAACCTCGAGCGCCAGCTGCGCGGCGGATCGGACCGACCCCAGGTCGGCGAGATCGAGGGGTATCAGCGCGTGGTCTGCGGGTCCCAGAGCGGAAACCGCGTCCAGAGCCTGGCGACCGGTCTCCTGATTTCGGCAGGCCAGGAGCACTCGGGCGCCCGCCTGCGCAAGCGCCTTGGCCGAATTCAGCCCGAGGCCATTGTTAGCCCCTGTGATGAGAATCGTGCGGCCGTTTTGGTCGGGAAGATCGCTGACGCCGAAGCGCTTGATGGCGAGTTTTTGTGAAGGCATGGTGAGCACCAGTGTGTCGACGTCATGGCCACGTGTCGATGTGACGAGCGTCCCGCTCGGC
>JAJFUQ010000142.1 GCA_021372355.1 Nocardiaceae bacterium | reverse complement strand
GAGTAGACGTACTCATCTCCGGATTCGCCTCCCGCCGAATCGAATCCGATGCTGAACGTGGCGAGGTCGCGCTGGCCCTGCTCGGCGAGGAGCGCAACGACGACGCTCGAGTCGATGCCGCCGGACAACAACACACCCACGCCCACGTCGGCGACCATGCGCCGGGAGACCGCCGTCCGGAGCGACCCCATGATCGCGTTCTGCCAGTCCTCTGGCGACCAATCCGAACGATCGTCATGGCGCCGGAAATCGGGTGTCCAGTACACCGTGTCGGTGCTCGTGCCATCGGGCTGCACGACGCGCACGGTGGCGGGCGGCAGTTTTCGCACTCCTTGATAAATCGTCAGCGGCGCCGGCACGACCGAGTGAAAGCTCAGATAGTGATGCAAGGCCTGCCGGTCGATCGTCGTGTCGACGTCACCGGCGTCCAACAATGCGCGCATGTTCGAGGCGAAGCGAAGCCGTCCCGGTGACTCCGCCGTGTAGAGCGGCTTGATCCCCAGTCGATCCCGCGCGAGGGTCACGACACCGGAGGCCCGATCCGCGATGGCGAACGCGAACATTCCCTTGAAGTGCTCGACGCAGCGCGGGCCCCAGCGATGGAACGCCTTGATGACGACCTCGCTGTCCGCCGTCGAAAAGAACCGGTAACCGCGGCCTTCGAGGTCCCTGCGGAGCTCTTTGTAGTTGTAGATGCAGCCGTTGAAAACGAGAGTGAGTCCGAGTTCGCTGTCGACCATCGGCTGGCAGCCGTGGGGTGACAGGTCGATGATGGCGAGCCGGCGGTGACCGAAAGCGATTCGTCCCTGCGCGACGACGCCGGCGGAGTCCGGGCCGCGGCGAGCCATCGCCGCCGTCATTCGATCGACCGCTCCGATGTCGGCCGGCCGGTCGTCGAAGCGGACTTCGCCGCAGATTCCGCACATGGGCTATTCCTTCCCGGTCATGATCCAGGTGTCTTTGCTGCCGCCGCCCGAAGTGGAGTTCACGATGTGGCTGCCGCGCGCCGCGACGCGCGTCAGGGCGGCGGGTACGACCTGGGCCTCGGGGCCCGACTGACCTGGTCGGAGATGGACGAATGCGCGCAGATCAACGCGCTGGGGATAGAGCCCGTCGCCGTCGAACGTCGGGTGCGTCGACAGTGCGACCAACTCTTGGGCGACGTACCGCTCCGGCTGCGACAGCAGTTCACGGCGGCGTTCCTCGATGGCTATGTCGGTCGCATCCGGTCCGATGAGAATTCCGCGTCCACCGAGGCCGTCGACCGGCTTGACGACGAGCTTGTCGAGGTTGGCGATGACGTAGTCGCGCTGTTCGCGTTCGGCACAGATCCACGTGCGAATCTGCGGGAGGCGAGGCTTTTCGTTGAGGTAGTACTCGATCATCGCGGGGACGTACGCGTAGATCGCCTTGTCGTCTGCGACGCCGTTACCCAGTGCGTTGACGATCGAAAGGTTCTTGGACACGAGCGCTTCGCGGATGCCGCGACTGAGCGGAGTGCCGGTGTGATCATTCGACGACAGCAGCATGTCTTCGTCCATCCGCGCATACACGACGTCGACCTGCACTACGTTCCCGAAGTTGTTGTGGCGGAACAACTTGCCGTCGCGAGTCGACAGGTCGGAGGGGCGCACGGTCGTGATGCCCATCTGGTCCGCGAGATAGGAGTGCTCGTACCAGGCGGAGTCTTCCCATCCCGAGGTGAGCAGGGCGATGTCGAGCTCACCGTCGGCGTGCGGCGGTGCGGCGGCGCGCAGTGTCTCCAGCAGCATCTGCGGCACATGTTCGACGGCCTCGATGTCGGTGGGGAGATTCAGTTCCGGGATGAACTCACGGAGGAGTCGCCGGTTCGCCATGGCGTACGCAACCCCGGACGGCACCCGAAGGTTGTCTTCGAGCACGTACCACTGCCCGGGTCCGTCGCACACGAGATCGATCCCGGCGATGTGCGCGCGCAGGGCATGACCCACGAGCCGACCGGTCGAGCGGAAGCGGGAGGCGAGGTCGATCGCATGCAACGGGACGATGCCGTCCGACACGATCGCCTGGTCGGTGTAGACGTCACGAAGGAAGTGATCGAGCGCCTTAGCGCGCTGGGCGAGACCCTCCGAGAGAAACGTCCATTCATCCGCAGAGATGAGTCGCGGAACCAGGTCGATGGGAAACACCTGGGGGCGATTCTGTCCGGACACCCGGAAGTTGATGCCCTCGGCGCGTTGCTGGTGCTCGATGTTGCTCTGGCGCTCACGCAGCGTCGGGATGTCGAGTCGGGCGACCGCGTCGAGAATCGTCGCGTATTCCGATCTCGGGCTTCCGTCGGTGTCGACCGCTTCGTCGTAGCCCGCGGTGTCGTCGACGACCGGTGGGCCATAGCCGGCGAGAAGCGTCGATTTCTTATCGGTTGCGAATGTCGTGGCCGGTGCGTTCCCGGCGGTCTCGGCGATCAATTGATCGACGACGTCGATCAGCCGCCCGCGTCGCCGCAACGCTCGACGTTGTCGCGCTGCCGACGTTCCGACCAGCAGGGCCCGGCGGGCGAGCTCGGTGACGGTTTCCCAGTCGCCAGCCTCTTCGAGTTGCGGCCGGACCGACTCGATCAATTGCCAGATCACCTTCGGGGCAGGCTCGCTCGTCGGACCGTTCAGGTCCACGAGATCGCCTTCGGTTCCCGATCGAGCGGCGCGCCACAGCGCGGCGCGGCCGAGGGGAGGCGACAAGGTTCGCGGCGGCTTTCCGGCTCGATGCGCATCGAGTTCGCGCGTCACCAATGCCCGGAACAAGCCGGCGACCAGGACGATCGTGTCGACGAGAGGGCAGCTGTCACAGACCCGCAGTTCGACAGTCGGCGCTGAATTCGACGGCCGCACATCGAAATAGACCATGCCGACGTCGGTGATGACCCCGCTGGAAACGAGGTCGTCGACGAGTCGGTCGTAGTCGGCCGCGTTATCGACGGGCGCGGCGAGCCCGGTGGTCGGCCAGCGTTGCCAGATCAGGGTGCGGGCGCTCGAGTATCCCGTGTCGGCGCCGTCGGCCCAGAACGGCGAGCTGGCGCTGAGAGCCAGCAGAGTCGGTAGATCCGGGGCGACCCGACTGGCGACCGCGACCGCCTCATCCCGGTCCTCGACGCCGACGTGGACCTGGGTACCGCAGATGAGCTGTTCGCGCGCGAGGAGTTGATAGTCGGCGAGCATCCGGCGGTAGCGTGCGGTCGGCGTCACGAGCATCTCGGCCGGAACCGAGAGCGGGACCGCCCCGGCGGCGACGACGCCGAGACCGAGTTTTTGTGCGGCGTCCACCAGGACAGCGCGGCGGGCCTGTAGGTCGGCCCGCAACTCCGCCAAGCTGTTGGAGATTCCAGTGTTGATCTCGATGACGCATCGCTGCAGCTCAGCGACGTAATCCTCGGGAAGTTGGCGCAACAGCTCCGGCGCCCGCGGGGCGAGGCGTCGGGTCTTGGCGTCGACAAGGTGGAATTCCTCTTCGACGCCCATTGTTCGTGGCGTGCGAGCGCTCATGGGCGGTCGAGGTTCGACAAAGGCACGAATCGGCGATTTCCGATGCGGTGAGGCGCAAGCGGGGATCGCGGTCTTGCTGGGGGCGGCACGGAACTCCTCGAGTCGAGACCGGGCGCCTTTCGGCGCCCGGTCAGCACGGCACCGTTGGCGTGTCTGGGGGTCGGTGATTCCAGGAATCAGCGACATCGCATGTCTTCGGTATATCCAGTTGGAGCGGGTCCCACACGGCGCGCGGGAGAGCAGTCCAACCGCATCGGCGGATCCAGCAACGGCACTGCAGAATGTCAGGGTGAAGCGGATCATTCGCAGTCGGGCGATCGTCGGCCCCCAGCCTCGTCAACGGCTGTTGGGCCTTCTCGCTGCGGCCCTATTGGCAGTCGCCATCCTGACCGGCTGCTCGCACACGCCGCCTCCACCGGTGTCGATCAAAGTTCCGCTGGCCACCGGCGCCCAGGTCAGCCCGGCATCTCCGATCACGGTCGAGGCCGATGGCGGAACGCTGACCAACGTCGTCGTGACGAATACGACCGCGAACGGGCAAGCCGTGCCAGGTGAGTTCGACAAGGCCCGTCGGGCCTGGCAATCGACCGCTGACCCGGCCTACGCGAGCACCTATCACGTCGTGGCGACGGCAAAGAACTCCGCGAACGAAACCCGCACGCAGTCGTTCGACATCACGACGATCACCCCGACCGATACCGCCTACGCCAACGTCGTTCCCGCGCCGGATCTCGTCGCGGAGAACGGTATCGGCGTCGGGCAGCCGATGGTCTTCCAGTTCACCCATCCGGTGACGAACAAGAAGGACGTCGAGAAGCATCTGCACATCACGGTCAGTCCGCCGCAGCCCGGCGGGTGGTACTGGGTTGACGATTCGAACGTGCACTACCGCGCACCGCAGTACTGGAAGCCCGGCACCAAGATTCACATCGAGGCTGATGTGTACGGCGTCGACCTCGGTGACGGCGTCTATGCCGCGGAAAACAACTCGGCCGATTACACCGTGCACGATTCCTGGGTCGCGAAGGCCGATGGAAGCACCGAATTGCTCACTGTCTTCCACAACGGCACACAGATCCGGCAGATGCCGATGAGCCTGGGCTCACCTGACTATCCGTCGCACCTCGGCCCGCATGTGGTGTCCGAACGGGCCTACTCCGTGGTCATGGACTCGTGCACCTACGGCGTGTGCAAGGGCGACCCGAACTACTACCGCGAAACGGTGTTCTACGACCTGCGCATCTCCAACGACGGCGAATTCGTGCATGCGGCGCCCTGGTCGGTCGGCAGCCAGGGATCGAGCAATGTGTCCCACGGCTGCGTCAACCTGTCCACCGATGACGCTCAGTGGATGTACAACAACTTCGATGTCGGTGACGTCGTGGAGATCACCAACTCCGGTGGCGAGGACCTTCCGGTGTGGGACACCTACGGCGACTGGGATGTGCCGTGGTCGACGTGGGCGGCGGGGAACGCGACGAGCTAACCGGGACCGTGCAGCCGTTCTTCGAGCAAATCGAGAAACGGCACCTGCCCCTTCAACAACTTCGTTCGCGCGCGGTCGAGTGGCATCCACTCAACTCGATCGACCTCGGGAAACTCCTGCACTTTGCCGGACTTCGGGGGCCATTCCAGCGGGAAAGTATTGCTCACGAAGTCACCCAGATCGAGATCGCCCTCGACGGCGAAAACGGTGATTTTCTTGCCGCTCGGTTGCTTGATGGTGCCTATCTCGAGGACTTCCGCCTGCGGGGGATCGATGCCGATCTCTTCCTTGAACTCGCGAATCGCGGCTGCAAGCGGGTCTTCGCCGGCAAGGTATTCACCTTTGGGAATAGACCACGCGCCGTCGTCCTTACGGGCCCAGAACGGCCCACCGGGGTGGACGAGGATCACTTCGATATCCGCGTTCTGGCCCGGCGATCGGTACACCAGTAGGCCCGCGCTCAGTTTTGTGGGCATCGTTCACCATTCAATTTGCAGCTGCTGTCACATCGTCCATTCTGGTCCCGCCTGTGTCGGGAATCTATTGCACCCCAGTGGGATTAGCGAGATTATTTGACGTAGCGCTGTTGTTGCTAAGAAGGAGAGCGCCATGCTCCTGAGATCAGCTTCTCCGGGCCTGATAGCCGTTAACGGAGTTCTTTGCATTCTGCTCGGAATCGCAGTTTTGGCCTGGCCAGGCGCCACGCTTCTCGTCGTCGCGGTGATCTTCGGGTTCCAGCTGCTCATCCAGGGAATTCTGCGCATCGCCGCCGCCTTCGAATTCGAACTACCCGGGATGTTGAAAGCAGCCGTCGGATTGTTCGGAGTCCTGCTGGTCATTGTCGGTATCGCCTGCCTGTTGAGCCCGGGTCGATCGCTTGAGCTGCTCGTCGTGTTCATCGCTGTCGGTTGGCTTTTCGACGCGATCGCCGGGGCGGCACTGGGTGCACACCTTAGCGGCGGAAGCCGCGTCGCAGCCTGGGCTCTTGCCGCGCTGTCGCTGCTCGGCGCCATCGTCTTGTTCGTGTGGCCGGGACTTTCGCTGGTCACATTGGTTGTGGTCGCGGGATGGCTGCTGATCTTCTTCGGCGTGGGACGTCTCTTCGACGCGATGCGCGCCCGTCGAGTGCCCGTGGCCGCTTGACCGTGGCGATGGCAAAGACCCGATCCGCTGACCTCGCGGCGCTCGTAGTTTCCTTGGTTGCGGTCGGCGCGGTCGCGGTGATCGGCGGCCTGTCCTCCGCGAATGCCGGCGAGGACTACCAACTGCTGAAGCAGCCGTCGTGGGCGCCGCCGAGTTGGCTGTTCGGCCCGGTCTGGACGGTCTTATACATCGGCATGGCGGTCGCGGCATGGCTGGTTTGGCGCTCGAACTCGCCGTACCGATTGCCTGGCCTCGCCGCCTACGGCATCCAGTTGATGCTGAACCTCGCGTGGACACCGCTCTTCTTCGCGATGGAATTGCGGCTGGCGGCACTCATGGACATCCTTGTGCTCGATGTGGCGCTCATTGTCACGATCGCGTTCTTCGTTCGCGTGTCACGGACCGCAGGATTGCTACTGATTCCGTACCTCTGCTGGGTGCTCTTTGCGACCGCGCTGAACTACTCGATCTGGTCGCTCAACGCCTGATCTCCGGTAAGTCTGGATCATGCCCAAAACGCCTGATGCGTTCTACGTTCCGCGCGACGAAGTTACCTTCACGTCGACTGAGCACACTGCCGGACCGTGGACGGCAGATGCGCAGCACTTCGGGCCACCGTCGGCGCTGCTCGTGCGTGCGCTCGAAGGGCTGCGGTCGGATCGTCCGATGCAGATCGCCCGAGTGACCGTGGAAATTCTCGGATCGCTCCCTGTTGCGGACGTGACGGTCCACGCACGCATAGTCCGGCCCGGGAGGTCGGTCGAGCTCAGCGCCGCTGAGCTCTCCGTTGGAACAAGGCTGGTGGCCACTGCCACCGCATGGCGAATTGCCTGCAGCGACTCCAACGAGGTCGTGACCGGCGGCGCCGATTCGTTGCCCTCTCCCGACGGGTACGCGGCCCGCCCGAGGCCGGCGGGCTGGGGAGCGGGCTACCTCGACGCGATGGAGATTCGATCGATCTCCGGTGCCCTTGACATCCCGGGTCCGGCGGTTGCGTGGATGCGCCAACGCGTCGCCCTCGTGGAAGGCGAAGCCCCGACCGGCCTGCAGCGCCTCTTCGCTGTCGCGGACTCGGGCAACGGGCTGTCAAGCCTGCTCGACCCGACTCGATGGTGGTTCATCAATACCGAACTGACAGTCCACATCCAGCGGGTTCCGGTCGGGGAGTGGGTCGGAATGGATGCCAAGACCGTGGTTGGACCAGCCGGTGTCGGAACCGCGCTGACGACCATCCACGATCTGCAGGGCCAGGTCGGGAACGGCTCGCAAGCGTTGATGATCCGACCACGGTGAACCGGTTTACGAGTGCTCGGCCTTGAACTCACGGGCCTTCGCACGAGCGACGTCGGTCTTGGCTCGGGCGATCTCCGCGGCCTTGTGCGCCTGTTCGCGCGCGGCCTCGGCGTAATCGGGAGCCTTTTCGCGGGCCCGGTCAACCAATTCTGAACCTCGGTCGCGGGCACGTTCGGCTAGATCCGAGCTACGTTCGCGAACGGCGTCAGCGAGTTCCGGACCGCGTTCCCGTGCGGCTTCGGCCAGTGCAGCGCCCTTCTCGCGTGCGGTCTCGGCGAGCGACGTGGCACGCGCCTGTGCCTTGCGGGCAGCGCGCCGACCGCGTCGGTCAAGCGGCGCCTCGGCGACGTGGAGACGCTCCTTTGCCGTGTCGGCCAAGTCGGAAGTGCGTTCACGTGCCGTGTCGACCAGGTGCGATCCGCGTTCGCGCGCTGTGACGGCGATGGCTGCCGCGGTCGCGGCGAGCGCTTCCGCGTGGTCCTTGGCATCGCGCGCCGCGCGACGACCGCGCCAACCCAGCGATGGCTGACCTTCGGTATCTGCGGCGGCGATGAGAACACCGCCGAGTTTGGTTATGCCCATGAGGAACTGAGTGCGCTCGCTCCTCTTGAGTGCTGGGTCCACCTCATTCCAGAACGCGTGCTGGCTCAGGTTCACCGCGGTGGTCGTGGCGAGGAGGGCTGCTGCGGGACGCGGTGCTTTGCCGAGCGCCAGCAGTGCAGCGCTCGCAATCTGAACACCAGCGACGATCCGGGCGACCGTCTCCGGTGATTCGGGAATCGGCGGCGTGGGGAGTTTGTGCTCGGAACTGAACGAATTCGGCACAGCGTCGGAGGCGGTCGAGACTTCGACCGGCTGGTCCTGAACCGTGGTTCCAAGGGGATCCCGTCGCGCCGCACTTGGTGCGACCGCGAATCCGTCGTCGGCGCGATGTTGCGCCTTGCGACGAGTGAAGTCGAGCGCGGGGCTCAGTTTGTCGGCGAGGGGGCGGGGGTTTTGCAGGATGTCGATGCCTTCCGCAATGAAGGCTGCGGACAACAGTGGGCGTGCAATTCTGCGAAGCAACATGTAGGAAGGGCTTCCCAGTGCGGAGAGGCGGAAACATAGTCAGCGCAGGTTGCGCGTCAAGCGGGCAGGGCACGTCCCGCGACCTGCCACACTCCGACCGTTTGCCCGAACGTGCCGCTGATTTCGATCGTGTCGATTGTCGCTCCGATCGGGACGTCGAAGGCGATCGTTCCGCGGACCGTCTTGCCCTTCTGGAGGTCTCCGGACTGAAGGTCATTGGGGTCGGGATTGAAGATCGAGGTCTGTAAATCGGCGCCCTGCTTCGTGCGCGCGGAGAAGTAGAGAGGGTTGACCGCCCACGTGCCCTCCGTGGCAGTGATCGTCACATCGACCACGACGAGTCGGCCCTTCGGAGGAAGGAGCGAACTTCCCTCGGCCGTGTGCCCACCGCCGATCATGACGATGGCGGCATTGTCGCGATACTCGACCGTGGCCTGCTCGCCGATGTTCGCGGTGACCACGGACGCGCCATGGAGCGCATAGACGAGCCGGCCGATGGTGATCACGACGATGATTGCCGAACCGATCAGGATTCTGCGCCCGAGCCGAATGGGCTTCCGCTCCGGAAGGAACTTCAGCCGGGCCACTTGCGCGTCGGCCGCGACGGTTGCGTTGTGCTCCCGGCGAATCCTGGCTTGCGCGTCGCTGATCGCGCGTCCGAACTCCTGGCAGTTGCGGCTGAGTTCGGCGAATTGACCGCTGACCGCACTGAGCTGGTGGGCGATGGTACGAGCGCGCGCGAGGAGCCCCCGGTTCGCCGAATCCGGCTGTGCCGCAATCATGTCGATCGCGTGCTGAGCTGGTGGATCGGTGATGCGGAGGGAAGTCGACGCGTCTTTCCAGGCTTTGGCGGCTGCAGCGAGGCGGTCTGGATCGCCGTCTGGCCACTGTGTGCCCTTGGCGAACTTGGGCTTCGACTGGCTGCTGCCGTACGCGCGGGGGACGGGTGTCAGGTTCAGTCGTGCTGGTCGGCGCGCGTCGGGTTCGAGTTGTTCGATCAGATCAGCGGATGTGAGAACCGCGATCGATGCCGCCTCCAGCACGGCGGCCACCGACCAGTCGTAGGCGTCGCTCCAGGACTTAGCGGTCTCATCGGTGCCCGCCATCTGCGCAGATTCCTGGAGAGCAGTGGTCAGCGTGACGACTGCGGCTGCGACGTCGTCGTGCACCTCTCGGAAGGTTGTTGCGGCGAGGCGCAGTAGTCCAGCGAGTTGTCGTTCTGGGTCCCAGTGGCGCGGCTTGCGGTGCTCGTCTCCAGACCACGGCATCCCGCACGAGATCCAGCGACCGCGAAACTCGCCATGCACGTAGGTGTCGTAGTGGTCCTCGAATGTGAACGCACAACAGGGGCAGGTCTCGGATGATCCGAGACCACTTTCCGAGTCGTAGGCCAGCGCGCGCAGGCCAGAAAACCCGCAGACCGGGCAGTGGTGGGACCTTGAGCTCCACAGTTTGCGGAGTTTTGGAACGGTGAACTTCACGTGCAGTTTCCTCAGTGGCAGGCGTCGGGTGCCGACGGTGACTTATGAGGTTGGACGCGGGGAAGTACGGATCGGTTCCATCCGCTCGGTGGGGCGTTAGCTGCGGATCACGTCGACGGCAGATATGCGCGGGCGCGCTCCGCCAAGGTTTCGAGGAACTCGAGGTTGCTTTGACGTGCCTCGCCCGTCGTCTGAATTCTTTTCGCAGCATCCGGCACGAGTCGCGTGGCGAGGAGTTCGTAAACCTCGTGACGATGGCTCTCCGGAAGGTCCTCAACGCGGAAGGAACCAAGGTTGTTGTCATCGATCTCATGAAGAGTCGCAACGGTATCTGGTTGCGAGACGTTCGGAATGAGGAATTCGATTACCCAGTGGTAGGCCCACGAGGGGGCCGCCCACCAGTCGCCGTCAGCAAGGATGATGTCACCCGCCATTGTCAACCTCCAACTGTGAATGCGCGTGGCTCGAACTGTTCGATGAATGATTTGACCATTGCCTTCTGAGCATCCGTGAACTGGGAAACATCGACCGGAACGAGGTCGGCCTTGTCGAGATGCTGCCTGATCTTCTCCTGCAGGGTCGGCCATTCCTTTTCGAAATACTCCGCTCTGAAGTTCCCGACGGCGTCGTAGGTCTTCCCTGTTGAGTCGACCCAGTCGTAATTCGCATCGTCTGGAGCCCGCTTGAGGGTGACCCCCAACTCCGACTCGACTCGTGCGCCAGTGTCCGCTTCACCCGGCCTGAACTTCTTGATCGCTGGGTCGTACCCCAGATTCTGGCGATGCTCTGCCGCGGCCTTGGCGGCAGCTGCGGATTCTTCCTTCTTCGCGCCTCGCCTGAACAGCTGATTGATGCGCTCCACGGTCTTCCGTGCCTTTGTCAGATCACGGATTCTTCTCACGCCGTCTGCTAACTTCTTGCCGATCTTCCAAGCGCGCACTGCATCGGCGATCTTCTTCGCGAACCTAGCCACAGTTTCCGCCGCCTTTGCGGCGCCGGCGGCGACAGATGTGCCGACGCTGATGAACGAGGCAGCGATGCTAATGACGGCAGTAGCAGCGAGTTCGATCGCAAGCTCTTCGAGAATGTCGCGAATCGTCTCTCGCAGTTCCTCGATCGCGTCCTTGTACTCGCAGCACGCTCTCGCGAGGTCAGTGCACGATTCGTTGAAGTCTTCGATCGCGGATTGCAGTTCTCGAAGGTCCTCGTCGACGAATTCGGCGTCAGGCGATATGACAGCGGCAAACGAGTCCGCGACATCCTTTAGTGATGCGAGTTGCGTCGCCGACAGTGCGGTCCAGGTCTTGGCGGCATCTCTGAGTTTGTCTGTGTCTCCGTCGGGTACCGGAACGCCGATCTCGTCTACGAGTCCTACGAACGTATCGACGAGTCCCGTTCCGTGCCCGCCGCATGCTGAGGGGACCGGGGTAGACGACACCTTCGGAGCCACCGGGAGGGCAGGCTCCTCAGGTGGCGTTGCGCCTTCGATGGTGGCATCGAACTCGGCGACCTCGTAATTGAAGCCGGATTGCGAAAGGACGGACCCGTAGTTGTAGAGCGCGTCGACGAGAGAGGTCCCTAGGTCGATCGAAACGCGCGCGGCCTTGTCGTACGACTTGCCCCAGGTCAGTCCCAAGTCATAGCTTCCGGACATCGATTCCGTGCCACTCAAATCCCTGACGGCCGCGTTCATGGCACTTGAGAGTTCGTCCGCAACGGAGAAGCAGCGATTTGCGGCCTCATAGAAGGTGTGCGCGTCGACATCAAGTTTGGTCATCGCAGGTGGGTCTCCACGGTGGCACTGTTCGCCGAAGTGGCACAGCGGTGCCGCAACGTTGAGCCGATTCGAATGTCCGTCACGTTCAATAGAGACGGGCGGAGAGCCGATCTGGTTCCGCCGACCGCTGTCTTTCTTCAACCTTGAGCAAAACTTCAGTCCCCGCGGAACCGTTCGCGTAGTAGGTGCGTCAAAGTTGCTGAAGGAGGTGCGTGGCTTGCGGTCGATCTTGTCGGTGTTCTTGGTGGGTGCGGCACTCAGCGGTTGTGCTGTCCAGGGCAAAGCGGTCGAAGCCCACTTCTGGGACCCATGTTCGGAATTGCCCGCGGCGGCGTTGACGGCTGCGGGCGCGAATCCCGAGAAGAAGAACGATGACGTTCAGTTTCCTGACTGGCGTATGTGTTCGTGGCCGACGGTTTTCGCCAACTACTGGCTGATTGTGGCGTCGGCAGAAGACCCCATCGCGGCCTTGGAGTCCAATCCGAAATACGCCGACTTTCGAGAAGTGGACATCAACGGCCGACGAGGGAAGACCTACGTGTTCGCGGGCGAAGAACGCGAAGGTTGCACGGTTGGATTCGACACCTCGTACGGGTCGATTCACATCGAAATGACCAGCGAGGCGGGTGACGACGCCTGCAAGCGCGCGACTGACGCGTCTCGCAAACTTCTCCCAAGCCTTCCGATCTGACCTGGAGTTGAAAGTGTTTGAAGCACAACTGAGTGAGGCTCAGGCTGGCAGCCTGTGGCTGGACCTATCGGGGGCGATCGAAGGGCGAGACGCAGTAGATAATTGGGTGCTCACCCTGCGTGAAATGCGCGCGACGGCCCGAAAGATCAAGAGAGCCGAGGGGTTCTCGGAGCTTCCCTCAGCGGTCCAGCTCGCAGCAAAGTTTGACCGGCTGGCGCACGAGGTCCTTCTTGCACGCCTCGGCGACTTCATCGAGGCGGGCGAGCAACTCAGCGACCTCTTCCTCTGCTCCATTCGCAGGTTCGAAGCGCAGGACAACGCCGAGGCCAAGAAGTATCTCAGCGACCACCATCTCGACCAAGCCTCCGTCGCCGCCCAAGCCCCGCGCTAGGCGCTACTTGAGTTCCTAAGGAACGTCAAGCCGTTGCAGCGGTTCGTATGCTGGTGTACGCGGGCCGGGATGTTGGAGCGCTGAGCGACTCCTGTGACACCTGGCCCGCCTCGCTTTTGCGGCGCTGCTTCATTCGTCTGGTTGCTGCGTTCTTGCGTTTCTGTCGATCAATTTTATAGTCGTGGCTGACGATGTCGCGTCCCTCGGCAACGGTGAGCTCCCGACCGTCGGTATCACGCAGAACGTATGGTTGCCCGGTTCTCATGCAGGTAGCGATACGCGTCAGCAATGTGGTGGCGAGGTGACACATCGCCGAGTTGCGGTGCCGATCGCCGGACATCAGCCGCGCGTATTTCGCCGCGAGCTGCGGATCGATCTTGCGGGCTTGATCGGCAGCGATGAACAGCATCTCCCGCAATAGAGGGTCACCGCCTTTGGTGATCCCGTTCGTGGTCGACCCGGTGCCGGACTGGTTCACCTTCGGTACCAGACCCGAGTAGGCGCGGATCGCGGCCAGGTCGTCGAACCGGTGCACGTCTCCGAGCCGGCCCGCGATGACCGCGGCGATGACCGGTCCCACCCCGGGTGCGGAAGCGACGATCCCGTCCGGGTCAGCATCGGCATACAGGTTGGCGATGCGTTCATCGAGCTCGTTGATTTGCCCCGTCAAGAAGATCGCCTGCTCAGCCTCGGTGGCGATGTCGCCGGCCAACTCGGCAAAGTCCATCCCGTCCGGGCCCCACAGCTCGAGCGTCTGCTTGGCTGCTGCGATCAACGCCACGGCCATGTCCTCACCGAGCGCGCCCCGCGACCGACTGTGCAAGAACCTCGCCAAACGCGATCTACCCAGCCGCACAACCATATTCGGATCGGCGTAACGGGCCAGGAATGCCAGTGCCGCGGTCCCGTATCGCTCGTGCAGGGCTGCGTACCAGGCTGGTCCGAGCAGTTCGAGCAACGCGTCGATCCGCAGCAGAACCGCGGTTCGGCGCTTGACGATCGAGGAGCGTTGCTTGGTCAAGCGGCGTAGCGGATCCGATGAACCCGGGCCGGTGAACTCGCGCAGTCCCTCGGGATGCAGCAGCGGCAGCTTGGCCAGGATCTCCGAATCGAGCTTGTCGGTTTTGGCGTGTTTGGAGTAGTACTTGCGCAGGTCCGCCGACTGGGTTGTCGGGACCATCACCACGCGCGCCCCGCGCCGACGGAACCATTGCGCGAGCACAATCCACGCGTTGCGGGTTGGTTCCATCACCACGGTCAACTCGGCGGGATCGGTTAGATCCAGGTCTTGCCACAGCGATTCCAAATCCTGCGACGAGGTCTGGAACCGCCGTCCACGCCAGGCGATCGCGCCGTCGTGGGACAGGGTCGCCAGATGATCTGCCCGACACGCGACATCGATCCCCAGCGTCATCGTCATCACCAAACCTCCTGCATGGAACGTCAACGGACGTGGCTGAACGGCCCGGCACGGCCCAGACATTCCACAAGCAGGAGTCCACACATCGATGGCTCCGAGTTCCCGAACAAGGACACCGCGTCGATCAGACACGAGGTCACGGGCAGCCACTCAAGTTCCAGAGTTCGCAACGTCTCAGTCAGACCCGGGGACCGCCGGTAACCCCACCACCAACGCTAAATGTCGTACCCCCGACCTACTCTGGTTCCATGGCTTTCGCTTCTGAACCCGCCGCTCGCGCCATCGACGATGCAGTACGCGCCCACTCCGAGCACCGACCGGTGGGCGATATCGAGCGCACCGGCGGTCGGTTCGAGGTTGTCAGCGAGTACAAGCCTGCGGGGGACCAGCCGGCCGCGATCGATGAGCTCGAACGCCGGATCAACGGGGGAGACAAAGACGTCGTTCTGCTCGGTGCTACCGGTACCGGTAAGTCCGCGACGACGGCCTGGCTCATCGAACGCCTCCAGCGCCCGACCCTGATCATGGCGCCGAATAAGACACTGGCCGCACAGCTTGCAAACGAGCTGCGAGAGATGTTGCCGCACAACGCCGTCGAGTATTTCGTCTCGTACTACGACTACTACCAGCCAGAAGCGTACATCGCGCAGACAGACACGTACATCGAGAAGGACAGCTCGATCAACGACGACGTCGAGCGTCTGCGTCACTCGGCGACGTCGAGCCTGCTGTCTCGGCGCGATGTGGTAGTGGTCGCGTCGGTGTCGTGCATTTACGGTCTGGGTACGCCACAGTCGTACCTCGACCGCTCCGTTCAGCTCGAAGTCGGAACCGAGATCGACCGCGATGCGCTGTTGCGCCTGCTCGTCGACGTTCAGTACACCCGCAACGACATGTCGTTCGTCCGCGGATCGTTCCGGGTCCGCGGCGACACCGTCGAGATCATCCCGTCGTACGAAGAGCTCGCGGTCCGCATCGAGTTATTCGGGGACGAGATCGAGGCGCTGTATTACCTACACCCGCTCACGGGAGACGTCGTGCGGAAGGTCGATTCGGTACGCATCTTCCCGGCGACGCACTATGTGGCCGGCCCCGACCGAATGGCCCGCGCGGTCACCGACATCGAGTCCGAACTCGAGCAGCGACTCGCGGAGTTGGAGAAGCAGGGGAAGCTGCTCGAAGCGCAACGCCTTCGGATGCGTACGCAGTACGACCTCGAGATGATCCGCCAGGTTGGCTTCTGCTCGGGTATCGAGAACTACTCACGACACATCGACGGCCGCCCCGCTGGCTCCGCGCCGGCGACGTTGATCGACTACTTCCCGGACGACTTCCTGCTCGTCATCGACGAATCTCACGTCACAGTGCCGCAGATCGGCAGCATGTACGAAGGCGACATGTCCCGAAAGCGGAACCTGGTCGACTTCGGTTTCCGGTTGCCGTCGGCGGTCGACAACCGGCCGCTCACGTGGGAAGAGTTCGCCTCGCGCATCGGCCAGACGGTGTACCTGTCGGCCACGCCGGGCAAGTATGAACTCGGTCGAGCGCAAGGTGAGTTCGTCGAGCAGGTCATCCGCCCGACGGGTCTGGTCGATCCGAAGGTCGTCGTCAAGCCGACCAAGGGCCAGATCGACGATCTCGTGCACGAGATTCGCGCTCGGGCCGATCGCGATGAGCGCGTTCTGGTGACCACTCTGACGAAGAAGATGTCCGAGGACCTGACCGATTACCTCCTCGGGCTCGGAATTCGGGTGCGATATCTGCATTCGGAGATCGACACCTTGCGCCGCGTAGAGCTTCTGCGGCAGCTCCGCCTGGGTGAGTACGACGTCCTCGTCGGAATCAACCTGCTCCGTGAGGGTCTCGACCTTCCCGAGGTGTCGCTCGTCGCGATCCTCGACGCCGACAAGGAAGGGTTCCTGCGGAGCGGCACGAGCCTCATCCAGACGATCGGCCGTGCCGCCCGAAACGTCTCGGGTGAAGTGCACATGTACGCGGACAAGATCACCGACTCGATGCGGCATGCGATCGACGAAACCGAGCGTCGCCGCGAGAAGCAGATCGAGTACAACCGGCAGGCTGGTATCAGTCCCCAACCGTTGCGGAAGAAGATCGCGGACATTCTCGATCAGGTGTACGAGGAGGCGGACGACACCGACGTGGCGATCGGTGGCTCGGGTCGAAATGCCAGCCGTGGTCGACGCGCACAAGGGGAACCGGGTCGGTCGTCGGGTGTTGTGCATCGCGATACGAAGTCGATGCCGCGCGCCGAGCTGGCCGATCTCATCAAACAGATGACCGACCAGATGATGAGTGCAGCCCGCGACCTGCAGTTCGAGCTGGCGGGTCGCCTACGTGATGAGATCGCCGACCTGAAGAAGGAACTTCGCGGAATGGATGCGGCCGGGCTCAAGTAGTCAGGACACGATGTCCTTACGGCGGAAATGCCACCAGGCCAGGGTGCCGAAAATCGACGCGTAGACCAGCGACGAGAACGTGCCGACGACCATGTCCTGCCAGTCGATGACTGGCGCGAGCGCTCTGGTCCAGGCCCAGCCGAAGTGTCCGGGTAACCAGTTCCGCAGGTTGCCGAGGGGAGTGATCTGCTCGAGGATCTCGATCAGAATCGCGACCATGACGGTGCCTCCGACGGCACCCAGCGGTGCATCGGTCCACACCGACAGCAGAGAAGCGAGCCCGGCAACCCACAGCAGGCTGATCGCGGTGAACGCGACACCGATCGCGATCCGAACGAGTGCGACTCCGAACGAAATCGAGTCGCCGAACGGCGTCACGAGCGAATCAGTGCCGTAGCGGATGGTGCCTACGACCAGCGACATCGCGACGAGCACGGCAATTCCGGCGATCGACAGTGTGCCGGCGACCAGCGCCTTCTGAACGATCAGTCGAGTGCGCGGAATCGGGATCGTGAGTAGGTAGCGCAGGCTCGACCACGCTGCCTCACTGGCGACCGCGTCACCGAAGAAGAGCGCGACCACCACGACCAGCAAGAATCCGGCCGACATCAGCAACGCGAAGACCGCGAAGTTCACGCCGCCGTGCGTCGCGAGATCGATGAGTCCACTCGCGCCGCCGGCGTCGTCACCGCCGAAGGCCAACGCGATCGCCAAGACGATGGGCAGCACTGCGAGCAGCCCGAACGTCACCTGTGTGCGTCGCCGCCGAAGTTGCCGCTCGAGTTCGACGCGGAAGGGAAGCGTCAATCTGGTGCCCGTCGTCATGGTTGTCCCTCGTCTGACGCGGCTGTCGACCGCGGGTCGTGGACCAACGCCAGGAAGACGTCCTCGAGACGCGTCGATCCGGTGACACTGCGGATAGCCACGTTCCGGTCGGCCAGGGTCCGCACGATCTCGGGTACTCCGATCGACCCGGCGTCGACGCGGATTCGCGGCGTCACTCCGTCAACGACGACGACGTGACCGATACCCGACATCTCACCGAGCACGTCAACCGCGGCCGGTAGGTCGTCGACGCGAATGTCGATGGGACCGGCGGCAGCAACGAGATCGGTGACCAGACCGGACGCGATGACCTTACCCTGGTTCATCACGACCGCATGCGTGCAAGTCTGCTCGACCTCCGCAAGTTGATGGCTCGACACCACGACCGTGCGACCCGTCTTGACGTAGTTCGTGAGCACGTCGCGAACCGTCCGGATCTGCGGCGGGTCGAGTCCGTTCGTGGGCTCGTCGAGAATGAGCAGGTCGGGCAGGCCGAGCATCGCCTGAGCGATCGCGAGGCGTTGCTTCATGCCGTGGCTGTAGGAGCGGACGGGACGGTCGATCGCAGTGCCCAAGGCGGCGATCTCGAGAACTTCGTCGAGGTGAGCATCCTCTTTGGGACGTCCGGTCGAGGCCCAGTACAGCCTGAGGTTTTGCGTGCCCGACAGATGTGGGAGCAGGCCGGGACCTTCGACGAATGCTCCGATCCGGCCGAGAATCGGCGACCCGGCGCTCACGTGATTGCCGAAGATCTTGACCTCGCCGTCGTCGGGCCGGATGAGGCCCATGACCATGCGTAGGGTCGTCGTTTTGCCCGCGCCGTTCGGTCCGAGCAGTCCCAGAATGGTGCCGCGTTCGGCGGTAAACGTCACGCCGTCGACCGCACGGAAACCGTTCGAGTACGCCTTGACGAGTCCCTTGACCTCTAACGGCGGTGCGTCGACGCCCTCAATGATCGGTGTTGGACGTCGCCGGACCGCTCCCACGAGCGCGAGCGTGAGAACCACGCCGACGATCGCGATGGAGCCGACGATCGGCAGCAATGGAATGTCGCGCGAGCGGGGCTCAGCCGGCACTGACGGGACCGTCAGCGCTACCTCCGAGCCGTCGATGGTGAAGACCGCGGGTGTGAGGGGCGTTGCGTACGCGGCGTCCGTTGTCGCGATCGCGAGCTCGAGGTGGTGGTCGGCAGGAAGCTGGTGGGCGATGGCGGGCAACGTGATTCGTAGTGGCTGTCCCAGAATGTCGTCGGGAATCCGAACGGCGGCAACGCCACCGCCGGGCAGCGCACGTCGACCGCTGGGCGAGACGTCGTAGAGCTTGATGAACAAGACAGACGAACCGGGTCCCGCTCGGGACGTGAGGCGCAGGTCGACCGTGGGCGAACCGACGATCGACATCGGCTCACCAACGGGTGCGGCGGCAAACACTGCCGTTTGACCGGGTATGTCGAGTCCGAGCGACCCCAGCGCCGCCGGAATGGCCGCGCCTGCGACCGACAGCCCCGGGATGCTCGACACCGCCGCGGGGACCGCGCCGGGCGGACGAAGGATCTGCTGATTGGCCGTGCCACGCAGCGGGACGATCGACCGCTGGACCGCTGGAGCCTTCCCCACGCCGGGATAACCGTCGACGATCATGGCCCGAATGCGCTGGTTGCCGTTCTCATCCATCGTGCCGGGGAGGTCGAATCGGAACTCGGTTGCGTCGGCAGAATTCTCCTCGGTGGTGCCGGTGAGCTGACTGACCAGGAAGTCGCGAGCCGGACCGTCGGCGCGGTCGAATCCTCCGTCGTGACCGCCGTTGAACCACCGGACCTGGACGGGGCCTCGAACTTCGCGCGCCGTTGCGTCGGCCTCGTCGAGACCGAACAGGGTGTCGCGTTGTCCTTGAAGCAGCAACGTCGGGGCCGCGATTCGTCTGGCGACCGAGGTCGGGGAGTGCTGGGTGAGCACCGTGAGGAGTTCGGGCGAGGGGGTCCCACTCACCAACGCGGGGAGAATGAGAGGGCACAGCCGCGGATCGAAGCGACCGCACACGTCCGCGGGAGGTGCGGATGCCGGCGGATTGGCCGACCTGCCCTCACTCGCGGCCGCTGTTGATCCGGCACCGAAGAACGTGCCGGCCCAGTTTCGTTTCAGCACGCCCGGCCATTCGTATTGGGACGTGGTGAGAGATTCCGGCACTGCGGTCGACGCCGGCTCGGCATAGTTCGGGAACAACGCGTGGCCCAGGTCGTTCCACGTCGCCGTCGCGACCACGGCATCGATGCGTGGGTCGGTGCCGGCCAGCATCAACGCGAGCGCGCCACCGTATGAGGCACCGGCGACGCCGACCTTCGGATCGTTCTGTGGCTCCTTGGTGACCTCGGGTCGATTCGCGAGCCAGGTGACCAGCTCACGACCGTCAGCGATTTCCCGATCCGGATCGTTGATGCTGATCGTTCCGCCGCTCTTACCGAATCCGCGGGCGCTGTACGTCAGGACGACAAGCCCCGCGTCGGCGAGTTCGCGCGCCTGTTCGTCGACGGATGCCTTGCTCCCGCCGAATCCGTGCGCCAGAAGCACTGCGGGGGCTGGGGTCTTCGACGGCAGATAGAGGGACGTGTCGAGCTTGATTCGCAGGTTCGAACCCGGAGCAGCTGCGACGGAGATCTCCTGGCTGGAAATTGGTCCCGCGTCCCCCGCATCGCTGCGCAGCAAGACGAACCCCGCAGTTGCGGCAACCGCGGCGAGGACGGCGACAGCCGCCAGTTTCAGCCGCGTACGCCGACCGATAGACACGATGATCAATCTAGACGCGGTTTTGTCTCCAAACCGCATAGCAACAGCCAATTCTCAGGCTATCGTCAGCGTTCGACGACTATGTCTCGTGCGTAACTTCAGACGCATTCACATCAGGCGGGAGGCTCGGAGCCAATGAGCGCATATTCGACGATCGTGGTCGGTACGGACGGATCGGCGTCAGCGATGAAGGCTGTCGAGAAGGCTGCCCGACTGGCTGGCGACGAGGGTGCGACGCTCGTCATCGCATGCGCCTACCAGGGCAACGAACGCAACCTCGCGGCCGAGGATCTGCTCGGCGATGAGGCTTTCCAGATCCGTGGTTCCGGCCCGACCGATGCAGTACTGCAGGCGGCCGCCGATCGTGCGGTCGAGCTCGGTGCCCAGAACATCTCGCGGCGACCGATCATGGGTCAACCGGTCGAGGCGCTCATCGGACTGGCCGGGGAGGTCGAAGCCGACCTGCTCGTGGTCGGCAACCGTGGTCTGCGCGGAATCGGCCGTCTCCTCGGCTCCGTGTCGGCGGACGTATCGCGCAAGTCCCCGGTCGACGTTCTGATCGTTCACACGACCTAGGGCACGCGCCCTAAACCAGCCGTGACAACTCCGTCGGTAGCTCGCCGGAGTACACCACTGTGAGCCGCTGCGTGGCACGGGTCAGCGCGACGTAAAGGTCGTTCAGTCCGTGCCGCACTTCGTCGAGGATGCCGCGCGGATCGGCGATGATGACCGAGTCGAACTCGAGTCCCTTCGCCTCCTTGACTGTGAGCACCGAAACCCGCTCGTCCGCAAGGTGCTTCAGTTCCGAAACGAGTTCTGCGGGCGCCAGCACGGCGAGGATGCCCGGCGTCGAATCTCCCGCGATCTCCTTCGCCACCGTGTCCGGAATGTGCGCGCTCTTGATCGCGGTCGGCAGGACGCCGCCGTGTCGTACGGACGTCGGCGCGACCGCGGAGGAATCGATCGATTTCAGGACATCCGCGGCGACGTTCATGATCTCGGCCGGCGTTCGGTAGTTCACCGTGAGCTCGGCAAGCTTCCACCGCTTGGCAACGTACGGCTCGAGCATCGTCTGCCACGACGTCGTGCCCGCAGGATCGCTGGTCTGTGCGACGTCCCCGACCGCCGTCACCCAACGGTTCGGAATTCGGCGCATGACCATGCGCCACGCCATCTCGGAGAGTTCTTGAGCCTCGTCGACGATGACGTGCCCGTACGTCCACGTCCGGTCGCCGGCGGCGCGCTCTGCGGTCGTACCGCGGGCACTGTGCTCGTGCCGGAAGGCGAGTTGCTCGGCGTCGATGAGGTCGTACGCCATGAGGATCTCCGGGTCGAGTTCGTCCTCGAGATCCTGTGGCGCAGAACCCGTCAGGATGTCGAGCGCATCCTGCGCGTCAGCGATCTGGGAACGCCATTTCGTGCGCGCACGCTCGCGCTCAGCGGTGTCGTCGTAACCGAGAAGCTCGGCGAGCTCGTCGAGAAGAGGCGCGTCGGCGGCACTGAATCCACCGGATGAATGAAGGACCTTCCGATCCGCTTCACTCAGGTGCGGGGCAGCGTTCGCGAGGCGCTGGGGCGAGGCCCACAACGCCGCGAGAACATCCGGGGGAGCGAGTTCGGGCCATAGCGCGCTGACCGCTGAACGGATCGCTTCGTCGCTGCGCAGTTCGGACCTGATGTCCGCAATGTCGTCGCGGCTCAACAGGTTCGAACCGCCGGTCAGGTTCGAGCCCATCGCGCTGACCACTTGGTCTGCGAGCGCATCGAACACCGACGAGGTGAAGATCGGCCGGGCGAGGTTGTGTGGACGCCGCGATGAACGTGCCCGACCACGCGCCCGGGTGACGATCCGCCTGTCGAGCACCACGGGATAGCCGTCGAAGCTGAAGGTCAGGGGCTTGTTCGGAACCTCTTGCCGGTCCCGAACCGCGTTCTTGAGGACATCGACGATCGCGAGCGAGCCTTTGAGCTCGGATGCGCGTTCGCTGTCCTCCCGCGTCGGCTTCACCCCCGGATAGAGCTCGCCGATCGTCGACAACAGCACGCCGGTCTCACCGAGCGAGGGCAGGACCTGGCTGATGTATTCGAGGAACGTCGTGTTCGGTCCGATGATCAGCACACCGCTTCTGGCCAGCTGCTGGCGGTACGTGTAGAGCAGGTACGCCGCGCGATGCAGGGCAACCGCGGTCTTGCCCGTGCCGGGACCGCCTTGGACCACCAGGACACTCTTGTGGTCGGAGCGGATGATGGCGTCCTGCTCGCTCTGGATCGTCTCGACGATCTCGTGCATGTGTCCGGTGCGAGCCGCGTTGAGGGCAGCCAGCAGCGCACTCTCTCCGCCGACCCCGCCGGCACCACTTTCGAGCTGGCCGGCGGCTTCGGCGGCGTCGAGGTTGAGGTACTCGTCGTTGACCGCGGTGACCCGCCGGCTGCGCGAACGAATGTGGCGACGCCGGATGACGCCGTCCGGTGTCGCGGTGGTCGCGAGATAGAACGGCCGGGCCAGCGGTGCGCGCCAGTCGAGGAGCAGCGTCCGGAAGTCATTGGCCTCGTCGAGGATTCCGATTCGGCCGACGTACCGGGCCTCGTCATCTCCGTCGAGGTCGATCCGCCCGAAACACAGACCGTGTTCAGCGGCGTCGTACTTTGCGATGTCCTCGGTGTAGAGCTGCGTGAACGACTCTCGTTCGCTGCGAGCCTGCGGGGTGCCGCCAGTGTTGAGCAGCACTGACTTCAGCCTCGTCGAGGCGTACTCGCGCATTTGGTCGAGATGCCGGTACAGGACGTCGAGGTACTGCTGTTCATGCTCGAGGTCGCTGTGCTGGTGCGGGGGTGTTGTGCCGTCGGCCAACGGTCTCCTCTACGCCGTGGAATTCCGTGCTGGCTTCAAAAGCCGAATTCGATCAAGTCTAGTCGCAAGAATTTGGCCTGCCGCGCGACGTGAACTCGCGGATCGGGCGAGCGCTGCGACGGGAGATGACGCCGACGGGTACCGTTGGCGATCGATGGCTCAGCGGAACGTCCCAGCGGTCGAGGTCACGGCGGGTGACCAGGTCGTTCGTATCTCCAACCCGGATCGCATCTATTTCCCGGACCTTGGCATCACCAAGCTCGACCTCGCCAACTACTACCTCTTCGTGGGCGACGGCATCGTGCGCGCACTCCGGAATCGTCCCTGCATGCTGCATCGATTTCCGTCGGGACTGTCGGGGGAGAAGGTGCATCAGAAGCGCCTCCCTGGCGGTGCGCCGGAGTGGATTCAGACGGTCCAGGTGTACTTCCCGCGTTACGGCCGAACCGCGGACGAGTTGTGTGTTCAGCAGGTCGCCGACGTGGTGTGGGCCGTCCAGATGTCGACGGTCGAGTTTCACCCGTGGAACTCCCGAGCGACCGATGTCGAGAAGCCGGACGAGTGGCGGATCGACCTCGACCCGATGCCCGAGTGCACCTTCGAACGGGTGCAGCGCGTGGCCGGCGTCGTGCACGAAGTCCTCGACGAGATCGGTGCGATCGGCTTCCCGAAGACGTCTGGCGGCAAGGGAATGCACGTCTACGTGCGCATTCGTCCCGAGTGGGGTTTCAAGGACGTGCGTCGGGCGGCGCTGGCGTTCGCTCGGGAAGTCGAGCGGCGAGCTCCGGACGATGTCACGACGACGTGGTGGCGGAAGGACCGCGATCCGGAGAAGTTGTTCGTCGACTTCAACCAGAACGCGCGGGACCACACGATCGCCTCGGCGTACTCGGTACGCGGCGTTCCGCAC
This sequence comes from Nocardiaceae bacterium, assembly GCA_021372355.1. Classification (GTDB taxonomy): domain Bacteria; phylum Actinomycetota; class Actinomycetes; order Mycobacteriales; family Mycobacteriaceae; genus Smaragdicoccus. The sequence continues at coordinate 4,289 of JAJFUQ010000142.1, read as the reverse complement.
GCAACTGTTTCTGCGCCCGTCGAGTGGTCCGAGATAGACGGGGTCGATCCGCGGGACTTCACCGTGCTGTCGATGCCTTCGCGGTTTGCGGAGATCGGCGATCTGCACGCGACGATCGACGATCAGCCATTCGGTCTCGAGGAATTGCTGGCCTGGGCCGACCGCGATGAGCGCGACGGAAAGGCCGAACCGCCCGCTCAGGATTGAGGCGGCTCCGGCTGTGGTTCGGGCGCGGTCGGCAGCTCGTCCACGAGGTCGTACCGATGCGTGTAAGTCTGGACGAGCGCCTGGATCACGGCGACGACCGGAACTGACACCAAGGCGCCGGCGGCTCCGAACAGCGCCGCGCCGACGATGACCGAGCCGAATGCGACAGCCGGGTGGATGTCCACGGTCTTCGCGGTGACGCGGGGCTGCAGGATGTAGTTCTCCACCTGCTGGTAGATCGTGCCGAACCCGATGACCCACAGCGCGTCGACGGGGTCTGCGGCGGCGGCGACCAGCGCCGGAAGGGCGATCGCGAGATACGTTCCGAGCGTTGGAATTGCCTGCGAAATGATGCCCGTCCAGAGCGCGAGCGGTAGCCAGTACGGAACCCCGAGGATGAGCAGCACGGTGGCGGTCGCGATGGTGCTGAAGATCGCCAGAATCGCGCGGGAGACGACGTAACCGCCGGCCTTCTCGACCGACGTCTGCCACACCTTCGAAATCACCTCTTGCTGGCGGGGGCGGAATCGGCTGGTGATTGTTCGTCGAAGCTGAGGACCCTCCGCGGACATGTAGAAGACGAACATCGCGAAGGTCAGAGTCTGGAAGATCGCACCGATCAGTGTCGATACTGCGCCGAGAACGCTGGGCGCGAATCGAGCCGCGAGATCCTTGATCCCATTCGGGGACAGATCGACGAGCGACCGACTGAGCTGGAAGTCGGTGTCAAACGTTCTGTTCGCCCATTCGGTAGCGCTCTCGATCGCCGGAGGAAGCGCCTTGACGAGCTGAGCGACCTGCTCGGCAAGCAAACTGCCGAATACGGCGATGAACGCGGCAGCGAATCCGAGAATGCCGAGGAGTACCAGCCCGGTCGCGGCGCCGCGGCGAAGGCCTTTGCCGTTGAGCCATGCGACGACGGGTTCGATGGTGATGCTGAACAGCCACGCGAGGAACAGCAGTCCGAGGAAGCCGCTGAGGTTGCTGAAGAGCCAACCCGACATCTGATAGAGCGCAACGGCCACGAGGACAGACGCCAGGACGACCCGGATCGTGCGCGGATCTGCGGTGATGCGGATCGTGCGAACAGGAGCTTCCGATTCTGGGGGCAATTCGGGCATCACGTCCGGACTGTATCCGATGTCAGTCCTCGGCACTGCCCGAGAGGGCTAGCGTGGGTGGCGGGGAAGGCCCGAATCCATATGGGAGGTCCAGATGTCCGGCAAGGTAGTGCATTTCGAGATTCCCTTCGACGACGGCGACCGCGCGCGGAAGTTCTATGCCGACACCTTCGGGTGGGTGATGATGCCGCTTCCGGAGATGGGTTACACCATCGCCATGACCGGCCCGACGGACCAGCTGACGGGGCCGAGCGAACCGGGGTTCATCAATGGCGGCATGTTCGCGCGCAGTGAACAGTTCCCCGGCAAATCGCCGAACATCGTCATCGACGTGGACAGCATCGACGAAGCGCTCGCCAAGGTCGCGGAAGCCGGTGGGAAGGTCGTGACCGCGAAGCTCGCGGTCGGAAGCATGGGCTTCACGGGGTACTTCACCGACACCGAGGGCAATCTGATCGGGTTGTGGGAGTCGGCGTCGGGCTAGGCAGTGTGCCAAGGCGACAGGACTGCCGACACATTACGAGGGCTCGACCTCGAAGATGAATTCGTGGCGCCCGACTCGTATTCGTTGGCCATTAGCCAATGTCGCGCTCGGACGAATCTTCTGGCCCTCCACTTCAACGCCGTTGGTCGAGCCAAGATCCGTGATCACGAAGCTGCTACCGGTATCGATGATCACGGCGTGACGTCGGCTGATCTTGGCGTCGTCAATGACGATGTCATTTTCTGGGAGTCGTCCAATCGAGGTGGCGGCTTCTTTCAATCGATGCTGGCGTCCGTCGCGATCGCGTAGGGCAGCTTTCGCCGCGTGTCGTGTGAAAGCGGTATGCACACTTGTCGCTGCGGTCAGCGCAGCAGCCTTTTTGGCGGTCCGCCTGACGTCGAGGCGCTCTTGGCGCAGGACCTGCTGGTGCAGCGCATTGAGAGGCGGACTGGGGTCGATACCGAGGTCCTCGGCCAGCGCTCTTCTTAGCCGTTGATATGCGGCTAGAGCGTCAGACTGCCGGTCCGTCAGGTAGTAAGCAGTTACCAATTGTGCCCACAGCTGCTCACGATAGGGGTGCTCGGCGACCAGCGATTCTAGTTCGGCGATGACGGAATATGCTCGTTCGCAGGCGATTTCGGCTTGAGCGCGAGCAGTCTGAACGAGCAGACGGTCTTCACCCAGCGCGGTGCCGAATGGCTCAAGGAAGGAGAAGCTGGTCAGGTCCTCGAGGACTGCACCACGCCACTGCGCGAGAGCGGCGGACAGACGCCGGCTCGCGCTATCGAACGATCCGACCGCGGCTGCCTGAAGCCCCGCATTCTTCTCTGCGACGAATTGGTCGAGATCTAGGTGTCCCTCAGCCACATTGAGGCGATATCCCGAGGACACCCCCATCAGCACAGCGTTCCCGTCACACCCCGCGGTGACCAACAAACCGCGCAAATTGGAAACGTACGTATGGATGCTCGCGCGGGCTGAGGAAGCGGCGGAGTCCGCCCAAATTGCGCCAATCAACGAATCGGTTGTGACTGTTCGATTGCGATTGACCAGCAGCATTGCCAGCACCGCACGCTGCTTTGGAGTGCCCAGAGGTACTTGTCTCTGATCAACAGTCGCTATCAGAGTGCCCAAGAGACCGAACCGGAGAAAAGATTCGCGCATCGCTCGCATGACCTCCAGGTGTCCCTGATAGCCCTCATTGTGACGCCGTGCCGCTCAGCACCGAAGCGATTCCCTATCCCGCAAAATCCACGCTTGCGATCCGTCAATCGAATGTCGTTCAGCCGCGCCATACGCGCGCAGCATGTCGTCGTTGCGAAGTCGCTGATTGCGTCCCAACCAGGTCTTTTCACGATTCCCGATGAGTAACATCATGGTCAATTGGTTTGAGGGGCTGACCTATGGAAGTCGTAGCTTTCGGGCGTTACCAGTTACTCGGATTAATCGGTTCGGGTGCTATGGGAAAGGTCTATAAGGCCCACGACAGCGAACTCGACCGCGACGTTGCAATCAAGGTGCTGCCGACAGAGCTTGCCGGTCCCGAATATCGAAAGCGATTCAAGCGTGAGGCTGTGATTGCTGCTCGACTTACCGAACCGCACATCGTCCAAATCCATGACGTTGGTGAGTTCGATGGCCGCCTCTACCTGGTGATGCCGATCATCGATGGTGTCGACATGCAGGCCTTACTGCGGCGCGACGGCCCCATGAATCCGCAACGCGCTGTTCATCTGATCGAGCAGTTGGCTTCCGCGTTGGATGCGGCTCATCGTGCTGGGCTAGTGCACCGCGACGTGAAACCAGCAAACGCCCTGGTCACGAAGCAGGACTTTGCGTACTTGATCGACTTTGGAATTGCCCAAGCCGACGCGGCGACGCGGATGACGAGTACCGGAAAGGTCATCGGGACGTTCGCATACATGGCACCGGAGAGGTTCCGAGGCATCGCGGATGCTCGCTCAGATATCTACGCGTTGACCTGCGTGTTGTATGAGTGTCTGACTGGTGTGACGCCGTATCCCGGCTGGAGTGTTGAAGAACAGATCGCTGGACACCAGTTCGGCGTCCCGCCGAAACCATCACTTCTTAATCCAGCAATTCCGGCTGCGTTCGACGAAGTCATTGCGACCGGGTTGGCGAAGGAACCGGTCCAGCGTTATCAAACTGCGGGTGATTTAGCCGAAGCTGCTCGGCGGGCTTTGGTTGGTACCGGCCCTGGCGGTTATCGTCCGGCGCCGACCATGGTCGACATAAGGCCGCCGAAGGTCAAGAACTCAGCCGCGTCGTCTGTTGATAGTCCATCCAAATATGACGACTGGGACAGGTCCAGTGGTGGTGGCAGGTCCCCGATAGTCGGTCCATCCGGTTGTAGAGCCAGGTTGTGATTGGTACCGATTTCAGTTGAAGTCGCAGGCCACTGGGTGGTGCTGGTGGCTGCATCGGGCAGCGTACTCGACCGGGGTCAGGTAACCCAG
>JAJFUQ010000130.1 GCA_021372355.1 Nocardiaceae bacterium | reverse complement strand
ATCGTGATTCTGCTGCTTCTGGCGCTCTAGATGCCGGACTCGGTGACGACCACGACGAGTCAATCGTGGTTATCGCGGATCGGGTCGTCCTTCCTTGCGGCCCTGCTCGGAATCGTGTTGATTCCCGGATCGGTGATCGGCTTGTTCTGGAACGAGGGTCGATCGGTGCAAACCGAGAAGTCACTCGACGAAGGTGCGCGAGCGTTTTTCGCCGTACCGGATTCGGCTCTCGACGATCGCAACAACGGGAAGCTCGTGTACTTCACCGGTCCGCTGAACTTGCACGGCGAGGCCACCGATCCGGTATTCGGAGTGTCGTTCCCGGCGGTCAAGCTCATTCGGATCGTCCAGATGTACCAGTGGGTCGAAGAAAAGAAGTCCGAGACGCACGACAGACTCGGCGGCGGTCAGGAGACGGTCACGACGTACACCTACCGAACCGAGTGGGACGACGACGTCCACGACTCGTCGAGATTCAACGACAAATCCGGGCATCAGAATCCGCCAAAGCGCTTCGACAACGAAACGAACATCGTTCCGGGTGCGAATGTCGGCGCATTTGCGCTCGGTCCGAACGTCCTGACCAAACTCGACGGTTCAGAGCAACTACCGATGGTGACCAACCTGGCGGACCAGATCATCGCCGTGACAGGTCCGCCTGCACGCGTGGACGGTCGGGATGTCTACGTCGGGGCCGACCCCGGCAACCCGCGTGTGGGTGATCTGCGCATCTCATTCGAGGTCGTTCAGGCTTCATCGGTGAGCGTGATCGGTAAGCAGTCGGCCGGTTCGGTGACTGACTATCAAACCAAGGCCGGCGACCGATTGCTCCTGATCGAGAAGGGCAGCCAGACGCCCGCGGCGATGTTCGAGAAGGCCCACAGCGACAACCGCGTTCTCACGTGGATTCTGCGTGGCGTCGGACTGCTGGTGATGTTCGTCGGATTCGTCATGCTGCTTTTTCCGCTGCCGACGTTGGTCAGTTTCATTCCGATCATGGGCAAGGCTGCGGGTTTCGGCGTCATGCTCATCGCGCTCGTGCTGACGGCCGTCCTGGGCACGTCGGCGATTGCCCTTGCCTGGTTCTTCTATCGTCCGCTGGTCAGTATCGGGTTGCTCGCGCTGGTGGGGGCTGCCGTCGGCGGACTTATTTATCTCCGTCGCCGCGCGGCGTAATACACGCTGGTAGTGGGCCTCTCAGGGCTACCGTAGAGGTATAGCGGAGCCGACCGGGAGTTGCGATGAAGATCGCAGACATTCTGAACCACAAAGGGACAGCCGTAGCGACCGTGACACCCGAAGCCACGGTCACCGAACTGCTGGACATCCTGTCTGACCAAAACATCGGTGCTGTGGTGGTGACCGATCCGTCGGGCGTCATCGGCATCGTTTCGGAGCGCGATGTCGTGCGCAAGCTGCATGACCGCGGGGCCGCCGTCCTCGACGCCAAAGTCGCGGAGATCATGACCACGTCCGTCGTCGTTTGTTCGAGCGGCGACACGGTCGACAGCTTGGCGGAGACGATGACCGAGCGGCACATCCGGCACATGCCGGTCGTCGACGACGGTGCGCTCGCCGGCATCGTCAGCATCGGTGATGTCGTCAAGAACCGCATCGCCCAGCTCGAGGACGACCGGGGCTACCTGGAGGCGTACATCCAACAGGGGTGACTAACCTTGACCGGGTGCGTATCGCTACCTGGAACGTCAATTCGATCAAGGTTCGACAGCCCCGGTTTCTGCCATGGCTCGACCAGCGGCAGCCGGACGTCGTGTGTCTGCAGGAGCTGAAGGTCACGACGGACTGGTTCTGGAACTTTCTCGGCGATGAGCTGGAGTCGCGCGGCTACGAGCTCGCGGTCAACGGCGAGCCGCAGTGGAACGGCGTGGCGCTGTTGTCGAAGGTCGGCCTCGAGGACGTCGTCGTCGGGTTGCCCGACCAACCTGGCTTCCCACACGTCGAAGCACGGGCGATCTCCGCGGTCTGCGGCGGCATCCGGGTCCACTCGCTGTACGTCCCGAACGGTCGGGAACCGGATTCGGAGCACTACAACTACAAGCTCGAATGGCTCGCCAAGCTCCGTGATGATGTGCAGGCAGGACCGGAGAACGCGCTGGTCTGTGGCGACATGAACATCGCGCCGACGGATGCCGACGTGTTCAATCCGAAGGCGTTCATCGGTCAGACGCACGTGACCGTGCCGGAGCGGAACGCGCTGCGTGATCTGCAAGCGCTCGGTTTGCATGACGTTGTCCGCGACCGGTGGCCGAATGAGCGAGTGTTCAGTTACTGGGACTACCGTGCCGGAATGTTCCACAAGAACCTCGGCATGCGGATCGACCTGATCCTCGCGAGTTCGCCGGTGGCGCAACGTGTTCAAGCCGCGTGGATCGACCGCGAAGCGCGCAAGGGGACAGGTCCGAGCGATCACGCGCCCGTCATCGTCGACCTAGACACCGCACCCGACGGAGACATCGGACCGATGGTCCCGCCGCCGTCGGCGCCCGCCGGGCGTACCTCAGGCGTGAAGCTGCCCCAGTCCAAATAGCTCAGCCCGCATGACTCACGCGCCGTGCGCGGCGAGCCACGGGATCGGGTCGACCGGACCGGCGCCGGCGGGTTCGACCTGGAAGTGCAGATGGGGGCCGCTCGATTCGCCGCGGTTTCCGACCGTGCCGATCACTTGGCCCGCCGTGACGTGGTCGCCGACGGACACGAGGTTGGTGTCGTTGTGGCCGTAGGTCGTGATCGTGCCATCCGCGGCCTTGACCCGAATCCACTCGCCGTAACCCTGTGCGGGGCCGCTGTCGATGACTTCGCCTGAGGTGGCGGCCCGGATCGGACTGCCCTGATCGGCGCCGATGTCGATGCCCTGGTGGTTGCGGCCGTCGCCGAAGTTCGACGTGATCGGGCCGTTCGCGGGGAGATTGACGGCACCGATCGAGTTCCCGCCGAGCGTTCCGCCGATGAGGCAGCCGACGGTGGACGTCAGGTTCGATGACCCGAGCGACGATCCCATCGATGATCCGGTTCCGAGGACACAGCCGAGCAGTCCGCCGGCCTTGAGGACGGCCTGCTTGAGGGTCTGTTGGGTGCTTGGCTTGGCCAAGTTCGTCGCCACTGTCCCGGCGACAGCGCCCGCGGTGGACGTGACGGCGCCCGCTGCGTTCGTCACTGCAGAGATCGTGTCGGCACCGGCCGGTGCGGCGATGGCAAGGCTCGAGACCACGCCGGCAGCAACGCTGACCCCGATTCGGGTGAATGCACGCATTTCTTCCTCCTCGTTCAGGACACCGTTGGTAGAGCCGAATTGACGTTCAGCCACGGGAACGGATCGATGGGGGTGACGCCGTCGGGCGCGGTGACGGCGAAGTGCAGATGGGGGCCCGTGGATTCGCCGCGATTGCCGACCGTCGCGATTTCCTGACCGGCCATGACGTGGTCGCCGACCTTCACGAGGTTCACGAAGTTGTGCCCATACGTCGTGACGGTGCCATCGGTGTGACGGATTCGGACCCACAAGCCGAAGCCATCAGCCGGCCCCGCGTCGATGACGTCGCCGTCGGCGACCGCGCGGATCGGAGTTCCCTCGGAGTTGGCGATGTCGATGCCCTTGTGCTCACGGCCGTCGCCCCACATCGAGCTGATGAACCCCTTGGTCGGCGGCACGACGACGCCCGGCAATGCCTTCGGCTTCGGAGGCGGCACGAGCGCCGCACGCGTGATGAGGACGTTGGCAGCCGACATCGGGACGGAAGAGACGCAGTCGTCGCCGGTCGCGCCCTTGGTCAAGCAGGAGATGACGTCGCGCGCCTCGACGATCGCCGACGACAGCGAGTGTTTGACACTGGGTTCCTCTGCGGCATTGGCGGGGGACATCGGAGCAAGCGCGAGTTCGGCGGCGACGAAGCCGATGCCCATGGCAGTGCCTACCCAGGCAGCCCGGCGCAACTTAGACCGGCGAATCCGTCGCATCGAAGCCCTCCCCGTCGCGAATGTCCTTGCAACGTGGGACGTTATGGGCGCACGGGTGATCTTCGGAGGGCTTCAATCTGCCGGTTAGGAAACCGTTAGCCCAGGTAGATGCATTTCGGGCCTGTTCGTTATGCACGAACAGGCCCGAAAAGCGACATTTAGCCCGCGAAAGAGCGTGTCAGTTCATCCGCGAGAAGCTTCGCGAACTGTGCTGGATCGCGGAGTTCGCTGCCTTCGGCGAGCAAGGCCATGCCGTAGATCAGCGCGGCGGTGTCCTTGAGCGCCTGATCGTCCTTGCGGGTCGCGACGGCATCGCGAAGTCCGGTGACCAGCGGATGCTTCGGGTTGAGTTCGAGCGTCCGCTTGGTGACCGGAAGCTCCTGGCCGGCGCTGCGGTACATCTTCTCGAGCATCGGAGTCAGGTCGAAGGTCTCGCCGACGACGCACGCGGGGGAGCTCGTCAGGCGCGACGAGAGACGCACCGCTTTGACCTGTTCAGCGAGGGTTTCGGTCATCCACGTGAGCAGATCGGCGAACTGCTTCTCCTGCTCTTCGCGGTCGGCCTCGGCGGCCTTGCGCTCTTCCTCGGTGTCGAGGTCGACGTCGCCCTTGGCGATCGACTGGAAGGTCTTGCCGTCGAACTCGGGAATGGAACCGGTCCACATTTCATCGACCGGGTCAGTGAGGATCAGGACCTCGAGACCGCGCGCGGTGAATGCTTCGAGGTGCGGCGAATTCTCGACCGCTTCCCGGGTTTCACCGGTCATGTAGAAGATGCGGTCCTGGCCGTCCTTCATGCGGGCGATGTAGTCGTTCAGCGTCGTCAGGTCTTCCGCAGAGTGCGTCGACTGGAACGAGCAGACCTGAAGGATCGTGTTCTTGTTGTCGAAGTCGTTGACGAGACCTTCCTTGAGGACGCGTCCGAATTCGCGCCAGAACGTCTGGTACTTCTCGGCGTTGTTGTTCTGCAGGTCCTTGACCGTGGAGAGCACCTTCTTGACCAGGCGCTTGCGGATTGCCTGAAGGTGGCGGTCCTGCTGAAGGATTTCGCGCGAGACGTTGAGCGACAGGTCCTGGGCGTCGACGATGCCCTTGACGAACCGCATGTACTCCGGCATGAGCTCTTCGCAGTCGTCCATGATGAAGACGCGCTTGACGTAGAGGTCCACGCCGGCCTTGCGCTCGCGCATGAAGAGATCGAACGGCGCCATCGTCGGAATGAACAGCAGCGCTTGGTATTCGAACGAACCCTCGGCACGGAATGGGATGACTTCGAGCGGCTCGTCCCAGGCGTGCGCCACGTGACGATAGAACTCGGTGTATTCCTCGTCGGAGACCTCGCTGCGCGGGCGCGTCCACAGCGCCTTCTGCGAGTTGATCGCGTCGTCGCCGAGACGGATCGGGAAGTTGATGAAGTCCGAGTAGCGCTTGACGATCTCGCGGAGCTTTGACTCCGAGGTGTAGTCGAAGAGGTGGTTTTCGGCGTCCTCGGGCATGAGGTGCAGCGTGACCGCGGTGCCCTGCGGCGCTTCGTCCACGGTTTCGATGGTGTACTTGCCGTCGCCCTCGGAGACCCAGCGCGTCGCGTGGGTCTCGCCGGCCTTGCGCGTCACCAGGGTGACCTTGTCCGCGACCATGAACGACGAGTAGAAGCCGATACCGAACTGGCCGATGAGTTCCTCGGACGCAGCGGAATCCTTGGCTTCGCGCAACTTGCGGCGGAGCTCGCCGGTGCCCGACTTCGCCAGCGTGCCGATGAGGTCGATGACTTCGTGGCGCGACATACCGATGCCGTTGTCTGCGATGGTGAGCGTGCGCGCATCCGGGTCGACGGTCAGCTGAATGTGCAGGTCAGACGTATCGACTCCGAGGTCCTTGTCGATGTAGGACTCGAGGCGCAACTTGTCGAGTGCGTCGGACGCATTCGAAATGAGCTCACGCAGGAAGGTGTCTTTGTTCGAGTACACCGAGTGAATCATCAGATCCAGTAGCTGGCGCGTTTCGGCCTGAAACTCCAGTTCCTCTACTTGGGAAGTCAACGATCTCGCTCCTTCGTGACGGGTTTGCCAACGTGCGTACGCGATGTTACTAACCACCTACGACAGGTGCATTTAGCCGGTCCCCGGTCCGCATGAAAGAATTGCTCACCGTGAAGAACTTCGAATCCCTGTTCGCCGAGCTCCTCGATCGTGCGCAGAACCGTCCCGAAGGCTCCGGGACCGTTGCTGCACTCGACGCCGGCGTCCATTTCCAGGGCAAGAAGATTCTCGAAGAAGCGGGTGAGGTGTGGCTTGCCGCTGAGCATGAGGGCGACGACGCTCTCGCCGGTGAAATCTCACAGCTTCTCTATTGGGTGCAGGTTCTCATGGTGGGCCGCGGGCTGACGCTCGACGACGTCTACAAGCACCTCTGACCCGCCACGCCAGACTTTCCGAAGGGACAACCACATGCTGCGCGTAGCAGTGCCGAACAAGGGCGCGCTTTCCGAAGCTGCCGCCGAGATTCTCAACGAAGCCGGTTACCGTCGCCGCGGCGACGCCCGCGACCTCACCGTGCTCGACCCGGCCAACAACGTCGAGTTCTTCTTCCTGCGTCCGAAGGACATCGCGATCTACGTCGGCAACGGCGATCTTGACCTCGGAATCACCGGCCGCGACCTCGCGGTGGACTCCGGCGCCTCGGTGTCGGAGCGCGTCTCGCTGGGCTTCGGCCGCTCGACCTTCCGGTACGCCGCACCTGAGGGCAAAGAGTGGCAGGTGACCGATCTGCAAGGTCTGCGGATCGCGACGTCGTACCCGAACCTCGTGCGCACCGACCTCGCGCGACGCGGGATCCAAGCTGATGTCATCCGTCTCGACGGCGCCGTCGAGATCTCGATCCAGCTCGGCGTTGCCGATGCGATCGCGGACGTCGTCGGCTCGGGCCGGACTCTCAAGCAACACAACCTGGTCGCCTTCGGTGAATCGCTGTGCGACTCCGAAGGTGTCCTTATCGAGCGCACCGGTTCGGATCGCGCGGACCGCGCACGCAACCAGCTCATCGCTCGCATCCAAGGTGTCGTGTTTGCGCAGCAGTACCTGATGCTCGACTACGACTGCCCGCGTGACCTGCTCGATCGCGCAGTTCAGATCACGCCCGGCCTCGAGTCGCCGACGGTGTCGCCGCTGGCGGACGAGCGTTGGGTCGCCGTGCGCGCGCTGGTACCTCGTCGCACGAGTAACGACGTGATGGACGAGCTCGCAGACCTAGGTGCCAAGGCGATTCTGGCCAGCGACATCCGGTCCTGCCGGGCGTTCTAACCCAGGTAGGTCGACTCGAGTACCAGGTCCTTGATGAGGGACAGGTACTCCACGTGCGTGGCGTGCTCGACTGTGTGCCAGGTGGTGCCCTCTGCGGCGCGCAGGTGGGCCAGGTAGTCGGGAGCGCCCGGCGATTTCACGTTATCGGCGACGACGACCGATGCCGGGTGTAGCCACCCCGCTGCGAGGATCGCTTTGAGGTCGGGCAGGTAGTAGGTCTTCGTGTGATCGATGAAGACGAAGTCCAGCTTTCCTGAGCCGACGGCAGCGTCGAGTTTCTCCATCGTCGCTGGATCGCCGATCTTGCCGTTGATCACAGTGACCCGATCGCTCACCCCCGCGTGCTCGAGCATTGTGCGGGTGATCTCGGCATTCGCCGCCACGAGCTCGACGGAGTAGAGATGTGCGTCCGCGGGCATCACGCGGGCCGTGCGCAGCGCGCTGTAACCGACGTAGGCGCCGAGTTCGACCAACAGCTGCGGGTTCGCGCGCTTGATCGCCGCATCGAGGATGAGGCCCTTCTCGTTCCCGACATTGACCAGGAACGACCTGTCGCTCGCGAAATCATCGATGGCGCGGATGACGCCGTCCAGGTCGCCGCGCTGCGTCGTCCGGAGGACCACATCGAGGACGGCGGCTTCGCGCCCGTCACCGACCTGACCGTTCCGGACGAAGGAGTGAAGGCCGAGAAAGAGCCGGATCGTCGACGGGCGAATCAGCCGCTTGACGCTCGTGAACAGGTCGAGCATGTCAGTCACGCTCGGCGCCATCGTCGGACGGTTGCTCGGGCCAGCCCGGATAGACGGGAACCGTGCCGCCGAACTCCGGGCAGTGGGCTTTGAAATCACACCAGCCACACAGCTTGCCGCGGTTCGGCCGGAAATCTCCGGTCTCACCGGATTTGAGGATCGCCTTCCAGATCGCCGACAGCGTCCGCTCGAAGCGGAGCAGTTCCGGTTCGTCGGGACGATAGACGAGGCGCTTTCCATCCGCGAGGTAGAGCAGCTCGAGCTGGGTCGGCACCGTGCCGCGCGTACGGAAGACGACAAGCGCGTAGAACTTCATCTGGAACAGGGCTTTGCCCTCGAACAGTTCGCTGGGTGCGCGTCCGGTCTTGTAGTCGACGACGCGCACCTGACCTGTCGGCGCGATGTCCAGACGGTCGATGTAGCCCCGGAGCAGTGCGCCGTCGGTGAGTTCATGTTCGACGAACAGTTCGCATGCCGCCGGATTGAACCGAGTCGGATCTTCCAGGTCGTAGTACGACGTCACGAGAGTGCGGGCCTCGTCTAGGAAAGTCGCGACGTCATTGGCGTCGATGAGGTCGGCGAGCTCGGGCGACTCGTCGATGAGACGGCGCCACGCCGGTTCGACGAGTTCGAGTGCTCGTGGGCGAACGCGCTCGGCCGCCGGCATCGAGTAGAGGGACTCCAGCGCCGCATGGACGACCGTTCCGCGGAACGCGGCCTTCGTCGGTGCCTCGGGAACCCGGTCGACCGCGCGCAGCCGGTACTTCAGCGGGCACTGCTTGAAGTCGGACGCGCGGGACGGGGAGAGGGCCAGCCGACGAGGAGGAGCTTCGGTCGTCATGGGTGGAACCCTATCGGGAGGTACCGACAGGTTCGCTCAGCATTCTGGGCGCGCCACGTCAGCGCTGCCGATTCGACAAACGGGACATCCCCGTCAAAGCGCCCACCGTGACGTCCTGCAAAGGACGGACACCGCAGATTTGGCTCGACAAATTGATCGAACCGCCCCACGATATGCCTGAAAACTGCATCGTCGCGTGACCACCGATTTCCGGGCTGAATTGATTTTCTTGAGGAGAACATGTGGGCGGCGGTCATGGGTAGGCCGGCGATAACGCAGTCGATCAGAGTGCGACGGCTGTCGGACTTCGTTGCCGGTGTGCGGACCACTCCGGGCCGGTTGCGCCTTTTGCGCGCGATAACGGTCGGGCTGGTCGTCCTGCTTGCCGTGGTCGGGACTCTGGCGGCCGTGCAGGCGACCGCGGGAACCAAGGCGGTCACCGGCACGTCCGAGCCGCTCGTGGTCGATGCGGTCGCGATCTACAGTTCGGTCGCGGACGCCAATACCGTCGCCGCCCAAGCGTTTCTGTCTGGCGGACTCGAGCCCGCACCGCAAGTGGCGCGATATGACGCGGATCTCCGGGAGGCCGGCCGGCGACTCGCCGACTCCGCAACACGTGTCTCGACGAGTGGTCGTCCAGCCGATGCGATTCGGACCTTGAGTGAGCAGCTTCCGGTGTACGCGGGCCTTATCCAGGCGGCGCGGGCGAACAACCGGCAGGGCCTGCCGGTGGGGTCGGCTTACTTGTCCGAAGCGGACCGGCTCGCCCGCACGGTCATGCTGCCGGCGGCAGATCAGCTGCTCGCCGAGGAACAGCAACAACTGGCACACGACTACTCCGCGGCGAAGGCCCGCCCGTTGCTCGCGCTCACGGCGTTTCTGGCGCTCGCGTTGGCCGGTGTCCTCGGGGTCACGCAGATCTTCCTCTCGAGGCAAACCCGGCGGACTCTGAACCCCGGACTCGTCGCGTCGTCCGCTGTTCTGCTCGTGCTCGTGCTCGTGGTCGGTGTGATCACGCTGCTGCAGAGTCTGCGCTTCGCCGACGCGCGTCGCGACGGCACCGACCCTCTTGACCGTGCGGCCCATGCGCGGATCGCCGCTCTCGTGCAGGACAGCGACGAAAGTCTGATCCTCGTCCGTCGCAGTTCGAGCGCAGACTTCGAAGCCGACTTCCAGGCCGGGCACGCAAAGCTGCTGGGGTCCGGCGGTGAAGCGGGCCTGTTGGAGCGCGGTGGTGCTGCGGCGAAGGCGGCGGAGGCCTACGCGGCGACCCACGAACAGATGATGAAGACGCTCGCCGCCGGCGATTACAACGGGGCTGTCGCGCTCGAGTTGTCGACCGAGCCCGCGGGCGGCGCGAGCGCGTTCGCGGCTCTCGATCGCGCGATCTCCGCAGAAGTGTCGGATGCGCAGCAGCAGTTCACGGACGCGGTCGCAGGTACCGAGACCATGATGTCGGCGCTCGTCGTGCTGATCCCGATCGGAAGCATTCTCATCGGGCTGCTGGCCGTGCTCGGTATTCGTCCCCGTTTGGAGGAGTACCGATGAGAATCAAACGCCTTGCGTTCAACATCGCGCTGATCGCTGTCGTCGCCGGACTGGGCGCCTGCAGTGAGTCTCCGCAGCCGCCACCTCAAGCGTCCGCGCCGTCGACAACTGCTCCCGCAACTGCCGACACGTCGTGTGGGGACCCGACGGCGTCGCTACGGCCGCCGGACCAGCTTCCGGCGCCCGGCAACATGCCCGAGGGCTCCTTCATGGCGACGATCGCGGCGCGGGGCCGGGTCGTGGTCGGGACCAGTCAGGACACGCTGCTGTTCTCGAGCCGGAATCCGTTCACCGGAAGCATCGAGGGCTTTGACATCGATGTCGCCCGCCTCATCGCACAAGCAGTGTTGGGGGACCCGAACAAGATCCAGATCGTGGTCATCCCCAACAGTGACCGCATCAAGGATGTGCAGAACGGAACGGTCGATCTCGTCGCCGAAACCATGACGATCAATTGTCAGCGGCGCGCGGCGATCGACTTCTCGACCGTGTACTACCAGGCCGGGCAGAAGGTTCTGGTACCGACGACGTCGTCAGCCACCAGCCTCGACGACCTGGGTGGCAAGACGGTGTGTGCCGTAGCCGGGTCGACGTCGATCAACGCGATCGTCACCTCACCGGCCCATCCGAAGCTCCTCACCGAGCCGACCTGGGGTGAGTGCCTCGTCGCGTTCCAGCAGAATCGGGCAGACGCGATCTCGACCGACGACACCATTCTCGCTGGACTGGCCGCTCAGGACCCCTATGCCAAGGTCGTCGGTCCGCGGTTCACGGACGAGCCCTATGGCCTGGGCATCAGCCAGGCACACCCGGAATTCACGCGCTTCGTCAACGGTGTACTCGCGCAGGCCCGGGCTGCCGGGACGCTCGAACAGATCGCTGACCGCTGGCTCGGCAGGTATTCGGCGCCCGCGCCGCTGCCCGACGCAAGGTACCGGGACTGACATGACTCAACCCGGGTACACGATCGAGTTCTGCGATGCAGAACTGATGCGCCTGTCGTCGGCCGCCGAGGCCATCGCCTTGACTCTCGTCGAGTTGGATTCCGATGCGACCTGGAAGTTGCTGGCCTCGGGAGTCCTGCGCGGGCGTACGTCCCAGGCCTGGACCGATATTCAGGCGGTGGCCGGCGAACTGTGGGCGGGACACCACCTCTTGACGGACTTCATTGCGCGTGCGCGAACGGCGCGCGGATCGGGTCGTCGGCTCGGGCGGGATGAAACGCTCGACCTGTCCCGGCTGCTGTTCGGATCGTCGATAGAGCTGTCGTCGTCGAAGGTCGCGCTGACCGAGCGGACGTTGCTCGGGCCGCAGACTCAGACGGCTCACGTGTCGCCGTCGGCGTTGCTCGCCCGGCTCGAGTCGGCATTCGAGCGGGTGCGGAACTTCCTCGCCGAGGTGGCCGGCGCGTGGCAGTGGCAGATGCCGCGGCTCGGCGTCTGCGAAGAGGAAGTTCGCCACCTCCGCGCGAAGGACTCGGGCGCTTCGCCCGCCGTGGCGCGCGCCGCATTCGCGTTCGGTGCTCTGGTCGACAAGGTCGGCGCGGACCCGCTGGGCACCGCATTCAGCGACTTCGACGTTGTCGAGGAACTCCTGGCGCAGGCCCGCATGGTGGTTTCGTCGGCCGCGGAGCTTGCGGCCCGGCTCGCCGAGATCCGGTCTCAGGCCACGGGTCTGTTGGACCGCATCCGGGCTGTCCACCGCGAGGCCGTGAGCGCACACGAAGTGGCGACCACGAAGATCGCCGGGTTCTCGCGGTCCGTCCCCACCGCTCCGGACCGCGGTCTTGCCGACGAACTCGCAGCGGTCGGATCGGAATTGCAGATTCGATCGACCGCCGGCGGTGCGCGGTTGTTGGCCTGGCAGAGCCGCGCACAGTTCGCCTACGACCAAGCCGTCGCCGACCGAGACGCGGCGATCGCGCCTGTCCGTGAGCGGGCAGAGCTTCGGGGGAGGCTCGACGCCTACAAAGCCAAAGCTCATCGCTTCGGGCTCGCGGAGTCAGCCCAGCTCGCGCGAATGGCCGGCCGAGCACAGAACCTGCTGTACATAGCGCCGTGCGACCTCGACGCTGCACGCTCCGCGGTCGCCGCCTACGTCGCCGCGGTGACCTCGGCAACCGCATCCGCTGATGCTGTGGGAGGTGGACAGTGACCGCGTCAACGCCTTGTCAGGCGACACCGGGGTGCGCGGGGGTCATCGAGGACGGTTATTGCTCCGAGTGCGGACTGGCGCCGCGCGCGACACCGCAGTCGAGTGGCCCACCGGACACCCGCGCGACAGCGGGTATCGCAACCTCCGGAACCTCAACCGCCGCAACGTCCGCTACCGGTGCCACCCGCAGAGGAAAACAGCGGCAGGCGACCAGTCGTCGGATCGGCGCGGGTCTGGTCAGCGTTCCGTTGGTGGCGCGTCGCGATCCGAGCACCGCGGTGCTGGTCGATCCCGCGGTGCCCGAGGAGAAGCGTTTCTGCGGGAAATGCGGCGAGAAGGTCGGACGAAAGCGTGACGATCGCCCGGGCCGCCCAGAGGGATTCTGTCCCGCCTGTGGCCAGCGCTTTTCGTTCACGCCGAAGCTCGTCGCCGGTGACTTGGTCGGTCAATACGAGGTGGCCGGTTGCCTGGCACACGGTGGGCTCGGTTGGGTCTACCTCGCCACCGACAAGCGCGTCAGTGATCGCTGGGTCGTGCTCAAAGGTCTGCTCGATTCCGGTGACGCGGGGGCTGCGGCCGTCGCGATGGCCGAGGCGCGATTCCTTGCGGAGGTGGAGCACCCGAACATCGTCCGGATCTACAACTTCGTCGAGCATCAGGGTGCGTCGTACATCGTCATGGAGTACGTCGGCGGGCTTTCGCTGAAGGACCACCTCAAAGCTCGACGTGAGGCGGCCGGTGGTGCGGTCGACCCCATGCCGCCGGCGATGGCGATCGCCTACATCCTCGAGGTGCTGCCGGCGTTCGGGTACCTGCACGATCACAACCTGGTGTTCAACGATTTCAAGCCGGACAACGTGATCGAGACGCCTGAGCAGGTGAAGTTGATCGATCTCGGTGCGGTTATCCGGATGGGTGACGACGATGCCGACATCTACGGCACCGTCGGCTATCAGGCACCCGAAGTAGCGACCGTCGGCTCCTCCGTGGAGTCCGACTTGTACACGGTGGCACGAACTCTCGCCGTTCTCGCGACCGACTTCCGCGGATATCAGTCGACGTACGCCAAGAAGCTGCCCGATCGCAGTGACTTCGAGGTGTACCAGCGGTTCGAGTCGCTGTATCTGTTTCTGACGCGTGCGACCGCGCTCGATCCCGAGGACCGGTTCCATTCCGCCGACGAAATGGCCGAACAGCTCGTTGGCGTGCTGCGGGAAGTACTCGCCGCCAGCGGTGATCCGCGGCCGGCGCCGAGCCGACTGTTCGCCATGGAGCGGCGATCGGAACTCGCTCGTTCCGACTGGCGGTCGCTGCCTTCGCTACTGAGTGACCCGGACGATCCTGCAGAGGCGTACCTGGCTGCCTTGGTCGGTACCGATCCCGAGCAACAACTGCGACTGCTGGACCAAGCGCCCGAGCGAAGCGTCGGCATCGAACTCGCGACGGTGCGCGCACTGATCTACGCCGCTGCGGCCAAGCCGGAACCCGAGTATGACGCAGCCCTCGAATGCCTGAATCGGTCGACGGCCCTCCACGGCCGCAACTGGCGCTCGGATTGGTACCGCGGACTCATTCACCTGGCGACCGATCGGCCCGAGGACGCCGCCGGGGTGTTCGAGTCTGTCATGCGGTACCTGCCGGGTGAGCTGGCACCGAAGCTCGCCTTGGCGACCGCGTTGGAGCTGGCCGGGAAAATCGATCGGGCCGCCTCGTACTACGACGTGGTTTCGCGAACCGATCCGTCGTTCACCACCGCGTGCGCCGGACTCGCGCGGTGCCGGGTCGGTGCGGATGACCGCGCCGGCGCAGTCGAAGCGTTCGACCGCATTCCGATGACCTCGGCGTCGTACGTCGCCGGGCAGGTCGAGGCGATTCGGGTGCTCACCGACGACGGAGCGAAGCTGACCGACGTCGAGCGTTCGGTACACCTGTTGCGCCAGATCCAGTTGCCGACGGTCGAGGACGCGCGGTTGCGTATGTACATCCTCGAATACGCCCTCGCCGCGCTCGAGGACGGCGAGACGTTGCCGCCAGGGATCATCGGTTCGATCAAGAGCGCCGGTGCCGACCCGGAACGACGTGTTCGCCTGGACCTGGAGGCGGCATATCGGGTGATCGGGCGTGCGAGTGAGGGCGCCGAGAAGATCGAATACATCGACGCGGCAAACGCGGTTCGCCCCAGGACGTGGACATGACGGCCGCAACACCGCTGTGCTGCGGGGCATGTGGTGCCGCGTACCGAGCCGGTGATCGATTCTGCGAGGACTGTGGGCACGCGCTCAGTTCGCAGACACGCGTCGCCTGCGACTGTGGGGAGGGGAAGCCCGACGCCGACGGATTCTGCGACAGCTGCGGTCGGCGGCTGAGCCCGCCACCGGACCGGGACGAGTCGGACCTGGGCGCGGCCGGAGCATTCGTATCGGACCCAGGACTGCGTCATGTGCGTAATGAGGACGCCGCGGCGATCGCAGTGGTCGGGGACGGGTTGGTGGTGGCGGTTTCGGACGGGGTGTCCACGGGCCCGGATCCACGCGCAGCGTCCCGGGCCGCCGCCACTAGCGCGGTGGCCAGCCTTCGCAGCACAAGCGATGTGTGGGCCGCCGTCGAGGCCGCAGCCGCCGCGGTCGTCGCCGCGACGGACCGCCAGCTTCTCGATGCCCACGGGACCGCGTTGGCCGATGCGGAGGTCCCGGCGTGCACGCTGGTCGTCGCTCACGTTCGCGGAAACCGGCTCGGAGTCGCCAGCGTTGGCGACAGCCGGTGCTACTGGCTGCCGACGGACGGTCGACCCGAACAAGTGACCGTTGACGATTCCTGGGCAACCGAGGCCATCGCCGACGGCATGGACGAAAGCGCCGCGAACTCGGATCCGCGAGCTCACATGATCACGGCGTGGCTCGGTGCCGATGCCGACCCCCTGAATCGGTGCGTCGTCGAGCGGGTCATCGATGGCCCGGGCCTCGTGATCGTCTGCACTGACGGCTTGTGGAACTACGCCGCGTCCGTCGGTTCTTTCGCCGCTTTGGTCGCCGAACACTGGGCATCGGCAGCCGGATCGCCGATCATCACCGCCCGCCGTCTGGTTGAGTTCGCCCGCCGCGCTGGCGGCGCCGACAACATCACCGTCGCCGTCATCCCGGTCCACCATGAAGGAGCAGCACATGCCTGAATACACGCTCGACACCTTTCAGAATGAGTACCTCCACGAGGGCGCGACCGAGGTCAATGCGATCGTCACCGTCACCGCGACCAACGGTGACGGTCAGAGTGCCGCTTCTGGATCCGCAGAAGCCACGGTCGTGATCATCATCGACACGTCGGGATCGATGGCGGGTGGTCGCATCCGAGCGGCGCGCGATGCGACAAATGCCGCCGTGAGCGTGCTCCGCGACGGCGTCCGGTTTGCGGTCGTGGCAGGGACCCACGTTGCGGTGAACGTCTACCCGAGGTCGGGCACGGCGGTGGCCACCGATCGGACCCGTAAGGAAGCCTCGGTCGCCATCTCGCAGCTGCGGTCGGACGGCGGTACTGCGATGAGTACCTGGCTCAACGCAGCAGGCACCTTGTTCGGGGGAAGCACCGGCATCAACCAGGCGATTCTGCTCACCGACGGGGAGAACCGGGAAGACCCGCGCGCACTGCCCGTGACTCTGAAGACCTGGGCGGGCTCGTTCCAATGTCACTGCCGCGGTGTCGGAACCGACTGGCGGGTGGAGGAACTGCGCCCGATCGCGAACGCGATGCTCGGCACGGTTGACATCGTCGCCGAGCCGGCGGGGCTGGTCGACGACTTCACGGCGATTGTCAACGCCGCGATGAGCAAGACACAGGCCGATGTTCGGCTTCGGCTGTGGATGCCGGCCGGTGCGCGGCTCAACTACCTCAAGCAGGTTGCTCCGGACATCACGGACCTCACGGCCAAGCGCGTGGAGGTGAACGCTCGCAGCGGCGATTTCCCGACCGGGGCGTGGGGATCGGAGTCTCGCGACTATCACGTGAGCGTGGAAGTCGGTGCGGGCACGATCGGTGACGAGATGCTGGCGGCTCGAGTCAGCCTCGTCGTCGGCGGTCCCGACGGTGACAACATCGTCGGCCAGTCGCTCGTGCGGGCGGTGTGGACGGACGACCTCGCCCTGTCGACCCGGATCAACAAGGCTGTCGCCCACTACACCGGGCAGGCCGAGTTGGCGTCGGTCATCGCCGAGGGTCTGGAGGCGCGCAAGGCGGGGGACGTGGACACCGCGACGCAGCGGTTTGGTCGCGCGGCGCAGATCGCAACGGCGGCCGGGAATCAGGCGACACTCGATCTTCTGGACAAGGTCGTCGACATCGAGGATCCCGCGACCGGCACCGTGCGCCTCAAGAAGAAGGTCGATGCGGCTGACGAGATGGCGCTCGACACGAGGTCGACGAGAACTGTCCGAGTGGGGAAGAAGCAGTGAGCGCAAGTCTGTGTCCCAAGGGACACCTGTCCGGCGAACCTGACTACTGCGACACGTGCGGTGCTCCGATCGGAGGTGTTCCGACGGCGATCCTGCCGACGACGCCGGTCGCCGAGAAGGCTGACGAACCAGCCAGTGGAGCATCGGCAACGTGTCCGGTGTGTGGCGCGCCGCAGGTCGCGGGTGATCGGTTCTGTGAAAACGACGGCTTCGACTTCGTCTCCGGCCGGCTCCCCGCCGGATATACGGGACAGGCCCCAGCAGTGACGACGCCGGCGCCGGTTGCGAAACCAAACGCGTCGCCTTGGACCGTTCGGGTCGAGGCAGACCGCGCGTACTACGAGCGGTCCGGCGCCGAAGACATCGAATTTCCGGCGGTGTGTCCCGCGCGGGAGTTCGTTCTCCAGGGAGTTGAGATTCGGATCGGCCGACGGAGTCCGTCGCGCGGAATCTCGCCCGAAATCGATCTCACCGGCCCGCCGCTCGACCCCGGTGTCAGCCACCTCCACGCAGTGTTGACGGCGACCGCCGATGGTTGGCACCTGACCGACGTGGGCTCGGCGAATGGAACGACCGTGAACGGCACGGGCGATCCGATCCCGTATTCGGTGCCGGTTCCGCTTTCGGACGGTGACCGCGTCCATATCGGCGCGTGGACGACGTTGACCATCCACGCACCCGCGGATTGACCCGCGCCGACACGAACGCGAAGAGGGCGGGCATCTGACCAGATGCCCGCCCTTTTGCTGTGCGCGATTTAGTGCACCAGAACCGGTGCCGGCTCGCCTTCGTTCTTGACCGGAGCCTTGCTCGGGAGCAGGAACGACGGGATCAGCGTCAGGATGATCAGGATCAGCGCGATCAGGAACGTGAACGCGAACGCCGCGGCGGCGGCGTCGAATCCGGCCGCGATGATCTTGTCGATCCCCGGGATGCCCTGGATCATCGCTTGGAACTTGGCATCCCACGACGCGTAGGCCACGTCGACCGACGACATCGAGGTGCCGTCCGGCAGCTTGATGCCGGCCGGTGCGCTCGCGTACTTCACCGTCAAGATCATCGACATGATCGCGGTTCCGATGGAACCACCCGACTGGTTGACGATGTTCATGAGCGTGGAACCACGTGCGACCTGCTGATGGGTCAGGGTCGCGATCGCCGCGGTCATGATCGGCATCATCGTGCAGCCCATACCCAGGCCCATGATGAACAGCGCGACGAGGATCTGCCAGATCTCGGTGTCCGCGGTGATCTGGGTGAAGAAGGCCATCGTCAGGGCGATGAGAGCGACGCCCGGGATGACGATCTTGCGTGGGCCGATCTTGTCGGTCAGGGCGCCGGCGACGGGCATCGTCAGCATGGCGCCGAGGCCCTGCGGAGCGAGCATGAGACCGGTGTTGAACGGCGTCTCACCACGAACCTGGATCAGGTATGCGGGGAGCAGCAGCATCGCGCCGAAGAACGCGATCGTGAAGAACAGGAAGCAGATGACCGAAACGGTGAGGTCGCGGTTCTTGAAGAGCGTCAGGTCCACGAGTGGGTGCTCGGTTCGGAATGCGTGCGGGATGAACGCGAGCATCAGGATCAGACCGAGGATCGCGGAGATCGCGACGCGGCCCGTCGTGAGCGCGTCCAGGATGCCTCCTCCCTGCGTGCGGAGCTCCTCCGGAATCGACGAGACACCGAAAAGGAACAGCGCCAGACCGGGGGACAGGAGCAGCATTCCGAGGAAGTCGAAGGACTCCGACGGCTCCGGACGGTCGGGCTTGAGACCGAACACCGCCAGGGCGATCGCGACGATGCCGATCGGCAGGTTAATGAGGAAGATCCAGTGCCAAGAAGCGTGGTCGAGCAGCCAGCCGCCGATGATCGGGCCGCTGATCGGGCCGAGCAGCATCGGAACGCCGAGGACGGCCATGACCCGACCGACTCGGTGCGGACCGGCCGCATGCGTCATGATGGTCATCGACAGCGGCATCAACATGCCGCCGCCGAGTCCCTGGAGTACGCGGAAGCCGATGAGCATCTCGATGCTCGTGGCAAAGCTACACAGGACGGAGCCTGCGACGAACAGCGTCAATGCCAGGATGTACAACCGCTTCGTGCCGAATCGGTCCGCGGCCCAACCGGTCAAGGGGATCACGGTCGCGAGAGCGAGCGTGTAACCGGTCATCGTCCATGCGGCGACGGCGAAGCTGGTGTCGAACGTGTCTTTGAACGAAGGAACAGCGACGTTGACGATGGTCATGTCGAGGATGGCCATGATGACGCCGACGACGACGATTCCAGCGGTCTTCAGGACCGCGGCGTCGAGCTTGTCGTCATCCGGATCGGCCGCATGGCGCGGCGGGTTCGTCAAAGCAGCGCCGACCTCGTCGTCGTCCGCTACGGCCGCATGTCGCGGATGTGGAGGAGTTGTCACCGGTTAAGCATTGCAGCAACCCCCAGCAACCTCAAAGAAATTCTGCTCACGGTGAAAATGAACACTCGTGAGCGCTTGAAAGGAAACACATGGCAGTGCGACGGACGGGTCCGTTCGCCGAGGGCGATCGCGTTCAACTCACCGACGCCAAGAAGCGCAAGTTCACGGTCATTCTCGAGGCCGGCAAGGAGTTTCACACCCATCGCGGTGGAATCGCCCACGACAAATTGATCGGTCAGCCCGAAGGTATCGTCGTCACCTCGAACAATGGCACGCCGTACCTCGCGTTGCGTCCGCTCCTTGTCGATTACGTGCTGTCGATGCCGCGAGGTGCGCAGGTGATCTATCCCAAGGACGCGGCGCAGATCGTGCACGAAGGCGACGTCTTTCCGGGCGCACGCGTCCTCGAAGCCGGTGCCGGATCGGGTGCGCTGACTTGCTCGCTGCTTCGGGCCGTCGGCTCGGAGGGCTCGGTCACGTCGTATGAAATCCGCGACGACCACCTCCCGCACGCCATCCGCAACGTCGAGACGTTCTTTGGCGAACGACCGGCGAACTGGAATCCGGTGCTCGGTGACCTCGCCGAATTCGAGGGTGAGGTGGATCGGGTCGTGCTGGACATGGCCGAGCCGTGGGCCGTGTTGCCCACCGTGGCCAAGTCGCTCGTGCCTGGTGGCGTGCTGATCGTCTACGTCGCAACGGTGACGCAGCTGTCCCGCGTCGTCGAAGCATTGCGGGAGCAGACGTGCTGGACCGAGCCGCGCGCGTGGGAGTCGATGAACCGCGACTGGCACGTCGTCGGTATGGCCGTTCGACCGGAGCACCGGATGCAGGCGCATACGGCGTTCCTGGTCAGTGTTCGCCGCTTGAACGAGGGCACGGTCACCCCGCGGGTGGAGCGCCGTCCGACGAAGGCGAATGCGCTCAAGACCCGCGCGCAGGAAGCAGCAGCCGCAGAAGCCGCGGCCGCGGAAGCCGCAGCCGCAGAGGCTGTGGCTGCCGAGGCGGTCGTCGACTAGAGGTCGTCAGCGGTGATGAGGCCGTCTTGGATCGCGCGAGCGACCAGGGCGGCCTTTGTCGGTGCGGGGCGCCCGACGGCTGCGTACTTGAGGCGGATTCGCGCGAGGTGGGTGTTGATCGTGCCCACGGTGATGAACAGACTCTGCGCCACGAGTGCTTTCGATTCCGTCTGGAACCAGTTGAGCAGGACCTCACGTTCGCGCTGCGACAGGATCGGCCGCTTGAGGATGCCGTCCGCGCCGATTCCCGAAACGCCATCGGTCGTCATGGCCTTTGCCATGGTGGGGCTCAGGTAGGGCGAGTCGGTGGTGGCTGCGTGGACGGCCGCGACGAGGTGCTCGCGTCCCTCGGCCTTCGACAGGTAGGTCACCGCGCCGACGTCGAGGCAGCTCAGAACCAGAGCGGGCTCGGTGTGCTGCGAGAAGACGATGACACGCGATCCCTCTTCGCAGATCGTGCGCAGCGAACCCAGATCCGGATCGCGCTGCTCGAACTGCAGGTCCAGGACGACCACGTCGATTCCGCCGCGAGTGGTGGACGCGAGGAATTCGGAAGGGTCCGTGTATTTTTCGGCGATCGTGATCTGCGGATTGGCCATCGCACACCATGCCGCGATCCCGTCGTGGACGACCGCATGGTCGTCGATAATCGCGATTCGAACCTCTTCTGGTAACAGGGGCGAGCGGGGACTGCTTGGATCAGTCGGCTGCGACACTACTTACCGGCCCTTCTTTCTCGCCTGCGAGGTTAGGTATCCCAAAATAGTGGTTCGGAAGGAATTTCGCTGTCGTCGGTTGAATGACATAGGGAGCGAGGTAGGGAATCGGGTAGTCCTTCTTACGAGACGTGATCACGCTGAGACTCTGACGCCCGGCGTAAATCGCAAGTTCCCGGTAGCGTGAAAAGACCGGCAACGGGAGGAGTGGCGATGAGCCCGAATGAACACTCGGATTCGGCCGCAAGGCAAGAACTCGAGTCTCTGCGTGTGGAGGCGGCTGCCCTGCGCCGCCAGTTGCTTGAATCTCCTGGGCGCACAAGCGACCTTCAGGAGCGCATCGACTCGCTGACTGCGCGCAATGGGAAGCTCCTCGACACGCTCAAGGACGCTCGCTCGCAACTCGTTGCGCTGCGCGAAGAGGTCGACCGGCTGGGCCAGCCGCCGAGTGGATACGGCGTTCTGCTCGGCATTCACGACGACGCGACCGTCGACGTGTTCACGTCTGGGCGCCGGATGCGCCTCAATACGTCTCCAAACGTCGACCTCGAGGCGCTGCACCTCGGCCAGACCGTCCGTCTCAACGAGGCGCTGACGCTCGTCGACGCCGGTGAGTTCGAATCAGTGGGGGAGATCTGCGCGCTTCGCGAGATTCTCTATGACGGAAAGCGTGCCCTCGTGGTCGGGCATGCCGACGAGGAGCGCGTGGTGTGGCTCGCTCAGCCGCTCGCGCAACTGGTCGACGTCGACAATCTCGACGACCCGAATGTGCCGATCCGTCGGCTGCGCCCGGGAGACTCGCTTCTGGTCGACACCAAGGCCGGGTTCGCGTTCGAGCGGATCCCCAAGGCAGAGGTCGAAGACCTCGTCCTCGAGGAGGTCCCGGACGTCGACTACAACGACATCGGTGGCCTCGGACGCCAGATCGAGCAGATTCGCGATGCGGTCGAGCTGCCGTTCCTGCACAAGGAACTGTTCCGGCAGTACTCACTCCGTCCGCCCAAGGGTGTTCTGCTCTACGGCCCTCCCGGTTGCGGTAAGACCCTCATCGCGAAGGCTGTCGCAAACTCGCTGGCGAAGAAGATCGCCGAGGCGCGTGGCGAAGATGCCAAGGAAGTGAAGTCGTACTTCCTCAACATCAAGGGCCCGGAGCTGCTGAACAAGTTCGTCGGCGAGACCGAGCGCCACATCCGGATCATCTTCCAGCGGGCGCGTGAGAAGGCGTCCGAGGGAACTCCGGTCATCGTGTTCTTCGACGAGATGGACTCGATCTTCCGTACGCGTGGATCGGGTGTCTCCTCGGACGTCGAGACGACGGTCGTCCCGCAGCTGCTCGCGGAGATCGACGGTGTCGAGGGCCTCGAGAACGTCATCGTCATCGGTGCGTCGAACCGCGAGGACATGATCGATCCCGCAATTCTTCGTCCGGGCCGCCTGGACGTGAAAATCAAGATCGAGCGTCCGGATGCCGAGTCCGCCGGGGACATTTTCTCGAAGTACCTCACCGAGGAACTGCCGATCCATTCCGACGACCTCGCCGAATTCGGTGGCGACAAGCATCTCTGCATTCGCGCGATGATCGATCGTGTCGTCGAGCGCATGTACGCCGAAAGCGAAGACAACCGGTTCCTGGAGGTCACCTACGCAAATGGTGACAAAGAGGTTCTGTACTTCAAGGACTTCAACTCCGGCGCGATGATCCAAAACATTGTCGACCGGTCGAAGAAGTATGCGATCAAGGCTGTCCTCGATACCGGCGCACCCGGCCTTCGAGTCCAGCATTTGTTCGACTCGATTGTCGACGAATTCGCGGAGAACGAAGATCTTCCGAACACCACTAACCCCGATGACTGGGCACGGATTTCGGGCAAGAAGGGTGAGCGCATCGTTTACATCCGCACCCTGGTGACCGGCAAGAATGCCAGCGCAAGCAGGGCGATCGACACCGAATCGAACACCGGACAGTACCTGTAACAGGCTCGTTAAGGCCGAAATCAGCAACTTGTTTGCTGATTTCGGCGTGATAGAGTCGGCCGAGTGTCGACCAGCTTCGAGATGGGTCGTGGGCAGGGTCGACGTTCGGTAATGGGGCTGTTCGTCTTGACCGCTGCCGGCGTGGCCGCAGCAACTTTGTTCGCATTTCTACTTCCGCGATATGAACTCGTGCGATCTTTCATGATCGATGCGCAGTGCTATCGCATCGGTGGCCGGTGGATTCTCAACGGGCACCCGCTGTATTCGGGATCGCTGTTCGGTCTGAAGGACGGACTGGAATTCGTATACCCGCCGATCGCCGCAATTCCGATGATTCCGCTGGCGATCGTGTCCGCACAGCGGTTCGACGATGTCATTCTCTTTGCTGAGCTCGCCGCAGTTTTTGCATCGTGCTGGTTGAGCCTCCGAATGCTCGGATATCGAGCGAGCCGAAAACTCGCAGTCGCGGCCGGCGCGACCGCGGCATTGCTGCTGTGGATCGAGCCGATTTGGACGAGTGTCCATTTGGGCCAGATCAATATTTTTCTCATGGTGCTGGTGCTTGCCGGTTTCCATTTGCGCAACCGCTTTGCCCCAGGTCTCGTCGGTGCGGCGGCGGCCATGAAACTCACGCCGGGACTCTTCATCGCGGGATTGTTCGGTGTTGGTGAGCGCGCGAAGTCGTACGTGGCCGCCGCGTCGTTCGTCGGCTTGACGCTTATTGCCGCGGCGGCGATGCCCCGGAATTCGTTCGACTTCTGGACCGATGCGGTGTTCCACGCGTCGCGCATCGCGCCTGCTGACAACGGCGCCAACTTCTCGATCATGGGGCTCATCGCTCGCGCATTCGGGACGCCGACACCGCCGACGATCGTGTGGCTCGCCGTCGCGGGTACCTGCGCGTTCGCGACGTTCATCATCATGCGTCGGCTGTACGCGCGCGGCGAGGTTCTCCTCGCCGTTTCGCTGTGCGGTATCGCGGCGTGCGCGATCTCGCCCTTCTCGTGGGGACACCACTGGGTGTGGTTCCTGCCGCTGATCCTCGGTCTCGCCCAGCGTGCCTGGGACAGCCCGCGCTGGTACACGATCACGCCCGTCGCCACGGTGACCGCAGTCGTGGCCTGCTGGCCGGTTCGTTTCTCGTCGGATCGTCCGGCGTTTCTCGGATTCACTGCAGTAAAGGGCGGCGGCCCGATTGTTCACTGGTTGACGAACAATCTCTACGTGCTGCTTTTCATCGCCCTGCTGGCGTATCTGCTGGTCAATACCCGCGAGCGTGAAGACGAAGACTTCATGGCGGAGCTCGACGATGTCGAGGTCGGCGAACGTGTCTAACATGCCGCGCCTCGAGAAGCTCGCATTGAGTTTCCCCGAGGCCGAGCGTAAAGACATCGAAGCGTGGGATGGCGAACCGACGTTCCGCGTGCGTGGAAAGAATTTCGTCTTCACGTCGCCGGAAGCCACTGGAATCACGGTGAAACTGCCGCCGGAGGAAGCCGCCGCGCTCGTTGCCTCTCGGGAGTCGGTGACGCCGACGGGCTACGGCTTGGGGCGCCACGGATGGGTGAGCATCGAACTCGGGCTTGACGTCAGCGACGCTCAGTGGGTCGAGGTCGAGGAATGGGTCGAGCAGTCGTATCGGCTTGTGGCTCCGAAGACTCTGGTCAAGCAGCTCGACGCTAAGTGACGAGCTTGGCGACAGCCGTGCCGGTTACGCCGAGGCCGTAGGCGAACGCGAAGTAATAGGTGACTGGCAGCGCGCCCACCTTCTGGCGGCCGAACAGCAGGATGACGAGAGCGGTCAAGAGCAGCAGCGAGAAGTAGACGAGGTCGCGCCCGATCTCCTCGAATGCCAGATTGGCGAACACGCCTAGGCCGATGACCAGCGCGTTGGCACTCACTCCGATCAGGTTCTTGATGCTGGCCTCGGGAGATCGCGGATTGCGCAGTTCGAAGAGCATGAGCGCCACATTGAGGGCGATGACGCCGAGGTAGTAGACGTCGGTCGCGAAGCCGTCGTCGTTGGTGATGATGATCTGGCACAGGTTCGACCCTGGGTCCGGCGTGCAGAAACGGTAGTGCAGGTAGTTCGTGACCTCGTGATCGCCGGACGCGGCGCCGATCAGGTAGACGCCGATGATGAAGAGCAACGTCAGCGGGAGGTGCCTGCGAGTGAAGATCGATCGCGAACTGACGACCTCGCGCAGAAGCAGGACGTAGAGCACGATCGTCAACAGCGGAATCGGGATCATCGCGTTGAAGTCGAGCCACCGAAGGAATTCGTGCGGTGGCAGATGCCCCTGCGTAAGGTCCGTGAGCCGGTTGATCGACAGCAGGACGATCGTGAGGGTCAGCCCGGTCAGCAGAACATGAACACGCTTCATGTGAATCTCATACACCGTCGGGGTTCGGATGCCGGCGATCAGTCCGAAAAGCCGCGGAAGACGCCGTCCGGATCGGCGCCCGACGCAAACGAGCTGAACCACATGTTGGCGATGGACAGATTCGATTCGATCCAGAACATCTGGCTTGGTGCGACTCGCAGCGTGGGGTATCTGTCGAGTTCGGGGTCGTACTCGTTGTTGTTGAGCGCGAGGATCGGGTGCTCGGGGTCGGTGATCGTGCGGCTGTCTGCGACGAAGGTGTAGCCGTAGTCGGCGACGAATCGTCGAAGCTTGTCGATCGGCATCGAATCGAATTGCGAATCATCGACAAGCGACAGATTCGCCCACGCCTCGATTCCGCCGACGTCCAACGGTTCCATCGCCGCTTGGACTGTTTCCTCCCACGCTGCTTCGTCGGTGAAGTCGGTCCGGATGAGAAGGGATTGGCCCGGTGGGAAGGGGGACGTTAGCTCGGTTGCGAGTGCAGTAATGCGCTCGGATTCGAGCCGTGCCAGCTCGGCTTCGACGATTCGCAGGTTCTCAGCCGCGGTCGCGGTGGTGCTGTGGCATCGGGTCGCGGCCTCGCTGGTCTCTTTGACGATCACGTCTGGACCGATCGGCGCCGGCCAGAGCTGTAGTTGGTACGCATCTCGCATCCCTGGCTGCAGTTTTCCAAAACCGTTGACGCAGTAACGCACTCGGTAAGTGCGTCCCGGTTCGAAACCACCCATCAGTCCGAGCGGATACATCTCCGAGTCGGCCCCGAGGAGGCGTACCGGTATCGACTGCGGAGTGAAGGAGACCTCCACGATGTCCTGCCAACGGTCGTCCATCTCGGGGGAGTCGTCGAGCACTTCGATTCGCAGACGGACTGGACACTCCGTGGTCGCGGTCGCGAGGAACAACTGTCCCCGCACCGCTGCCCCACACAGTCCGTTCTGTTGTCCGACAAGGGTCGCGAGCGGCTGGGCAACCGGTTCATTGGTACTCGCGAGGCGAATGAGGTGATCGCTCGGAGTGATCTGCTGATTGAAGACGATCAGGTGGGCACCAGACTGCTTCATGCGATGCAGCAAACCACATGACCAGGACAACGTCCAGAGTGAATCGCCGTGTGACGAATCTCGTCGACGCTGAATGGCACGACTCGTTACCTGCGGATTTGCACAGTTTCAGACGCCTTTTTGTCACTTCCGAAACATCGTCGTGAGCATCTTGACGACCTCAGGGTTCGCATATACGTTCGAATCGTGACCGCTGTAGCTATCGAATCGCTAACCCCCGCACAGGTGGTGCGGGCCTTTGGCGACGCCAATGTTCACGTATTGGAGAGGGGTGCGTTGATCGACCTCATCGAGACCGCGGAGGCGGTCAAGTCGGCTGCGGCAGCGGCTCAGGCACGCGCGACGATGGAGCTGCTGCAGGCGGAGAAGGCCGCGCGGCCGAAGTGGCGTCCGGAACGTATCGCTCGCACCGTGGCGAGCATGGTGGCACTCGCGCGTCGGGATTCACCGCGCAGAGGCAGCGATCACGTGAACCTCGCCAAGTCGCTCACGGAGGCGCTGCCGGCGACTCTGCAGCTGTTGAGAGGGAAAGTTGTCCGAGCGCCGGGCAGCCACGATCTCAAAGGAGACGAGCCACCTCTCGACGGTCGACCGCCAGGAGGTCGACCACGAGATCGCCGCCAAGCTCACCGGTGCCGGCGATCGTAAGGTTCGCGATCTTGCTCGGGCGACCGCCGACCGTATCGACCCGGACGGTGCTGAGCGTCGAACCCGGCGAGCCGGTCGGTCGAGCTTGTCGCCACCTACACGGAGCCGGACGGCACCGCGCGGCTCACTGCGCGGATGCCGTTCGAGAAGGCGATGGCGGTTCACCGCGCGCTTGCTGCGGCTGCCCAGGATGCGCTCACGAGCCGGAACGAGACGCGCCGCATCGGCGAATTGATGGCGGACGTGCTGGCCGAGCGTGCACTCGGAGCGCCCGCACCGTCGCTAAACGTCGAGGTGCAGCTCGTGATGAACGAACGGACCCTGCTGCGTGGTTCGGACGAGTCCGCGTATGTGCCGGGATATGGACCGATTCCCGGGTTTCGAGCTCGGAGACTCGTCGTGGATGCGACAAAGGTCTGGATTCGGCGGCTGTACGCCGCCCCGGAGACAGGCGAGCTCATCGCGATGGAATCGAAGCGGCGCACTTTTCCAGCCGGCATGCGCCGGGCGATCATCGCCCGCGATCGCACGTGCCGAAACCCTTTCTGCAACGCCGAGATCAAACACATCGACCACCGCAAGCCGTGGGCGAAGCGTCGCAAGACAGAACTGTCCAATGGCGATGGGCTGTGCGAGCGGTGCAATTACATCAAGACAGAGCTCGGTCTGCGGGTCGACATCATCACCCCCAGAAGGGTGCTGCGACTTGTCACCCCAGACGGTCACACCTACGAAGCCGAGGGCACACCACTGCCCGGTACCGGTCCAGCGACACCCACCGAGACGCTTCGGCAGATCCTCGACGAGCGTCGGGGCATCCGCGGCGGTGGAGACCCGGAGTCGGCGTGATCGTCCTAGATCAAGCCCTCCCGCATCGCGTACGCGACGGCATGCGATCGGTTGCGAAGCTGGAGACGGGTCGTGACGTCATGGAGGACGTTCTTGACCGTGCGCTGGCTGTAGCTGAGTTCGGCCGCGATCTCGGAGGTGTCGTGCCCTTCGGCGACCAGCCGCAGGACTTTGACCTCGCGATCGGTGAGACCCGTGAAGCTGACCCCGCGCGGAGTGAGAACCTGCCTCTGAAGGCGCCCGACTTGGTTGAGGAGTGTGCCCAAAAGGTCCGCGGGAATGACACCTTCACCACGGTTGAGGCGCAGGATCGCGCGGGTCAGCGCGTCCGAAGTGGCTTCGCTGCGCCGCAAGACGCCGTTCACTCCGTCGTCGGCAGCGGAGATCAACGCCGTCTCCTCGACATGCCGGAGTACGAGGAGTTTTCGTGAGCGCGAGTTCCGTGCGAGGTCGGTCAAAACATGCCTGACCTCGGCGTCCAGAGCGTCTGCGACCAATACCGACACGTTGGCGGCGTACCGCTGGGAGGTCTTGAGAATGGCAAGTTCCGCGCGCATCCGCAGCTGACTCTCGACTCCGGCCCGCAGGATCGGATCGGTCGAATAGACAAAGGTGTTGACGCGTGCCTCCATGATCATTTGCCTCCATCGAACGGTGCCTCTTCGGTTGCCCTTGAGTGTCAGATGAAGTGCTCAACAAGTGCTCAACACAATGTCCTTCGGGGCGGGCGGTCTCTGAGTACCGTGGGGTTGAGTCGATCTAGACAGATCGGTCATTGGCGATCGTGACAGCGCAGTCATCTCATCTCACCGACGAGGTATGCCGTGCAGCCATTGGTCCTTCGCGAGAAGCTTCGCCCTCCCGACCCCATCGGACTTGTCCGGCCACGTTTGGAGAAGCAACTCTCGTTCGAGTCGGCCGGCACGGTCGGGCTCGTCGTCGCGCCGGCCGGGTCTGGAAAGACGACGCTTCTCGCACAGATCGCCGCACACGCGTCACGGGAGCCGGGCTGGTACCGAGCGACTGCGGACGACGACACCGAAGCTGCGCTCGTGGCAAACCTCGCCCGGGCGGTTCCGGGATTCACTGGGCTGGATTGCCCGCTCACCATGTCGGACCTTCTCGCGAGGCTCGAAGATGTCGACGGCCTCGAAGGCCTGCTGATCTGCGACGATCTGCACGAAATCGCGGGCACCCCGGCCGAACGGGCACTCGAACGGTTCGTCGATCTCCGCCCGCGCGGTCTGCGTCTGCTGTTCGGGAGTCGGCGTGGTTCATCGATCAACATGCCGCGGCTACGGGGATCGGGAGTGGCTGCCGAGGTCGATGGCACGGCTCTGCGGTTCCGCCCGTGGGAGGTCGAGGAGCTGTTCGAGAAGATCTATCGGGAGCCTCTGCGGCCTGATGCCGCGGCCATCCTCACGCGCCGCACCGGGGGATGGGCGGCCGGTCTTCAGTTGTTCCACCTCGCGACCGCTGGTCGAAGTACCGGCGCACGACATCAGGCTGTGCTCGAGCTGGGCGCCAGCTCGCGACTGGTTCGCTCGTATCTGACGCGCCATGTTCTCGCGGATCTTCCCGACGAACATCGGCGCTTCTTATTGCGCACCTGCACCCTCGATCGCCTCACTGCGGATCTGTGCGACGAACTCCTCGACACCGCAGGTAGCGCACGCATCCTGTCTGAACTTGAACTTCGGCAACTCTTCGTGTCGACCGACGACGGCATCGAGTACCGGTACCACGAGGTCCTGCGCTTGCACCTCGAACAGGTCATCGTCGAGGAGCTCGGTCATGCCGGCGCCCGCGCCTGGTACGCCCGCAGCGGCGAGGTTCTCTCGAGACACGGCCGATTGCGCTCGGCAGCGAGAGCTTTCGCCAAAGCGGACAACTGGGCGAGGGTGTCGCAGATTGTTCGTGAGCATTCCGTCGAAATCGGTGACGTCGTCGACGATCACGGGGGGATCTCCGCCCCGAACAGTTGGAGTCGAGATCCGTGGATCGCACTCGCGATCGCTCGTCGACACGCTCGGCACGGCCAACTCGCCGACGCGGTGGACGCCTACCAGGTTGCGCACGACATGCACGATGAGCCGAGCTACCGGCGGCAATGTCGGGCCGAATCGGAGGCCGTCGTGGGATGGCTGCCCCGTGCGCGACCGATCCCGCAGCGACAATCGGCGCAGGGGCACTGGAGTGCCCGGTTCCGGGCCGCCTTGGCGGGACCGATTCCGCCGTTTATCGAAGACCAGACGGGGGACGACGCCGGTCGAACGGTCAACGGTCTGCTGGCGTTGGTGGCGGGGGAACTCGGCCGGGCGGGGTCGTCGCTGGGGCGAATACGGTCTGACCACACAGTTGCGCCACTGTTGTCCGCTCTAGCGGGCGTCGGCCTGGCGATCGCGGATGCGGCGAATTCCGCGGGCGAGGACGCCGCCGGTGTCCTCGGCGAACTCATCGTGGTCGCCGAAGGTGATGGGTTTCCCTGGGTCGCCCGGGTTGCGCACGCGCTGCAGGAAGTCGTTCTTGTGGTCGGTCAGCGCGCGGTATGGCGTCTCGCCATTTGCACGCAGATGAAGGACGACTGCGACGTGCGGGGTGATCGCTGGGGGTCCGCATTTCTCACTCTGATGATCGGCGCTGCCCGACTGCTGAGTGGTGACCCGGTCACCGCCGCGATCGACCTCGGAGACGCCCGGAAGCGGTTCGTCGAACTCGATGCGCACGTTCTCGCCCTGTGGTGCCAGATTCTGGATCTCTACGCGGGTGGCGGGACGACCGCCGTGGCCGCCGAACTCGCCGCGACAGCAGACGAGTTCCGCATGCGTGGGGCGCGGGCTCTCGCACTCGGGGCCATCGAGTCGCGTGCCGCGGAGGCACAGTCGGTGGCATCGGCGTGCGGATTCCCCTTGGCCGCGTTCCGGGCCGCCCAAGCGACGCCGCACAGTGTCGATATCCAGTCGGGCGGTGTCTTCTGCTTCGGTGGCTTGCGGATCGAGACGGCGGGCGCCGCTCTCGACGCCGGCGTTCTGCGACCACAGGCGCGGTCCCTTCTGGGGATTCTCGCGCTCAACGCGGGGAGGCCGTGTCGGCATGAGTTCCTCGAGGACGCCATCTGGCCCGACGTCGGACACAAGGTGGCGAGCCATCGTCTGCAGGTAGCGGTCTCGAGCATTCGCGCGTTGCTGGCCGGGACGAAGATTGCGGTCGAGCGCGCCGGAGACGCGTATCGACTCCACCTGCCGGACCATTGCTCGTCGGATGTCCGCACGTTCGAGGACAACGTCAACCGCGCACATCGTTCCGTCGAATCCGATGATCGAATTCGGTTTCGCGCCCGCGCCCTGGACGTTTACCGGGGCGAGTTGCTCCCGAACGAGGGACGGGTGGAGTTCATCGCCGCCGAACGCGAGCGCCTTCGGACCGCGGCCGCAGGTATCGCGCTGGACCAGGCTGCGGAGCTGTGGCGCGCAGGTGAGCTCGGGCCGGCTCGGCAAGCGGCCGAATTGTCGCTCCGGTGGGAGCCGTATCAAGATCGACCATGGGAACTGCTCGCGCTCATCCACTCAACGCTCGGCGATCACACGGCCGCTGAGCGTGCGCGCCGGGACCGCGCAAAAGTTCGCGCGGCGATGGGCGTCAACTGAATCGTTTGGAGTCGCGTACGCAGGACCGATCGCGGACGGATACAGTCGGCCATATGCAGCGGATTATCGGCATCGAAGTCGAATACGGGATTTCGTCACCCAGCGACCCGACCGCGAACCCGATCCTCACCTCCACGCAGGCCGTTCTCGCCTACGCGGCCGCGGAGGGGATTCCCCGCGCGAAGCGGACGCGGTGGGATTACGAGGTCGAGTCGCCGCTGCGCGACGCCCGCGGTTTCGATCTGAGCCGCCATGGTGGACCGGCGCCGATCATCGACGCCGATGAGGTCGGCGCGGCGAACATGATCCTCACGAACGGTGCGCGGTTGTACGTCGATCACGCGCATCCGGAGTACTCCGCGCCGGAGGTGACCGATCCGCTCGACGCCGTGATCTGGGACAAGGCCGGCGAGCGAGTGATGGAGGCCGCCGCACGGCACGCGTCGAGCGTGCCCGGATCGCCGCGACTGCAGCTGTACAAGAACAACGTCGACGGCAAGGGCGCGTCGTATGGGACGCACGAGAACTACCTGATGTCCCGGGACACGCCGTTCAACCAGATCATCGCTGGTCTGACGCCCTTTTTTGTGTCGCGCCAGGTGTTCACGGGTTCCGGACGTGTCGGGATCGGCCAGCACGGCGACGAGGCCGGCTTCCAGATCAGTCAGCGCGCCGACTACATCGAGGTCGAGGTCGGGCTCGAGACCACCCTCAAGCGCGGCATCATCAACACGCGCGATGAGCCGCACGCGGACGCCGACAAGTACCGCCGCCTGCACGTCATCATCGGGGACGCGAACCTCGCCGAGATGTCGACCTACCTCAAGGTCGGAACGACTGCGCTCGTGCTCGATCTCGTCGAAGCGGGAGTCGACTTCAGCGACCTGCAGTTGGCGCGGCCGGTGACGGCAGTGCACACCATCAGCCACGACCCGACCCTTCGGGCAACGGCAGCTCTCGCCGACGGACGCGAGATGACCGGCCTGGCGTTGCAGCGTGCGTACCTCGATCGCGTCGGCGCGTTCATGGACCGTCAGGGTCGCAACACCGATCGCGTCCGCGACATCATCGAGAACTGGGCAATGGTTCTCGACCTGCTTGAACGCGATCCCATGGAATGTGCGGAGCTGCTCGACTGGCCGGCGAAGCTGCGGATTCTCGAGGGCATGCGCAGCCGTGAGGGCCTGAGCTGGGCTGCACCGAAGCTGCACCTCGTGGACCTGCAGTATTCGGACGTACGCCTCGACAAGGGTCTCTACAACCGGCTCGTGGCGCGCGGCTCGATGAAGCGTCTGGTGACCGAGCAGCAGGTGCTCGCCGCGATGCGCAACCCACCGACCGACACCCGTGCGTACTTCCGGGGCGAGTGCCTCCGCCGGTTCGGCGCGGACATTGCAGCGGCCAGTTGGGACTCGGTGATTTTCGACCTCGGCGGGGACGCGCTGGTCCGGATCCCGACTCTAGAACCGCTTCGCGGCAGCCGAGCACACGTCGGAAATCTGTTGGACGCAGTCAGTTCGGCGCGGGAACTCGTCGATCAGCTGACGACGTGAAGATCAAATCCGGGACGTAAAACGCGTCTCGACCGGCAACGACGGACTTCCGTCGGTACGGTGGAGTTCTAGGTAGAAGCGTAGGGGGTTGCCATGGCGCAGGAGCAGACCAAGCGGGTCGGCGGCGGCGACGAGGATGATGACGTCCCCGGTGAGACTGGCGCTGGCCAAGAGCGCCGCGAGAAGCTCGCCGCAGACACTGACGACCTGCTCGACGAGATCGACGACGTGCTCGAGGAGAACGCCGAAGACTTCGTCCGCGCTTACGTGCAAAAGGGCGGCCAGTGACCGAAGCGCGGGGAGGTTTCCTTCACTACGGTTCTCATCTTTCTTCGTTCAGTGAACTTCTCGAGATCCACGCACCGGAAATGCTGCCGGGGCGTCGGGTGACAGGTCCCGCTGGCGATATCGCGCCGCACGGCACGACGATCGTGGCCGTGACGTTCGCCGGGGGTGTGATTCTCGCCGGTGACCGGCGCGCGACGATGGGCAATCTCATCGCCAGCCGCGATGTCCAGAAGGTCTACATCACGGACGATTACTCGGCTGCCGGCATCGCCGGTACCGCTGGCATCGCGATCGAACTCGTGCGCCTGTTCGCAGTCGAACTCGAGCACTACGAGAAGATCGAAGGCATTCCGCTGACGTTCGACGGCAAGGCCAGCCGGCTGTCGACCATGGTTCGCAACAACCTGCCTGCGGCCATGCAGGGCCTCGCGGCGATTCCGCTGCTCGTGGGCTACGACCTCGATGAAGCCGATGCCGGCAAGGCGGGCCGGATCGTGTCGTTCGACGCCGTGGGCGGCCGGAGCGAGGAACGCGACGGGTACCACGCGATCGGTTCCGGATCGCTTTTCGCGAAGTCGTCGTTGAAGAAGCTCTACCGCGCGGGCCTCACCGCGGACGAGGCCCTGTCCATCGCGATCTAGGCGTTGTGGGATGCGGCTGACGACGACTCGGCCACCGGTGGCCCGGATTTGGCTCGCCGCATCTACCCGACTGCCGTCGTCCTCAACGCAGACGGTGCCAAAGAAGTCGAACCATCGAAAGCTGAGGAACTGGCCCGGGCAGTGATCACGGCTCGGACGCAGAGTGAAGGTGACGCGCGATGACCCTTCCGTACTACGCATCTGCCGAGCAGATCATGCGCGATCGCTCCGAGCTCGCGCGTAAGGGCATCTTGCGGGGCCGAAGCGTCGTCGTGCTGACGTACGACACGGGTGTGCTGTTCGTCGCCGAGAACCCCTCGACCGCGCTGCACAAGGTGAGCGAACTCTACGACCGGATCGGCTT
>JAJFUQ010000125.1 GCA_021372355.1 Nocardiaceae bacterium | reverse complement strand
AACCGGGGTCGGCAGGGCACGATGGATGATGCGGTGGAAGCCAGCGCTCAACGCGTTTGCGATCACATTCGGCGACCGATTCCCGGCAGCCGAAACCTACTGATGAAAACCGCCGGAAACACCGTTAACGAGATAGCCCCTCAAGCGCTCGCCCCAAGTGGCCGATGAACCGTCATGAGTCTTTTGAGGTTGTCCTGTACTCGTTCGGTGGCGACGCCGACCGATGGTGGGTAGAGCACGATGTGGTCGAGGACGCCCTCGTACCGGCGTAGTCCGCTCCGTACGTCCTCCGAGGTACCCGCGACGCCCATTACGTCGATCATGTCGTCGGTCACCGCGTCGAACATGGCTGGAAAGTCGCCGCGCGAGAACGCTTGGGCCTTAACCCCATGTAGTGGACACGGGATTTGTGGTTACGCCGCTTCGGGCAGCGTAGTCGGTGTGTGATTTCTTTCGTAGGTGGCGGGGCTGGAATAGCGGCAGCGGGAGTGTCGTCGTTTGAGGTTGTAGCGGAGCAGCCAGCGGAACACTTCGCGGCGACAGGTAGCAGCGTCAGGCCAGGCGCTGCGGTCCTGCAGGACTTCGCGTTTGAGGGAGGCGTTGAACGATTCGGCCAATGCGTTATCGGCACTTGACCCCACACCACCCATAGACTGAGTGACACCGAGAGCTGTGCACAGTTTCGCGAAATCCGTTGAGGTGTACTGACTTCCGTGATCCGAATGGAACACCGCACCGGTCAACGAGCCCCGCAGGGCCTCGGCGGCTTTGAGAGCATCCTCGACGAGCTCAGTGCGCATGTGCTCAGCAATCGCCCACCCCGCCACCCGGCCTGAGAAGCAGTCGATCACCGTGGCCAGGTACAGATTCGAGCCGGTAACCAACGGCAGGTACGTGATGTCGCCGACATAGCGGGGTATTGGGCTGCTCAGCGGTGAAATCCCGGCGCAGCAGGTCAGGAACCTTCTGCTTGGCCGGATCCGGCGTGGTGGTCTTGACTCGGCGCCGCCGCCGGTAACCCACGATTCCGGCGCTGCGCATCACCCGGGCCACCCGCTTGTGGTTGACCCTCTGCGTCTCGTCAACCCCGTCGTTGAGTTCGACGGTGATCCGCGGCGCCCCGTAAGTATTGTCCTCATCGTGCACGGTGCGGATACGGGCGGCCAGCGCCTCGTCAGCGGCCTTGCGGGCGGCTCGACCCTCCGCTGCGGCCAGCCAGGCATAGAACGACGAACGTGCGATCTCAACGACCGCACACAGCCACTTCACCTCGAAGGCGTGCCGGTGGTCGGCAACGAACTGGAAGCGGCTCACCAGTTCGTCTCCCCGGCGAAATACTTGGCCGCCGACCGCAGAATGTCGCGCTCGGTCGACAGCCGGGTCTTGTCAGCACGCAACTGCCCGACCTCGGCGCGCAACCGAGCCAGCTCCTGGTCAGGGGTCTCCACACCCGCGGCTGGCTCACCGGCTGCAGTGGGGTTGCGGTGCCGAATCGGCACCCCGGCAGCTTTGCACCACGCCGACAACGTCACTCCGCTGACACCGAGCTCAGCAGCGATCTGCGTGATCGTCGCACCCTCGGTATCCCGGTACAGCGCCACCGCGTCCCGTTCGAACTCGTCAGGATAATTTTTTCTTGCCATCGTCGTGGATCATCTCGCTTCCCCCGGCAATCTTCCGGGATTAAGCGTGTCCAACACACGGGGTCAGGGCCCGCGGCGCTCTACACCGCGTTGTCGGACATCGCCGTCGAGACCGGGGCCACACAGAGCCAGCTCACGTGGGTCGTGGACGGTTACACCCTGGCGATCGCGTGTCTGGTGCTGCCCGCCGGGGCGGTGGGCGACCGGTACGGCCGTCGCGGTGTGCTGCTGGGAGGGCTCGGTGTGTTCGCCTTGGCCTCGGCGATCCCGCTGTTCGTGGACGATCCCTGGTGGCTGATCGCTGCGCGCGCCGTCGCCGGCGTCGGCGCGGCGTTCGTGATGCCGTCGACGTTGTCGATTCTCACCGGCGAGTTCCCCACCGAGCATCGCGGTCGCGCGGTCGGCATCTGGGCCGGCGTCGCCGCGTCCGGGGTGAAACGGACTTCTGTTACTAGGCATGCCACCGAGAGCGCGATGAACCGTTTGCGCGCGCAGTTGTTCGTAGTCTGCTCTGCAGTGAGACAGGATCGACGAGCAAACGGCAGCCGAAAAGGTTCACCAATGCGACCTTGTGAGTCGCGGAGAACATCGGATGGTCGAACACGCGGGTTCGATCCGGGCCGGAGTTGGCGTTCACAGGCAGATCAACAGCATGCTTGGAGCGGATCACCGGCAATCAAGCCGGATCGACGCCGAGAACTGCGTGACCCAGATCTTTAAGCAGCTTAGCTGTGCGGTCGGGCGCCATCCCCGATTCGCGGTACTGCAACGTCGACTGGATGGCGCCAATAGCACCGTGAACCACAGCGCGTAAACCGATTTCGTCGAGTTCAGGACGCAGCTCGCTTAGAACGTGAACCCATTCCTCGAGATATAAGCGTTGTTTGCGACGCAACCGGCTGCGCTCTTGTGCGCCCAGATTGTGAAATTCACGGTAGTAGACGATGGCGAGTTCGCGATGGTCCAGGACAAGCCCTACGTGGTCGGCCACGAGTGCCGTCAGCGCCTCGCCCTCGTTGTCGCTCTGCTCGACGATTGACGAGGCGCGTCGCAGTAGTGAATCGATTACCTGTTCGAACAACGCCGTCAGCAAGCCTGCCTTGTTCTCGAAGTGTCGATAGATTGCCGGACCGACGACACCGGCAGAGTCGCCGATGTCTGCCATCGACGCAGCATGGTATCCCCTGTCGGCGATGTGCTGCGCGGCTGCCGCGAGAATTCTCTCTCGACGTTGATCTCCCTTATTGCGGCCGTCGGTAACTGTCATATTCGCAGCCGACCGTCCTTTCGCCGAAACGGTGAACCGCTTTTCCGCACGCTACGCCGCACAGAGCGGTCGTGCGAGATGTTAACACCGACTCACCCGGCCGATGTGATCGAATACGCGTAGCGCGCGTATGGCGCGGCCGAATACACACGATCGACGAACTGAGCTACGGGCCGTCCACGGCGGGGCGGCGATCCATCGGTTTCGATCGGCACGCAGTCCGCTGTCTGCTGAAGTCATCCCATCGTTGTCAAACTGCGATCCTGACGTTTGCCAACAGCCTGGAGGCTGCCACGGACCGTGTGATCGATGTGGTTGCGCCGTCGAGCGTTACTGATGCGCCTGATATCCGACCGCTGATTGGCGTAGCTGCCAGATCTGCGCCGGACACAGGATATCTACCGGCATTGCTGATGAGGTAGTTCACGGACTCCTCATCATTGGGCGTGATCTCGTTTCGGATATCAGTGACGACGACACCGTAGGCATCGCCCCGTTGCACCGCGTCGCAAATAGTGCGTCCGTACCCGACTGCATCGTTGTTGGGGAATTGGTAGTGGCGGCGGAACGCCACGTTGTACGTGAACTCGATTTCCGGTGCCGGTTTCGCGGCCGCCGGCTGGACAGTGACCACGACGGCGCAGGCCGCAAGGACTGCTCCGCCAGTCGATCTGAGTATCGTTTTCATCACCATCACATCCCCCGCTTGAGCCGAGACTCCACGCTAACGACCCCTGCGACCTGTCGATTCACCTGAGAACATCACCGCTCCGCGACAGTGCCGACGAGGGATGGCGTGACGTCCTGTGCACGGTGACGACCCGAATCGCCTTCGAGATCCTCAAGGATGGCTTCCTGCGCGGCCGGCGGCAGGGTGTGCATGATCTCCCGCACGCGCGCCTGCCGACGCCCGACAGCCTGCCGCTCGGGCATCCCCGGGGTCGCGGTGACCTGCGGCGGCACGCCCTCGATCTCCTCGACACCACCGTCGTGGTGACCGGCGTCAGCCAGGGCCTGCTCTTCGGCCATCGTCGACTCGTCCTTCTCCTCCGACATACCGATCGGACCGAGACGACGACCGTTGAGGAACTGCTTGACCACCGGCTCATCCGACGTCAGCAGCACCTCGCGCGGACCGAACATCACCAGGTGCTTGCGGAACAGCATGCCCATGTTGTCGGGCACCGTGCGCGCGATGTTGATGTTGTGCGTCACGATCAGAATCGTGCAGTCCATCTGGGCGTTGATGTCGATCAACAGCTGCGACAGGTAGGCCGTACGCACCGGGTCCAGGCCGGAGTCCGGCTCGTCGCAGAGGATGATCTGCGGGTCCAGCACCAGCGAGCGGGCCAGGCCGGCGCATACCGCCGGAGATCTCACCGGGGAACTTGCCCTCATCCCCGGCCAAACCGACCAGGTCGAGCTTCTCCATCACGATCTGACGGATCTCGGATTCCTTCTACTTCGTGTGCTCACGAAGCGGGAACGCGGTGTTGTCACAGGCTCATGGAGCCGAAGAGGGCGCCGTCCTGGAACATCACGCCGAACAGCGTGCGGATCTCGTAGAGCTCCTTGGCCGAGCACTCGAGGATGTCGGTCCCATCGACACGGATGGATCCCCGCTCCGGGCGCAACAGGCCGATCAGGGACTTTAGGAACACCGACTTACCGGTACCCGAGGGCCCCAACAGCACGCTGACCTCGCCCGCGGGCAAATCGAAGGTGACGTCCTCCCAGATCTTCTGCGAACCAAAGGACTTCGTCAGACCCTCAACCTGAATACCGATACCCACGCGAAATCCTCTCCATCACAGCAGCACTCGTCAGCAACGCACTCAGATGCAACCAACAGCGCAGGGGTCTGCTGGTGGCAGGGCATCGTTCGACTCCGCCGGAGTGTAAGACGATGTCGATCTCGTCAAATCGACATCGTCTTCGAGATCGGGGGCGATTGGAAGAAACCTGCAGATCGAGATGATCGCGCCGCCACACGGATCGTCAGCAAGCTGCGCTGCCGGCGAAGCTGTCCGCGGTGCCAGCGCCGCAACAGCGCACACTGAAGCGGCGATTGCCCACAGCCGTGCGCGCCCGCGCTCGAGGTGCGAACGCTCACGGCGACCATCACCTGGGCGTCGTCATCCGTCGACGACTCCAATCCTGATGCGGTCACTGTGCCGGTGGTGACGGACTGCGACTGCTTGATGACGTCGACGAACGGCTGAGATCGCTGGGCGAAGTCATCGTGGAAGGGTCCGGTCGCGGCCGCCAAAATGCGTTGGACGTCGGCGTCCGCCTGCCGCCAGTCGATGGTGGTCAGATCGATGGCGCCTTGGCGGGCCGTTTGCTCGAACACATAGCGCTGACCGGATGCACGGTCATCGCGGTTCACCTGGAATCCAAGCCAGCCGACAAGTGCGGCGAGTGTCAGCACCAGTGCGATCCCCGTGCCGATGGCCGTGCGGTGCACACGCCCCGCCGCGTCCCCGGCAGCGGCTGTGGCCGACAGCCAGTCCGCTTCGGGCTCGGGTTCCGGCTGGGCGCCGACGGTCGATGCATCCTCGCCGTCGGATATCTCCTTATCGTCGTTCACCGACGGCAACCCGTCGGCCTCGACGATAGCGTCCTTTTCTGAGAGCGGCGGTGTGGATCGTTCCTTTTTACGGCCGAACACGCGGTCCCCTTTATCCCTTCGGTGGCAGCAAGAGGTCCTGCCATGTTCGGTGTTCATTGGCGTTTTGGGCGAGATCGGCCTGCACGTACGGCTTTCCGTCGGGACCGATGTACGCGCCGGTCGCGGGGTCGTACTCGGCGAACGCCACAGGGGGCGGGGCTGACGGCACCGGTGGGGCAGTGCTTCCCACCGGCTGGAGTGGCACGGGCTGACCCGAGTACGTCGCGTTCGCATCGCCCTTCCACATGTAGCCGTCGTTGAGGGGCACGTAGTTCTCATCGCTCTCACACATGGCGGCCGTGGGCGCACGTTTCCCGGGTTTGGTCTCACAGGGGATGTTGCGAGCTCCGCGCACGTTGAGCGGGGAGTCCTGCGGCACGCGGCAGAACATGTTGCCCGGTCGCGGCGGATAGTCGACGTCGGACTGAACCCGCTGTTGCTGTGGAGGCAGATAGCCGG
Organism: Nocardiaceae bacterium; assembly: GCA_021372355.1. Taxonomy (GTDB): domain Bacteria; phylum Actinomycetota; class Actinomycetes; order Mycobacteriales; family Mycobacteriaceae; genus Smaragdicoccus. The sequence goes on along the minus strand of JAJFUQ010000125.1, from coordinate 3,570 downwards.
TCGTGCAGGCCGGCGGAAGGTTCAGGTTCAGGTTGAAGCTGAGGTAGCCACCGCTATACGCCTGCTTCGTGTTCCTGTTCGCTGTTCCCGTCCCCTGCAGAATGGAGATGCCCTGCGGCAGCAGGACGAGGAGTTGTTCGAGATTCGGCCGGTAGGCGATGCCGACCTGATCGAGGCTCACGAGGTTGGAGAGCAGGATCGGCAGCGACGGTTGCAGCCGGTCGAAGAGGGCTCGCGTTTCGTCCGCCGCCTGAGGCCCCTTAGCCAACAAGTTCGACACCGCGGGGTCCTGGTCTTTCAAGTCGGCGGTGACCGTAGCGAGGTTCGCCGCCCACGCCTGAATGGAATCGGCCGTGTTCGTTTGGGAATCCAACACGGGTTGCGACTGGTCGGCCAGCGTCGTCAAAGCGTCGAGCTGCTTTCTCGCGTCGATCGCAAGGTTCGTCGTGCCTGCAACCAGCCGGGACAGTTCCGGACCCAGGCCGCCAACCGCGGTGTACCCCTCGTCGATCACAGTCTTCAGATTGTCGTGCGGAATGGCGGCGATGCCGCGGTTCGTGGCTTCCAGAAGCGAGTTGATGTCGGGAGGAACGGTAGTGCGGCTGAGGGGGATGGTGTCGCCGTTCTTCAGCACGGGACCGTTCGCACTGCGCGGCCGGAGAGCCACGAACTGCTCCCCCACGGCCGACTGACTGTGCACCTCCGCATCCAGATCGGCGGGGATGTCCATACCCGATCGCAACGAGAGCGTTGCCTGGACACCGGAATTGGTCAGATCGATGCTCTCGACTCGCCCGACCTCCGTCCCTCGATAGGTGACGTTGCCATTGGCGTACAGCCCCGCAGCCTCTGGAAGCTCCAACGTCACGCGGTAATGACCGATCCCGAACAGGTAGTTGGGTAGTCCCATGTAGTGGAACGCCATGATCGATACGGCGACGAGCGTTCCGACAATGAAGATCGACATCTGCACGACAACACGTTTCGGCAAGTGCACGCTAGGGCCCCTGATTGAACTGGTAGGGCACCACCAGCGGGTTCGCTGCGGTGTAGGGACTGGGGAGTTGGCCGATGGTGCGCCCCCACTGCAGTTCCAGTTCCGTCAGGTCTCCCTCGAAGCGGGTGCCGGTGAACAACGACGAGTCGATGCGGCTGAGCGTGAGATCGATGACGGCGGTCAAGTTGGCGTAGTCGCCGCGAATCCACTTCGCCAAGGTGCTCTTCGGGAAGGGATAGGTGGGCAGCACGTCCAGTCCTCGGGTGAGCGCGGGTCCGGCATCGGCGAGGGATTTCAGCACGGGGCCGACGTCCTTCAGTTCCTGCACCAGCGCCTCTTTCGTCTGGTTCACCGAATCGCCGGCCAACGCGGAGAACTGTCCGAGCTTGACAATCGCGTCGGAGATCGCGTCGCGTTCCTTGGCGAGCACCGCCAACGCGTTCGGGATGGTTTCGAGGGCTCTGTCCACGACCGGCTTCTGGGCAGCGATCTGCCCGACAAGGTTGTTGAGACTGTCGGCAGCGGCCAGAATGTCGTCCTTCTGGTCGTCGAGGTAGCCCACATACTCGTCGAGCTGTTGCAGAAGGCTGCGCAGATCATCGGCGCGGCCGTCGAAGGCTGTGCTGAGTGCCTCGGTGATGTTCTGCACTTGCCCGACACCGCCGCCGTTGAGCACCATCGAAATCGCCGCCAGCGTCTGTTCCGTACTCGGATAGCTGCTCGCAGCCTCCAGGGGAATCAGTGAGCCCTCGTGAAGCTTCCCCGCCGGAGGCGCGTCGCTCGGTGGTGCCAGTTCGACGTGCAGAGATCCGAAGAGACTGGTCTGCCCGAGCTTGATCGTCGCATTCGCCGGTAGATCGACGTCCCCGTCGAGCGTCATGGTGAGCAGAGCGTGCCAGCCCTGCATCTCGACCTTGGTCACGTTTCCGACCATGACGTCACCCACGCGCACGCGCGAATTCGGCTGCAGATTGGTGACGTTCGGCATCTGCGCTTGCACGGTGAACGCCCCAGGACCGCTGCCCGCCGTGCCCGGCAACGGCAGACTGTTGAGCCCGTGCCAATCACAACCGGTCAGCCCGAGGACGATTGCAGCCAACGATGCCACACTGGCCACCCATCTGGCAGTAGATCGTCGCCTCATCAGGCACCTCCGGGGGGGACCATCAGTCCTGCCAGTCCCGCGTTGGGATTCGTCGGGGCGGCCTGCGTGTTGGGCAACGGTGCTTCCGCCGGCAGTGCTTCCGCTGGCAACGGCCCCGGCCCGGCAGACAGAAGGCCAGCTGGTGTCCCGGCACCGGGTGCCGCGGCAGGCGGTTGCGGAGGTACATAGTCGGGCCGCATCCAGTCCTCGCTGTAGGTGAGTTCGTTCGGCCGAGCCGAGGTTCCGACGACGGGGTTCAGGCCGATGGGCGGGAAGTTGTACTGACGGTTCTTGATGATCGGCGCCAGGTACTGCACGCAGAGTTTTGCGGACTGTTCGGCGTTCATCCGCGACGCGGCCTGGATCGCGCCGCACAGGAAGGTGATGGGGTTCTGAAGGTTGTTGACCGACAGCGCACCCGTCAGCGTGGCCTGCGCGGGTTGATAGATGTTGATGAAGTTCTGCAACGTGTTCGGAGCCACGTGCAGGTCCTCTTTGATGACGGGGATGCTGTCTCGCAACGCTTGCGATACCGACGCGAGCTTGTCCGACGTCACACCGAGCGACTCGCGGTTGTCCTTGATGAATCCGGTGAGGTCGTTCGCAAGAGAACTGAGTTCCTGCACCGCGTTCCCGACCTCGTGCGGGTCGTCGGCGACCAGCTCGGTGACACCGGCGAGATTGCGATTGAGCTGGGCGAGCACATCGGAGGAGCTGTGCAGCGCGGACACCAGAATGGAGAGGTTCTTCAATGTGGAGAACAAGTCGTCGCTGTGGTCGCCGAGCGCCGAAATCGCCTGAGACAACTTGATGATCGAATCGCGGATGTTGGCTCCCTGCCCCCGCAGGTTGTCCGCTGTCGTATTCACCAGGGCGCCCAACGGACTGACGCCGCCCGGCTGAGTGGGCTGGAGCGCGTCGTTCAGCTTCTGCAACTGCTTGCGGAAGTCGTCGAACTCCACCGGGACGGCGGTGCGATTCTGGTCGATGACGGTTCCGTCCGCCATCACCGGTCCCGCCGTATAGGCGGGCGTCAGTTGTATAGCGCGCGATGTCACCAGGGTCGGCGACAGGATGACCGCTTTGGCGTCAGCCGGTATCTTGTACTGCTCGTCCACCCAGAAGCTGATCTTCGCCCGCTGCGGCTCCGGTTCGATGCTGTCTATCTCGCCGACGGGAACACCCACGATGCGCACCTCGTCGCCGACGAAGATCCCGTTGCTGTTGTCGAAGTAGGCGACGAGGTGCGTACGGTTCACACCGCCCATGCGAAGCGCGACGATCGCGATTCCCGCGACCAGGGTCAGGGTGAGGACGATCGACAACGTGAGGCGAACTCTGCGAGTACTCACTGCTCTCCCTCGGTCGGGGCGGGACCGGGTTCCGGACCCCGTGGCGCCTCACCAGGCGCTGGTACGAACACGGGCGT
>JAJFUQ010000119.1 GCA_021372355.1 Nocardiaceae bacterium | reverse complement strand
ATTCTGCGGAGCCGATATCCGCAGTCTCAACTTCTGACCTTTTTCAGATCGGGCCGGTGCTGTCGGTCTCGATGCTGCACTGTGCGCACGGAAGCGAGTGTGTGGCGACGATTCCCCGCAGTCCGGTCAGTGGTCCGATGGTGGCTTCAATGACTGTCGTGGTGATGGCGGCCATTGCCCTCGTCGGAGTGGCTGCGGTTCGGCGCAATTCGGATTGGCTTCGTGGTCCGCCCATCACGGGTGTGCGATTACTTCAACTGGTGTGCGTGTCGAGGACGTGAGGCGCCTCTGCGCGGGTGCGTGATTCCGGGCGGGATCGTGCGCTCCGCGCTGCGGACTCACAATTGCTTCCCGGACGCGGCTGATGGCGCGCGTCCGCCCACAGAAAGCACACTCTTGATGAACGCGTCACTTTCGACCTTCAAACTCGTCGCGGCAGCACTCGCGTCGGCGTCGCTGCTGGCCCTCTCCGCGTGCGGCAACAGCGAACCGACCACGTCGATGCCAGGCATGGACATGACGACCACCATGCCGGCTGCGCATGACATGGCGACCGGCGACGGCTTGTCCGACACGGAGTACGGACTCACGTTGAAGCCGGTAGACGTGGTCCTGACCAGCGGTAAGCCGCAGACCTGGACCTTCCAGATCATCGGTCCCGACGGCAACCAGGTCACCCGCTTCACTCCGGAGCAGACAAAGCTCATGCATTTCTACGCCGTCCGTGACGACTTGACCGGATATCAGCACCTTCACCCCACGATGGCGGCCGACGGCACCTGGACTGTGGAACTCGCGCCGCTGGAACCCGGCAACCACCGCTTCTACACGCAGTTCACCGCCGACGGGAAGGACGGCAAACCAGTCACGCCAATCCTGTCCGTGCCGGTGACGGTGCCGGGCGACTACGTCCATGCACCATTGCCCGCAGCGTCGCCGAGCACGGTCGCCGACGGCTACACCGTCACCCTCGACACCGGTTCGGGGATGATGGCCGGCCACGGGATGCCATTGACCGTGACGATCACGAAGGACGGACAGTCGGTCACCAACCTGCAGCCTTACCTCGAGAGCTACGCGCACCTCACGGCAATCCACGAGCGGGACCTGGCGATCGCCCACTTGCACCCCGAGAACCCGGTGACAGGCAACAGCGGAGGACCGGAACTCGACTTCGCCGCCAACTTCCCGAAGTCGGGTAACTGGAGGCTGTTCATTCAATTCCAGATTGACGGTGTCCTGCACACCGCCGCGATAACGATGACGGTCTAAGGCCATGGATGACCACCGCCAGGGCCTTGCCACCGTCGTACTCGACGTCCGCGGAGCGCACTGGGCGAGTCAACAGGCCGCAACCAAAGCCGTTCTCGGACAACGTCCCGGCGTTGTCGAGGTCTCGCCCAACCCGGTCGCTCAGTCCGCAACCGTCACGTACGACCCGCAGCGGACGTCGGTCTCGGACTTGTCGAATTGGGTACGCGAGTGCGGACTGCACTGTGCGGGGGAGTCGGTGCCCGCTCACCTGTGCCCACCGATGGGCGATCACGCGGCGATGGATCACGCCGCGATGGGACACGGCGGCCACGGCGGGATGTCGATGGCGTCGATGGTCGCGGACATGCGGAACAGGTTCCTCGTGGCCGCGGTGTTCTCGATTCCGATCATGCTGTGGTCGCCGATGGGTGCCGAGATGATCGGCCGGGACCTGCCCACCCCGTTCGGTGCGCGCACAGATGTGTTCGCCCTTCTGTTGAGCGTGCCGGTGATCTTCTACTCGAGTTGGATCTTCTTCGACGGGGCGTTCCGGGCGCTGCGTCGAAGAACCCTCGACATGATGGTTCTCGTGGCCGTCGCGATCGGCGCCGGCTGGGGATATTCGCTGATCATCACGCTTACCGGTGGCGGTGACGTGTTCTACGAAGCGGCGACGATGCTCGCGTCGTTCGTGCTGCTCGGGCACTGGTTCGAGATGCGAGCGAGGGGTGGTGCGAATGACGCGATACGTGCCCTGCTCAACCTCGCGCCGCCGAAGGCCATCGTGGTGCGTGATGGTGCCGAGGTCGAAGTGCCGACCGCTGAAGTGGTGGTCGACGACCTGCTCGTCGTTCGCCCGGGCGCGAAGATCGCCGTCGACGGCCGGGTCGAGGAGGGTTCCGGTGAGGTCGACGAGTCGATGGTCACCGGGGAAAGCCTGCCGGTACACAAGGAGTCGGGTGCCGACGTCATCGGCGCGACGATAAATCTCAATGGGTCGCTGCGGGTGCGCGCCACGAAGGTCGGTTCGGACACTGCGCTCGCACAGATCGTCAAACTCGTCCAGGAAGCCCAGAATTCGAAGGCCCCCGGTCAGCGACTCGCCGATCGGGCAGCGTTCTGGCTTGTGTTGGTGGCGCTCGTCGGTGGTGGGCTCACCCTCGCTGCGTGGTTGCTGTTCTCCGACCGGCCGTTCTCCTCGGCGATCCTGTTCGCGATCACGGTCGTGGTCATCACCTGCCCCGATGCGTTGGGGCTGGCGACGCCGACGGCGATCATGGTCGGGTCCGGACTGGGCGCCAAACGTGGTGTCCTGTTCAAATCCGCCGTGGCGATCGAGACGTCCGCGCGGATCGACACCGTGGTGTTCGACAAGACCGGCACGCTCACCAAGGGCGAACCAGAGGTCACCGAGATCGTCACGGTAGCGGCGTTTCCGGAGCCCGAACTGCTGAGGTTGGTCGCCGCCGTCGAACGCGAGTCCGAGCACCCGCTCGCCAAGGCGATCATCCGGCGGGCCTCCGACGTCGAGGTCGTCCCGGCGGTCGACTTCGAGAACGTCTCCGGCGAAGGTGCGATCGCCAGCGTCGGTGGACGCCGCGTGGCCGTAGGGAACCGGCGGATGCTCGAGCGACAAGGGATCGCGCTCGGGGAACTGGCGGCCGATCGCGAGCGCCTTGCCGCGACCGGACACACGGCCATCTTCGCCGCGGTCGATGGAACTGTCGTCGGAGTCATCGCGATCGCTGATGCACCGCGTCCGACATCCGAGGCTGCCGTCACCGCGTTGCATGAGATGGGCGTCGAGGTCGTGATGCTCACCGGCGACAACCGCGCCACCGGTGAGCGGATCGCCGCTGGTCTGGGCATCGACAGCGTGATCGCCGACGTGCTGCCGGGGGACAAGGCGGCCAAGATAGCCGAGCTCCAAGCATCGGGTCGCACGGTCGCCATGGTCGGGGACGGAGTGAACGATGCGCCCGCCCTCGCGCAGGCCGATCTTGGTATCGCCATCGGGGCGGGAACGGACGTGGCGATCGAAACGGCGGACATCGTGCTCATGCGGTCGGACCCGCTCGACGTCCCGACCGCACTGCGTATCGGTCGGGGAACCCTCCGCAAGATGCACCAGAATCTCGCGTGGGCAGTCGGCTACAACACGATCGCGCTGCCCATCGCAGCCGGCGTCTTCGCGCCGTCGTTCGGGCTGACGCTCCGTCCGGAGGTGGCGGCGATGTCGATGTCGGGGTCAAGCCTGATCGTCGCCGTGAATGCGTTGTCGCTCAAGAGGCTGAAACTGCCCCGGTAAGCGCGGCAACCTCCTCACCGTGATGCCCCGGCACGACGCCCTATACCGCTGTACTGTCGATATTGTGCAGAGACGGATCATGGGTATTGAGACTGAATTCGGTGTCACCTGCACTTTCCACGGACATCGACGTCTCAGCCCAGATGAGGTGGCGCGGTACCTCTTTCGCCGCGTTGTGTCTTGGGGGCGCTCGTCGAACGTGTTCCTCCGCAATGGTGCCCGGCTGTATCTCGACGTCGGTTCGCACCCCGAATACGCGACCGCGGAATGCGACAGCCTCGCCCAACTGGTAACGCACGACCGCGCCGGTGAGCGGGTCCTCGAAGACCTCTTGATCGACGCAGAGAACCGTCTGGCCGAAGAGGGAATCGGCGGCCAGATCTACCTCTTCAAGAACAACACCGACTCAGCCGGCAATTCGTATGGCTGCCACGAGAATTACCTCGTCGTGCGGCAGGGCGAGTTCACGCGGATCTCCGACGTTCTCCTTCCGTTC
>JAJFUQ010000108.1 GCA_021372355.1 Nocardiaceae bacterium | reverse complement strand
TCCGAGTGCATGCCAGCAGGATAAACGCGGCGGCGATCGCGGCGTTGCCCGTCGACGATCAGACGACGTCGTCGAGGAAGTCGAGCACCGCCTCGGAGAAGGTGTCGTTGTCGTCGCCGGCGATCATGTGGCCCGCACCCGTCACGTCGACCGTGCGCGCGTGCGGTACGAGTTCGACGAAGTCGTTGACCGTCTCTTCGGACACCACGTCCGACAGCAGCCCCCGGACGAGGAGCGTCGGTGCGGACACCCGCCGTGCGCCGTCGACCAGCAACGTGCTCATTTCCTCGAACTCCGCTACCCCGTCCTGCGGATCACCTTGCAGGAACTGGAAATTCGACGATACGAACGCGGGATCCCAGCGCCACACCCACCGGCCGTCCCGGCGTTGACGCAGGACTCTGCGCAGCCCCTGGACGTTTCTCGGCCGTGGTCGGTGCGGGGTGTAAGCGGCGATGACCTCGGCCGCGGATTCCAGATCGTCGAATCCCTCGGGGTGCGCGGCCATGAACGCCACCACGCGCCGCGCGCCGTGCATCTCCATGCGCGGGGTGACGTCGACGAGAACCACGGCATCCCAGAGGTCGGCGGGGGCCAGCAGGTGCGCGCCGATAACGGTCATCCCTCCGAGGGACGCCCCGATCGCCACCACAGGTGTTCCGGTTGATCGGGATGTGAGGTGCGAACGCACCGCGAGCAGATCCGATCCGAGTCGATCCAGGTCGTAAAGGCCCGTCGGGTCCCAGTCGCTGTCACCGTGTCCGCGCGCGTCGTAGGCAGCCGCGGTGTACCCGCGAGTTCGCAGTCGGCGTGCCGTGAGATCCCAGGCGTGTCGACTCTGGCCGCCCCCGTGCAGAAGCAGCACGATCGCCCGCGGCGCATCGCAGCGGTAGAAGTCGACGGCCAGGGTGATTCCATCACCGGTTGGCACGCGTTCGAGCACCGCGGTCATCGCTCACCACGTCCGGTCACGGGGTCGCTCTCCCGCTCACCACGGTGACCGTGCCCTGGGCGGCGCACACGGCGCGGCCGTCATTCGTGATGTCGATCCGCGCCACGCCACTGGTTCTTCCGAGCGACACGATGTCGGCGACGGCCACGCAGGTACCGGCGGACACCGGCCGAAGCAGATTCAACTTGAATTCCGTTGTCGCGACCCACGATCCCTCGGGTATGACCGGATAGAACACCACTCCGAGGCAGTGGTCGACCATCGCGGACAGGCAGCCGCCGTGCAGGTTTCCGAACGGCGTCTTCAGGTCGTCTCGCGCGTCCATCTCGGCCACCAGGCGCCCGGCGACGAACTCGACGTGTCGGAACCCGAGGTAGCCGGCGAGGCCCCCGGCCGTCACAGTGGCGTCGGTCAACTGGTGGGCAACGCGTTCGTTGAACGCGGCGAAGTCCACGGGCAAGGTGACACCTCCTCATAAGGGCGAACGCTTTGAGACATTACGCTCAATATGTCACCTCACACTACGGTCGTCCCCGCGACGATCGCCGGCAGTAGAAGCCTCTCCAGATAGCTGCGCAGGCCGTCGCGGCTGCGCTCGCGTGGCCCGCGGACCGAGAGCAAGCTCAAAATGGTGCGCAGAATCCACTCGGCGGCGTCATCCACGGATACGCCGGGCGCCAACTGCGTCCAGTGGGTCGCGAAGACGGGTCGTAGGAACTCGGTGACGAGTTCGAACAAGGACGTCGACGTCTCCTCGCAGAGGCCGACGCCGGCCAACTCGACGTCGCTGCCGAATATCATCCCGATGAACCGCTCGCGACGAGCCGCCCGCACAGCGATCTCCACGAAATCGATTAAAGCCGAGCCTAATTCGGCACGCGCGCAGACGGTCGGGCCAATGCGGACGAGGTAGCGTTCGGTGGCTCGCATGATCACGCCGGAGACAACGGCCTCACGGTTGGAGAAGTACCGGTACACGGTCGCGCGGGACACGCCCGCCTCGCGCCCCACGTCCTCCATGGTCGTGCCGCCCGGCCCCCGCTTCTCCAGGCAGCGCTCGGCCGCGTCGAGCAGTCTGTCGCACGCCGAGTCGCGATCCGCCGGGGCCGAGGCCCCCCAGCGCCGTGATGGGGTGGACACCGCCCCATTATGACGCCCACCGTCGACGGTTGTCGGCGTCCCCTCGACGTGACAATATCGATTTCATGCCTCATTCGGGCATATCGGTCGGGAGGCCCGCGCACGTGAACGCCGATGCCCTGATCCTGACGCAACCCCGCACGCTCGAACGACGCCGAATCGCGGTGCCCGACGTCGGACCCGATAACGCGGTACTCCGCGTCGAGGCGTGCGGTCTGTGCGGCACCGACCACGAGCAGTTCAGCGGGCACCTGCCCGCCGGATTCGCCTTCATCCCCGGACACGAGATCGTCGGCGTCGTCAAGGAGGTCGGCGAGACCGCGAGTGCGCGCTGGGGAGTCAGTGCCGGCCAGCGCGTCGCGGTCGAGGTGTCCGGTCCTGCCGAACCTGCGACGATTGCCGCCGCGGCGATTATCGGCGCTGCGACCGCAACGGTGTCGCCACGATGTTCGGATTCGTCGACGCCAACGTCGGATCGGGCCTGTGGGGCGGCTACTCCAGCCACGTCGAACTGCCGGCGGATGCGATGCTGCTCCCGATCCCGCCGGGTATCGACCCGGTGCAGGCCA
>JAJFUQ010000105.1 GCA_021372355.1 Nocardiaceae bacterium | reverse complement strand
GTGGTGCGCGACTCGCGCACCACCCCCCACATTTCGCGCGTTGCGGGGCTACCGCAGCCGGATGGAACCACCACAGTGCAACATTGTCGTCCGACCGCGGCATTCGACCGGAATCGGCGGGCAGTCGCCGGGCTGGGACGTGATCTCGACTTCCCGGTCGCGAACGCGCAGGTTCAGCACATGCCCGCTGTACTGGATCGAGAATCCGAGCACACCGAGGGGCACCGGCCACTGAGCTCCGACGATGAGCGTTCCGCCCCGCATCTCGATTCCGGTGAAGCAGCGCTGGACTAGGTCGATGCTGCCGGCAATGGCCGCGAGATGAAGCCCCTCACCAGTTGTGCCGCCCTGGAGGTCTGCGACATCCGCGAAAAGCACTTGGCGGAAGAACCCAGCGGCGTCATCGCGGTTCGCCCGGGCGAGCACCCAGGTGTGCACAATCGCGCTCAGGGTTGAACCGTGCGACGTGCGAGCCACGTAGTAGTCGATCGTCCGTGTGATCGTTTCGGCGTCGATCGGATATCCGAGTCGATCGAGCATCGAGCGGAGTTCGTCCGACGACAGGAGATAGAACAGCATCAGAACGTCGGCCTGCTTGGTCACCTGATAGCGGTTCACGTCATCGCCCTCGGCGTCGAGGATCCGGTCCAGCCGCTGCGTATTCGGATACCGCTCGCGATAGGCGTCCCAGTCCAGTTCCTGCAGCGATGCGAACCCTTCGAATTGGCTCAGCACGCCGTCGTGGAACGGGACGTACATTTCGTGGGTGACCTCGTGCCACTGGCCGAGGTCGGAACTGGTGATGCCCAAGGACTCGAGAAGCGCCACGCGATCGCGTCGTGCGATCGTGTGCAGTGCCTCGAGCGCACGCAAGATGACCCATACCGCCATGACGTTGATATACGCGTTGTCGTCGATCCCGGCGTGCGGCGCGTCGGGGTAGCCGGAGTGGAACTCGTCCGGCCCGATGATCCCGCGGATGTGGAAGCGGCCGGTGTCGTCGTCTCGTACGGTGCGGCTGACCCAGAAACGTGCGATCTCGACGAGCATCTCGGCGCCGTACTGCGTGAGGAATGAGATGTCGGCCGTTGCTTCGAAGTATTGCCAGACGTTGTAGGCGACGGCAATGCCCGCATGGTGCGCAAGGTGGCTCGCATCGGGAGACCAGCGCCCGGACTGCGGGTTGAGGTGCCAGGTCTGACTTTCCTCGCGGCCGTCGGAGCCGGATTGCCACGGATACAGGGCTCCGGAGTAACCGCTCGCGCGCGCTATCTGGCGGGCCGCGTCGAGTCGACGGTAGCGATAGAGCAACACCGCTCTGGTGAGGGACGGATTGCGCAGGTTGAGGACCGGCGCCACAAAAAGCTCATCCCAGAAGATATGGCCGCGGTAGGCCTCTCCGTGCAGCCGAGCCGGCACCCCGGCATCGAGGTCCGCGCTGTTCGGGGACAAGGCCTGAACCAGCTGCAGAAGGTGAAGGCGCAATATCCGCTGCCCGTCGTCACGGCCTCCGGTATCGATTCCGATCTGTCGCCAGATGTGCCTCCAGGCCAGTTCGTGCCCGGCCAGCAGAGTGTCGAACTGCGCGTCACCAACGGCCTGGACGGCGGCTTCGAATGGCTCGCTGATGGCGCGATCGCGGCTGGTGTAGATCGCGGCGACCTTGCACAGCCGGAAGCTCTCGCCTGCGGAGAGACGGATCGTCGCCTCCTGACTGAAGAAGCCATCCGCGTCGTGCGGGACGTCCCAGTCGGCGGCGCGGTCTATCGTCGTGCGGGTCGCGACCGCGATATCGATGTGGGATTGCGTGGACCGGGTTTCGACGGCGAGAACTCCGTCGGCAGGGGAGACGGACCGCACATGGTCGAGATGCTTGTCCGATAGTGCTCGGTAACGTTCGACGAGGCTGTTTCGGACATCGTGCCTGATACCCGTTCGAATCCGAACGTCGCCGCTGAAGTTCTTCGGGGTGACCACCATGTCGACGGCGCACAGATGCGGTGCATTCATCGCCGTGATACGCCTGCTCTGTACCTCGACGATGTGCCCCAAGTCGTCGCAGTAGGCGAAGCGTGCGGTGAGAACGGCCCGGCGAAGGCTCAGTTCCTGGCGAAAGAAGAGCAACTGCGCATTGTCGATATCGAACCACGATGTGCCGGTCTGGATCGTCAAGGGCAGCCAGTCCGGTACCTTGACCAGGCTTTCGTTCGCGGTCTCCCGGCCACTGATCTCGTCGGTCAGCCGGTTGTAGATCCCTGCGATGTACGTCCCGGGATAGTGCGGGCCGCCCGGGGAGCACACCGGGAAGGACGCACGAGTGGACAAGTAGCCGTTGCCGAGCCCGAGAAGCGACTCTCGCAACCTCCGCTGGCGAGGCTCGTAGCCTTCGAAAGCCAGCGTCCACGGGGTGCCGCCGATCGAGAGGACCGTGATGTCGGCAGCGTCGTAAACGGTCAGATCGGCCCCGAGCGGCGCCGCACCGGTTCGCTCGATACCGATACTCAGGCCGAAGCCACCGGCCCGGGCGGCCTCGATACCGGCGATTGAATCCTCGACGACTGCGATGCGCCGCGGCTGCTTGCCGAGCCTACGAGCGGTTTCGAGAAGAAGGTCCGGGGAGGGTTTGCCGGTTAGTCCGAGGTCGGCGGCGACAACGCCGTCGACCCGGACCCGGAAGAGCGAGGTCAGCCCCGCAGCTTCGAGCACCGCCTCGGCGTTTCGGCTTGCCGAGAAGACCCCCGTTGCCAGCCCGGTTGCCTGCAGCTGCCGCACGAGTTCGACCGTCGCGGGAAAGGTTCGGACGCCGTTCGCGGCCAATTCCTCGTGGAACAACTGGTTTTTCAGGTTTGCGATCCCGAAATGAGTGGGCTTTCCCGGTTCGTCGTCAGGCAATCCGACGGGCAATTCCTGCCCGCGTGCGGTGAGGAAGGCGGCGATGCCGTCCAGTCGATTACGTCCGTCGACGTAGCGATGGTATTCGTCCGATGTCATCGGCGAGTCGGGGAAGAGCTGAGCGAATGCACGTCGCCAGGCACGCGCGTGAGTAACCGCGGTATCGACGAGGACTCCATCCAAGTCGAAGATGACGCCGTCGATATAACGGGGGTCGATGTTCGCGGTCATCACAAGCTCTTTCCGGCGACTCCGACGCCCATCGTCGGTTCCGTCTTTGTTTCCACAGAGGGCTCCATTCGCACTGACAGCGGTGCGTCACCGAAAGGCCGGTGGCTCACGCCTTCACAAAGACCCGGGTAGCCGTCGATCTTTCGAGCTCGGCCATGGCGGCAAAGAGCAGCTCGTGGGCGAGTTTCGCCAGGGCTCGAGAAGCAGCGAGTGCGTCACCGATATGCGGCACGTCCGTGTCTGCCGGGTTTCGCCGCGCGTACCCGACCCCGACCAAACCGGAATGGTCGTGTTCGTGCAGGCGGGCCTGGGCGCGGGTACAGCCCTCGTGCTCAGCGATGGCGATCTCGACGACCCACTTCTTGGTCGTGTACATCCGGATTCTCCTTTCGCATGACGCGCTGAGTCCGTGCCGGGGACGTGGGTCCCTTTGCGCGCAACGCGAGCGGAATGCTGCGCCAGGGACGCTGTTGCTTCCCGGGCCTGAGGTGATGCCATCAACGCTAGGGAAGTCGCCGTCCAAGGGCCGGTGGCGCAAGTCACCATGACGAAGTTCCTTCGTCCCCGTTATCGGGGCCCTCCGCAGTCTCGCTTCCTCACACCGCGGTCGACCAGCGCGGACGGTGCGGATGTGCGACCGGTCCCGATCGCTCCGCCACCACCACGACCTTGAGCGCACCGGTCTCGCCGGCTCGGGAGAACTCGTCGTAGGCCTGGTCGAACTCACTCATCGTGAACCGGTGTGTGACGATCGCCGCCGGGTCGAGTTGGCCACTGCTGACCAGCTTGGTCAGTCTCGGTGTGGAGAAGGTGTCGACCAGTCCCGTGGTGATGGTGAGGTCGCGAATCCAGATGTCTTCGAGGTGCAAGGTCGCCGGCGCACCGTGGACGCCGATGTTCGCGACATGTCCGCCGGGTCGGGTGACCTGAACTGCCAGTTCGAAGGTTTCGGGCAGACCAACCGCCTCCATCGCGACATCTGCCCCGAGTCCGTCCGTGAGCTCGCGTACCTTGTCGAGAACGTCGTCGGTGGCACTGTTGAGAACGATGTCCGCGCCGACTTTGAGGGCAGCCTCCAGGCGGTTTGCCGCGACGTCGACGACGACGATGTGGCTCGGGCTGTACAGGCGTGCGGTCATGGCCGCGGCCAGGCCGATCGGGCCGGCGCCCACGATCACGACGACATCGCCCGGTTGTACCTGCCCGTTGAGGACGCCGACTTCGTAGCTCGTCGGCAGAATGTCGGCCATCATCAACATCTGTTCGTCGGTGAGACCTGGCGGTACCGGGTGAGTCGAGTTGTCGGCGAAGGGAACCCGCACGAACTCCGCCTGAGTGCCGTCGATCAAGTGGCCGAGAATCCAGCCTCCGCCGCCGAGACACTGCCCGTAGCGGCCTTCGCGGCAGAAGCGGCACGAACCGCACGAAGAAATGCAGGAGATGAGCACTCGATCTCCGACGTTGACGCGGGCCACACCGCTGCCGACCTCGACGACCGTGCCCACCGCCTCATGACCGAGTACGCGGCCCCGAGTCACCTCCGGCACGTCTCCCTTGAGGATGTGCAGATCGGTACCGCAGATCGTGACCGCGTCGACCCTGACGATCGCATCCGTCGCGTGCTGGATTTCCGGATCGGGGACCTCGTCCCAGGACTTCTCGCCGGGACCATGGAAAACCATTGCACGCATAAGGATGCCTCTCTCGAGCCTGAACGCCACGCTGTGGGCGCCTGACAGGTTGATCGTCATGCATCGCGAGTGCGCACATCAGGGGCGTGAGTCCCGGGGCCGGAGGGTCCTCGGTCACCGCGAAAGGGGCTACGCCTCCTGTGGCTTGTGCTGATCGAGCTTCGATACGAAGACGGCAGCTTGCGTGCGGCGCTCCATCCCGAGCTTCGCCAACAGCCGCGACACGTAGTTCTTGACCGTCTTCTCCGCGAGGAACATTCGCGCGGCGATCTGGCGGTTCGTCAGGCCGTCGCCGAGCAGCGTCAACAGGGTCCGCTCTTGTTCGGTCAGGCCCGACAGCGGGTCGGCCTCCTCGGTGCGGGTCCGCAGCTTGGTCATCAACGCGGCGGCAGCCCGATTGTCCAGCATCGACTTTCCGGAGCCGACTTCCTTGATCGCGTGGGCGAGCTCCATACCTTTGATGTCTTTGACGACGTATCCGCTGGCGCCGGCGAGAATCGCGTTGAGCATCGCCTCTTCGTCGGTGAACGACGTCAGCATCAGGCAGCGCAGGTTTGGCAGCATGGAGCGCAGTTCCCGGCACAGTTCGATGCCGTTGCCGTCGGGTAGGCGGATGTCCAGCACGGCGACGTCGGGTTGCAGCGCAGGAATCCGGGCGAGCGCCTGCGAAACGCTGCCCGCCTCGCCGATGACATCGAGATCGGGGTCGGTCTGAAGGAGACCTATGAGACCGCGGCGCACGACCTCGTGATCGTCGACAAGAAATACCTTGACCATGGATGAACTCCCAGCGGACGCACGTTGACGTCCCAAGCCTATGTCGGGTGTGAGGACAAAAGCCTCGCGTTTCGTCACCTGTCCTGGTGACCAAAGTCCTTCGTTATCCAACGATCACACCAGCACGTACGAAGGTCCCCTTGATTGGGGACCGACGACCGCATCCACGGGGCGGTGGCGTCCTTAGTTTTGGAAGCAGACTTCACAACCGAGAAAGGCGCTTCCATGTTGGTACGCGACATCTTCACGAGGCCCGCTGTTTTCGTGACGCCCGAAACGACGGTCCGGGAGGCGATTTCGAAGCTGACCAAAACCGGGTTCGCGCTTCTGCCGGTCGTCGACGATGGCGGCCTCGTCGTCGGCGTGATCTCCGAATCGGATGCCATGGGAGCAGTCGACGACAACGCCTTCGTGTCCGAGGTGATGACCGTCCCAGTCGAGGTGGTCGGCCCGACAACCGATGTCGTGGACCTCGCCGAGCGGATGGCGGCCAAACGGCTACGCAGCGTGCCGGTGGTTGAATTGGGCCTGCTTGTCGGCATGGTGTCCCGCCAGGACCTGCTGCGCAGCATGGTCGACGAGGGCCGGGGCATTGCGTCGAAGATCCGGGCGTTGCTGGACGAATACGCGGGAAGCCGACGTCAGTGGTCGATCGATGTCGTCAACGGGATCGTCGAGGTCAGCGGGGCGTTCGCCGACGAGGCTGAGCGGCGTCTGGTGGCCTCGCTCGCGCGCACCGTCGACGGCGTACGCAACGTACAGATCGTGCCGACGGCACCGGAACATGAAATGGCCGACTGATTCGCCACCCGCGCGGGAGCGCGCTGCGTGAGTGCGACGTCAATGCGTCCTTGTCACATTGCGCATGTGCCGCTTCCGGAGGAGCTCCGCGGTCAGCGGGGGGATCAACTCGGACGAGTTGTCGGGGTCGGTCCGGTGTACGAACAGATTTCGCCGTTCGGCCGCCGCAAGCAGGTTGCGGGAAGTGGAATCTCCGGACAGCTGAAGGCTGTTCGCGCGTAGGTCCGCAGCGGACATGGACAGCAGGAAGTCGGCCATCCGCGGTTCCATCGAGTTCAGCAGATTGTCGATGAGGAAGCCGGCGACGGCTTCCGGGCCCCCGCGCACCCTGCGAATCGCTTTCGCCGCGCGCTCAGCGGCACCCGGCACCATGTGTGCGGTTGTGGCGTCGGCGGGGTCGATACCACCGCCGAGCGCGACGGCCACGAGTTGAAGTGCGGTCGCCCACCCACCGGTCGCAGCTGCCAGGTCATTTGTCTCAGCCTCAGACAGCGTCAAGTTGTAGGTTCGGACGAGCAGTTCCGCGGACTCCGAAGGGTCGAACCGCAGTGCGTCTGCGACGATCTCGAAGCTGTCGTCGGCTGTCTCCGGCAGCGATGTTCGGCTCGTGATCACGAGTTTGAGCCGCGGGCAATCGGAGTCGACGAGGACCTGCACGCAGTCGCGGGTCTCGTCGTCGTGGATTCGGTCGTATCCGTCGAGGAACAGGGTGAGCGGGGCGCCACTGTGACGCAGGTGCTCAACGATCGCCCGGACCAACCCGACGCCGTGGAGCGTCGTGTCGGCGAATTCCGGGTGGGTGCGAACGAAGGCATCGGCGAGGTCGGAGTCGAATGTGCCGCCGTTCCCGATCGGGATCCAGACGACAGATTCTCCGTCCGCGATCAACGTGTCACGCCACTGAGCGGCGAGGGTCGTCTTCCCGAAACCGGCGGGTGCGATCATCGAAACGATCTTTCGTCGACGCGATGATCTCAGCAGGTCGATCAGCCGGTCTCGGCGCAGTTCACCCGCTTTGTGAACCGGCACGCCGCGACGAGGATGCGGACGTTCCGGAGCGGCCGTCGGGGCAGAGTCACGGTTTGAGCGAGCGGTGGGGGGCAGGACACTGGGAAACCGGCCGCTCGGCCTCTCGTGGTTCACGTCCGCCGGCAGCGCCATCCTCTCGGGCGGCAGACCGTGATCGGACAGGACGTGTTGCAGCAGTTGGCCGAACTCGGCTGCGGTGCGCGGACGATCTGCCGGCTCTGAAGTCATCGCCGCTTCGATTGCCGCGCTCACGTTTAGCGGGACGGCGAGGCGCTGCAGGTCCGGAACCGGCTGTTCGGTAGCTCGTACGAAGTGCGCCATCACGCCCTCGCCCGCACGTCGCTCATACGCCGCGTGTCCCGTGACGAGCGTGAAGAGTGTGGCGCCCAGGCCGTAGACGTCTGAGCGCTCGGTCGGCGGTTCGCCCGCCAATACCTCAGGCGCAATGTAGGCCGGTGATCCGATGATGGCACCGGATAAGGTCTTGAATCCTCCTGGGACGCGTGCGATGCCGAAATCTGCGAGTTGGGGTTCGTCGTAGGCGGTGACGAGGACGTTGGCAGGCTTGACGTCGCGATGCAGGATGCCCATCCAATGAGCCGATTCGATGGCGCCCGCGA
>JAJFUQ010000041.1 GCA_021372355.1 Nocardiaceae bacterium | reverse complement strand
CATCGGTCCGCCGCCGCAACCGGTACCTACCGGGCGCGGTGTCGACTCCCCAACCCGCCGGCAGTTCGGCTCCGGAGCCCAGTTCGGCGAGGACGATCGCACTGTCGCGCACCGTCGGCCCGATCACCCGGTATCCAAGCTTGATCAGAACACCGACCAGGCCATCCAATCCGGCACGGTCGAGGACTGCCGACGCGTCAGCGGCATTCATGGGTTGCGATGATCGACATGCAGGGTTCGGACCACTCCGCAATCCAAACGCATCTCCGGCCCTCGCGACTAGGGCCAGAAGTCCGATTCCGCGGCACTACCGACGCCCTGACGCGGACGGACCTTCGTCACTCGGTGCGCGCTCAGTGTTGACCGTTCCAGAAGCCGACCCCCACCGCGATCCACCAGCAGATCTGCGAAATCGTCGCGGTCAGGCCACCGCGGAGCATGAGCCCCATCGGCAGCGTCCCGGAGCCCACCTCTCCCATCCTCCGGCCGAGGGCCATCGCCTGTATTCCGTTGACCGTCAGAACCAGCACGGCAACGACCTTGACCTGCGTCAACACACTGGAGAGCACCGGACTGAGCACCATTCCGCTGATCACGAGCCCGGCGAGACCCACCCAGATCGGGAGGCCCACGCGCTCCGCCGAGCGGACCGCATCGGACAGCGTCGAGCGACCGAGCACCCACAGAATCAGGTGATAGTCGGCGATCAGCACCGCACCGAACCCGATCGCCAGCGCAACGAGGTGCAGGAACAGTCCGGCCATCCGCAGAGCCGGATCAACGGTGAGATGTTGCGACATCCAGATCGCGGCGCCGATGCCCGCGCACGCACCGACCGACACGACCGCGGTCAGGATCGGCGAATCGAGAACTCCGACCGGCTTGGCGGGTTCGGCCGCGAACCACTCGTGCTTGGCCGGGACCGGATGCTCGGGGCCCCAGGAGACCGAATCCTCGTGCATCGAGGGCAGATGGACAACGACATCGTCCGACGCGCGTCGTGATGCAGGCGTCATCGCAATCCCTCCTTCAGGTTGACATCGCAAGTTAAGTTAGGACAGGCTAAGCAACATTTCAAGCGAATGTAAGGGGCGGATAGGGCGATGAGTGTTGGCATCACGATTGGTGACGACCACGCAATAGCTCTGTCCGGCAACGACTCCTGGCACATTCCCGTCACCGGGCAGACATTTTCCGCGAAGGCGGCGAGCGCGGCCGCGGTCTTCGCCGGCCAGACGGCGGCAGTGAGCTATCCGGCACGGTTCTCCACGGAACAGGTTGCCGAAGCGCGCGCCGCGCTCGATTCCGCCGGGCTCGAATCCACCGTCCTGATCCCCGCACCGATCGCCGCGGTGCAGTGGCTGCAGGACTCGCCGGAGGTGTCTCCGCACGGCTTCGTGGTCGTGTGCGGGGTCGAGTCCGGTGTCTCCGCGGTCGCGACGGTCCAGGTCGGCAGGACCCTGAGCCTGGCCGGACGTGCCCTCGAAACCGCCGCCGACATCCACCTCGCCGACCTCATCCGTCATCAACTCACGGACGCGGGCCTCGCGCGGCAGCAGGTCAGCTACGTGCTGTTGACCAGCGCGGTGCCGGGTGAGGTCGTCCAACAGATCGCCGACAGCTTGGGCCTGCCCATCGCGACGGACCGCACACCCTCGACGATCGTTCTGCGCGGAGCGGCGATCACCGCCGAACGGTCGACCAGACCCACGCCGATCCCCCGGATGCTCCTGGCCAGCGCCGCCACCGCGGTCCTCATCGGATTCGGCAGCCTCGCACTGACATCGGTGTTCGAAACCGAGTCGGGGGCGGTCGCCCAAGCGCAGGTGGCCGACGCGATCCGCAGGCCGCTCGAATCCCACCCGGTCTCGGCGACGCCGACCACGACGTTCCACCTCGAGCCAGGCCCCGTTCCAGAACCACACCCGGTTGCGGTTGTCGACGCGGTCCACTCGCCACGTCCCGAGCCGGCACCCGCCGAAGAACCGGTCCGGGAGTCCGCTCCGACGGAAACGGACGAGCCGACAACAACGTCGGCAGCACCCGAAACGACGGTCAGTACAGCGCCATCGACTACCGAGCCAACGACTACCGAGTCGCCGACCAGTTCGCCTTCGACCACTACACCGTCGACTATCGAGCCGACGACCACCGAGCAGACGATCGAACCACCGCCGGCGCCCCCGACCTCGCAGGCCCCGGCCAGCTGATCAGATGCTGATGCGTCCCTCGACCGCGGCCAAGCCGATGTCGCTGCGGAAGTGCCCGCCGGGAAGCTTGATGCCGGCGAGGGTTGCGTAGGCGGCATCGCGCGCTGCGACCAAGTCCTCGCCCACACCGACGACGCTCACGACGCGGCCACCGGCGGACACCACAGCGTCGTCCTCGTCGCGCTTCGCCGTGCCGGCGTGCAGAACGTTGGCGCCGGTCGCACCGGTGATGACGTCGCCCATGCGCGGGCGGCCCGGGTAGTTCTCGGCGGCGAGAACGACGGTGACGGCAGATCCGTCCTTCCAGCGCGGCTTCTCCGCGCTGGCGAGCGTTCCGGTCGCGGTCGCATACAGCAGTTCGCCGAGCGGGCTCTCGAGCATCGCGAGCACGGCCTGGGTCTCCGGGTCACCGAAGCGGCAGTTGAACTCGACGACCGACGGGCCGTCCTTACCGATCGCGAGACCGGCGTAGAGAAGCCCGGAGAAGCCACATCCGCGCTCGACCATCTCGGCGGCAACGGGTTCGCACACCTCGGTGACGATGCGGTCGACCATCTCGTCGGGCAGCCACGGGAGCGGCGTGTACGCACCCATGCCACCGGTGTTCGGTCCGGTGTCGCCGTCGCCGACGCGCTTGTGGTCCTGTGCGGGCAGCAGCGGAACCACCGTCTTACCGTCGACCAGGCAGAACAGCGAGACTTCCGGACCGTCGAGGAACGATTCGAGGAGTACCGGGTGCCCGATCTCGAGGCACTCGGCGGCATGCTCGCGCGCTTTGGCACGATCCGGGGTCACGACGACGCCCTTACCGGCCGCGAGTCCGTCGTCCTTGACGACCCACACCGGGCCGAAGCGGTCGAGCGCCGCATCGAGCTTGGCCGGGTTGTCGACGACCTCGCTGTGCGCGGTCCGCACTCCGGCGGCGGCCATGACGTCTTTGGCGAAAGCCTTCGAGCCCTCGATGCTGGCCGCCTCGCGCGACGGACCGAATGTCGGGATGCCGGCCGCACGCAGCGCATCGGCGACACCCAGGACCAACGGCACCTCGGGTCCGATGACCACGAGGTCAGCGGCGAGTTGCTGGGCGAGTTCGGTGACCGCCGCACCCGACGACGCATCGACGGGAACCGTCTTGGTGACGACTGCGATGCCGGCGTTGCCGGGCGCGCACACCACCTCGGTGACCGACGGGTCGCGAAGAAGACCATTGACCAGGGCATGCTCCCGAGCGCCGGAGCCGATCACCAGTACGCGCACGGAATGCAAGACTACGGCTCAGTAGGGGTTTTGAGTAACCGTCCGCCCTGCAACGATGGTCCCTATGCCGCTTCCAGTACCCAAAGGTGCCAAGCAGTTCAACAAACTGATCCTGCCGGTCGCGCGACATGCGCCCGTGTACGCGGTGATCCGGCACGTCGGGCGCAAGTCCGGCACGACCTACGAGACGCCCGTCGCGGTCGTGCGATCCAAGGGCGTCATCCGCATCGGACTGCCCTACGGCAAGAACGTCGACTGGGTACGGAACATCTGTGCTGCAGGCGAATTCACGCTGGTTCATTTCGGCAAGGAGCGTCGGTACACGAGTCCGCTCGTCATGGAGGACTCGACCGCGAAGTGGGCACCGATCCCGGCGCGGCCGATCATGCGCGCGCTGAAGGTCGGTTCCTACCTGCAGGCGACCGAGTCCTCGGCGTCCTAGCCGATCCCCAGCGCGAGTTTTCCGGACCGCAGCAGAGTCTCCTCCGGGGTGAAGGGATGGAACTTCGCAGCGCGGACGTCGCGGAGGCAACGCTCGATGACCGAGCCGCGGAAGTAGGCGCCGCCGCTCGCGACCTCCATCGCGAGATCGCACACTTCGAAGCCCGCGCGGGCGATCTCGGACTTCGCCGTCATCGCCGCGAAGAGGGCGTCCATCGACGGTCCCGGATCGTCCCCGACCTCGGCGAGAGCACCCGCGAGCGCCCACCCGGCGACCTGCAACTTGTGGTTCATGAGTCCGACCTGGCGCTGAATGAGCGGGTCATGCGCTCGCGCGCCGACGCTCGCGACCGCCGCGTCCCGGGCCGCCTCGGCCACGCCAAGGTAGGCGCCGGCGATGATCGGCATCGCGATGCTGCCGATGACCTGCAACGGTCCATCGACGACGCCGTAGGGACGGTTTGCCAGAACCCGCTCGTCCGGCACGAAAACGTTGTCGAGGATGACGTCGTTGCTGGCGGTGCCGCGCATGCCCAACGTGTTCCAGTTGTCGGCGATCCGCACGCCGGGTGATGCAAACGGGCTGGCCATGTTGAGAACGCGCTTGCCCTGCTCGGGGTCGTCGTAACAGAACATCGTCGACATCACCGCGCCGGCGACGGACTGGCTCGCGAAACGCTTGTGTCCACTGACGAGGTATCCGCCTTCGACCTTCGTGGCGTCTCCCCGCGGATGAGTCCAGTCACCGCCTCCCGTCGAAACCAGCAGAATCTGCTCGTTCGCGACGCGGCGCAACGTCGCCTCGGCTCCGGGAAGGCCGCGACGGTACCGCCAGGCCGTAAACGCAACGACGTGCTGATGCATAGAAGATGCGAGCGCCGTCGACCCGCAGTAGTGGGCGATCTGTCGCTGCAGGTCCGCGATCTCGCCGATGGTCGCACCGTCCCCACCGAGTTCGACCGGAACCGCAGCCTTGAGCAGGCCGGCAGCCTTGAGCGCGTCGAACGACTCGACGACGAACGTGCCGTTGACGTCGTGTTCGGCAGCGTGACGGGCGATCTGCGGACCGATCTCGGCCAGTCGGTCGCGAAGTTGCGTGGGTGCGGTAGCAAGTGTTGTGGTCATGCATCCAACTGTCCGGTTTGCGAACATTCCCATCTAGTGCACGAATCGAACCCAGCTGGTTCACAAAATGAACCACCGGTGCGACGATCGAAAAATGTCCGAATATGGCAACTTCTGTCCTGTCGCGCTCGCCAGCGACGTGGTGGCAGACCGGTGGACGCCGCTGATCATTCGCGAGCTCGTAATCGGAAACACCCGGTTCAACGACATCGCGCGTGGGCTCGGCGGCATATCGCGTGCCCTGCTCGTCCAACGACTGCGACACCTCGAGCGCAAGGGTGTAGTCGAGACCTGGCCATCCCCGACGGGCCGTGGCAGTGAGTACCACCTGACACCGGCCGGCAAGGACCTCGAACGCGTCATCGACAGTCTGGGCAGATGGGCCGTCGAGTGGCTCTTCGACGAGCTGCGCCCGCACGACGTCGACGCCATCACCCTGACGTGGTGGATGCATCGCCGCATCCGGCCCGATCGATTCCCGCCGCGGCGGACCGTCGTCGAATTCCGGCACACCAGTCCAGCGTCGCAAGTCCTGTGGCTCGTGCTCGACCGTGGCGAGGTATCCGTCTGCCAGGTACACCCCGGATTCGATGTCGATCTCACGGTGACCGCTTCGACGCCCGCACTCGCGGAGGTGTTCCAGGGTTACGCCGAATGGGCGGAAGCGGTGAGCGACGGCCGAATCGAAGTCAGCGGCATGCCCCGGCTCGCCGCCGCACTACCGAGCTGGTTCTTGTGGAGCCCGTGGCATGACGTCACGCGAGAGAGGTCGAAGCGACCCGAACCGGCTTAACGCCCGGATTCCAGCGCGCCCGCGATCCGGGTCTCGATGGCGTCGGTCGCCGGCTTCGGCAGAACGATCAGCCCGTCGAGTTCCTTGCGCGCCTTCTTGTACGCGGCCTGCCGCTCGGCCGCGGTCGCACCGTCGTCCGCGGCGACGTTGATGAGCTTGCGGGCGCGGTCGAGTGCGCTGCGCTCGGAGTCGCTGAACCCCCGTTGCTGCTGGCGCTGCGCCTCCCGCTCGGCGATGTCGAAGGCGAGCCGAAAGTCCCGGACTGCGTTCTCGAAGCGCTCGAGTTCTGCGGGGACTTTCAACGCCGCCCGGTCGGTCGGCCGCAGATCGTCGGCGACGGACTTGGCTTCGTGGAATGCGACAGTCAACGGCTCACGCATGTCGGTCATGAGCGGGAACTCGATGACCTTGAGGGCATCTGTTTCGTAGGCGAACCAGCGGGCGTTGATGTCATCGTGGGCGGCAAGTGCCCGATCGATGCGCTTGTCCGTCACGCGAGATTCCTCGAGGGCTGCATTCTTCGCGCCGTGCTTGATACGGAGCATCTCGATCTTGTCCTGGCGGCGCTTCTCGTTGTAGACCGCGACCGACTTCGCCCAACCGCCGACGGCACCACCGAACACGAAGACGAGCCACCAGTACGAGCCGGCGAACTCCCAGAACTCATGCACGGATCCGAGGGTACTCAGCCCTGGACTACGCTTCGTCGGTCACCGTGTAGCCAACACCGCGCACCGTTTCGATCGTCGACGTACCGAAGGGAACGTCGATCTTGCGGCGGAGGTAACCGATGTAGACCTCGACGATGTTGCCGTCACCCTCGTAGTTCACGTCCCACACTGCCGTCAGGATGTTGTGCTTGGTGACCGCCGAGTTCTTGTTCCGCATGAGGTACAGAAGGACGTTGAATTCTCTTGGCGTCAAGGAGATCTCGACGTCACCGCGCATGACCTTCCGGCTGCCCGGGTCCAAGCTCAGCGACCCGACGGTCAGCACCGCGGGCCGTTCCGGTGCACCCCGGCGGACCAGCGCACGCAGGTGCGCGATGAGGACGACGTACGAGAACGGTTTCGTCAGGTAATCGTCGGCGCCGAGATCGAGCGCATCGCTCTGGTCGTAGTCGCCGTCCTTGGCCGACAGCATGAGGATCGGCGTCCAGATCTCGCGCTCGCGCAGTTGGCGCAGGACCTGGTAGCCAGAGAGACCCGGCAGCATGATGTCGAGAACGATGACGTCGAATTCGCCGGCGGTCGCCGCTTCGAGGCCCGCATAACCATCGTGGGCGAGTTCGACGACCGCACCATCGGCGGATAGTCCGCGACCCAGGGTGTGGGCCAGACGCACCTCATCATCGACGATCAACACGCGCAAGTGCGCACCTCTCTTGTCACTGGAGCAGAACTATCCGAGGAACTGTGATTCCAACACGATGTCCCGGATCACCGTTTGGTATTCAGCGTGGCAGTGGTGGGTCACGGTGCGCCACGTTCGACCTTCGGCCCTCGCCAGGTACCTGCGATATTCCGGAGCACCCGGGTACTTCACATTGTCGGCAACGACGACCGATCCCGGATGCAGCCAGCCCGACCTTTCGATTCGTTGCAGGTCCGGAAGGTAGAGATCCTTCCGGTGATCGACGAAGACGAAGTCGACGGAGCCTGCCGCGAATCCGAGATCGCTCATCGCGTCCCCCAACCCCGCGACGACGACGGTCACCCGGTCGGCGACACCGGCGTGCGCGAGGATCTTCTGTGCCATCGACGCGCGCGCCGCGTCGACTTCGAGAGTGACCAGGTGAGCGTTATCCGGCATCACCCGGGCCGTACGCAGTGCGCTGTAGCCCATGTAGGTACCGAGTTCGAGCAACAACCGCGGTTGGGCCCGAACGATCGCAGCATCGAGAATCGCACCCTTCTCGTCACCGACGTTCATGAGCCACTTGCGATTACGCGCGAAATCGTCGATCGAGTCGATCGCTGCGTCGAGGTCGCCGGGGGCGGTCGACGACGTGACGGCGTCGACCAACTCTTCCTCACGACGATCGAATCGCGTGAAGATTCGAAGGACGGGATTGATGATGGAGTTCCACACGGTCGACCACCTCGCCTACGGCGTAGGCGCCGGGCTCGGCGTCGTCGTCGGTGCGGTCGTGGTGGTGGTCGGCGCCGTGGTCGTCGTGGTCGGTGCCGTGGTGGTCGTCGGCGGGCAGTCCCAGCGGTGGTGATGGTGACGGTATGAGCGCTCGTTGTCGCACCAGCCACCGCCCCGGTGTCCGTAGCCGTGGCCGCGGCCGCCATCGACGGCGAGTCCGCTGCCGAATCCCACCACGAAGATGACCAAGCCCGCCGCGATGATCGCGATCAGACGCGACCGATCCGACATCGTCGACCACCGGCCCTGGGCCCGCTGACGAAGATCGTGGGCACGCTGACGAAACGACGGCTTAGCCGGTTCAGAGGCGGGAATCTCCTGCGTTTTGTCTGGTTCCTCGTTGTCCATCGTGCGGCCTTCCTCGGCGAAATGACTGTTATACGCAGTCTGCCGAGGTGCCGCTGTGAAACCGCTGAAAGTAAGTTTCAGCTGGTCAGGGGCAGTTCGATGTGTACGATCGCACCCGCGGATCCACCGTCGAGGCGAATGCTGCCGCGGTGCGCGGCGATGATCTCCGCGGTGATCGACAAGCCCAGTCCGGAACCACCGCTCCCCCGCCCACGGTCATCGCCGACGCGGTAGAACCGGTCGAAAACCCGTGCCTGCTCCGCCTCGGGAACGCCCGGCCCGTCGTCCGCGATCGTCAGGTGAGCGTGCCCCGGCTCACCGACGAGATTGACCGTGACCGTCGCCGACGCGTACTTGATCGCGTTGTCGATGACGTTCCGGATCGCGCGTCCAAGCTGCGCCGGATCAGCCTGGATCTGAATCGGCGCCAAGGACGTCACGATCGATTTCGTCGTGGCGGTTTGCGCTCTTCGAACCTCGTCCTCCACCAGTGCGTCGAGATCGACATCGACGAGTTTGAGCGGGATCCCGAATTCATCCGCACGGGCGAGCAACAACAGGTCCTCGATGAGACGACGCATTCGCTCGGACTCGGGAATGAGAGTCGTCTGGACGAGTTCGGCATCGAGTAGCTCCGGATGTATCGCCCCGACCTCCAGCGCCGCGGTGATCGTCGACAAGGGGCTGCGCAGTTCATGTGAGGCGTCGCTGACGAACCTCTGCTGGGCGCGGTGCGCGGCCTCGAGTCGCGCGAGCATCTCGTTCATCGTTTCTGCGAGGGCCGCGATCTCGTCCTTCGCTTCGGGAACCGGAACCCGTCCGGACAGCTTCGAGCTACTGATCGAGGAAACGCGCTCGCGAATCGATTCGACCGACCGCAACGACCGGCCGATGACGAGATACGTGGCGAGGCAGGCGATCGCGACCACGAAGGGGCTGCCGATGGCGGCTAGCGTGGCAGCGAGTTCGACGTTGTGGAAGATGTCGCGGTAGCTCGTGGCGACGATCACCTGGTACGCGCGGCCCTCGTACGTCACGGTGGCGGTGGTCAGACGCAGGTCGCGAAAACGCCGATCGGCCCGCGCGGTTTCCGATCGGTCCGGCGGCCCCTGATATCGGCGATCCGTCAACGGAATCGGTGGGCTGCCCGTCGATGCCTGGATGACCACGCCGCGATCGTCGACGACTTGCACGACGAGAATATTCGAGTCGGTCGTGAAGGGAACCGCGTCGAAAAGCCCGGGCGGTTCGGATCGGAACTGGGCAACCACCTGATCCGCGCGCGTTGATGCGGCGGTATCAGCGGCTTTGGTCAGCGACTCGAACATCGTCAGTACGAAGAACGTCGCGTAGACGAGAACGGTCGCGGCCACGATGACGGCAACGATCAGCGCCGACTGAACCCGCAGACCCCACCGCCGCGGATTCAGCTCGATGTTCTTGCCGAGGACCTTCATGACACTGCTCCCATTGTCGGAAGCAGAGTGTCATGTCCGGCGGCTGTGAAATCGCTGAATGCGCAACTCCGGACCTGCGTATGTGACTGCCCCGCACCGCGATCGCAGGTGCGGGGCAGTCTCGAACTCACGCTTTCGGACTCGTCAGGTCGTACACGGTGACGCCATCGACGGTGGTGGATGTGAAGTTGGCTTCTACCCAGGAAGTGATGTCTGAGTTCCCACCCATGCCGCCTCTGAAACCTCCGCCACCGATGAAATAGTGAATCTTCTTTTCGGCGACGTATTTCTTGAACTGGGCCAGCGTCGGCGACGGATCGCTGCCGTTGAAACCGCCGATCGGCATGACCGGAAGCTGGGTCGCCAACTGGTACCCCGAAGCGCTGTTCGAGCCGATCGTGGCCGCCACCCAGGTGTAGTAGTCGCCGTCCTCCGTGAGCAGGGATGTGAGTGCAGCGGACGGACGGCTTCCGTTCAGAAGTCCTCCCGATGCGCCACCCATCCCGAATCCGCGTTCGCCGGCGAGGCCGCCACCGGGGAATCCGCCTGGTCCGCCGAACACCATTCCCTGGGGAGGCAGCATGCCCCGACGCCCGGCGCCATCCCGCATCCGGAAACCGCCGCCCATGCCGAACTCGCCCTCGACGCGTGGACCAGCCGAGACGATCGATCCGTCGTGCGGAGTGACGACGGTTTCCGCGGCATAGGCGGTCGGTCCGGCGAGGGCCGTCACGACACTGGCGATCGCGACGGCGACGGCGGTACGGCGCGCCGGGACCAACAAGCCGGTCGCCGCCAACAGTCCGGCGATCACCACCACCCACTTGACCCAGGGCGCGAAGTCCGCGGACCGGCTGAGCAGTACCCACGAGGTGATCGCGCTGGTGAACACGGTGAGCGCCAGAGCGATGCGCACCCACAGGCGATCGCGATGCGTCCACGCGAGAACCCCGCCCGCACCGACGAGCGCCGCGACCGCGGGTGCCAACGCAACGGTGTAGTACGCGTGGAAGATGCCTGCCATGAAGCTGAAGACGAGCGCGGTCACCACTAGCCACGAACCGAACAGAACGAGCGCCGCCCGGCGCGGGTCGGTGCGCGGAGCACGGCCCCGGAGCACGAGTCCGACCGCCAGAAGAAGGAGGGCGGCGGGCATGAGCCAGGCGATCTGACCGCCCTGGGCCGGCTCGAAGAGCCGCCAGATGCCGGTGTCGCCCCAGCCCATGCCGCCTCCCCTTCCCCCGGGTCCGCCGAAGGCCTCGAACCCCGCGGGCAACTGGCCGCCGGCGAACGCCTCCCGGCCCATGCTGCCGGGGCCGACGCTGCCCTTTTCATTGCCGGTCAACCGGCCGAGCCCGTTGTACCCAAGAGTGAGTTCGAGGATCGAGTTCGTCTGGGACCCACCGATATACGGCCGGTCCGAGGCCGGCCACAGCTCGACCGCAGCAATCCACCAGCCAGCCGACGCGATCATCGCGCCACCGGCAGCGAACAGCTGGAGCATGCGCTTGCCGAGCTTCGGCGGACCCGCGATGAGGTACGTCAGAGCAAGCGGCGGGACGACGAGCATGACCTGCAGCTGTTTGGTCAGGAAGCCGAATCCGACGAAGACGCCGCACAGCAGCAACCACTTCGTCCGGCCCTCCTCGACGGCGCGCAGCATCGCCCACACTGCCGCGATCATGAGGAACACGAGCAGCGCATCCGGGTTGTTGAATCGGAACATCAGAACGGCCACCGGCGTGAGCGCGAGCACGAGACCGGCGAGCAGCCCGGCAGCGGCACCGAAGTAGCGGCGCACGGTCGCCCAGGTGAGGGCAACCGATGCGACGCCGAGCAGTGCTTGTGGCACGAGGATGCTCCAGCTGCTGAGGCCGAAGGCGCGCACCGATAGCGCCATCAGCCACAGCGAAGCCGGTGGCTTGTCGACCGTGATCGAGTTGGCCGCGTCCGAGGAGCCGAAGAAGAACGCCTTCCACGACACCGAGCCGGCCTGCACCGCCGCGGAGTAGAACGAGTTCGCCCAGCCCGAGTCACCGAGCGCCCACAGGTACATACCCGCGGTGCCGACCAGAAGAATTCCGAGCAATGCCGGCTCCCAGGGCAGCCTCCGACCCGGAGTCGACATTGGCGCCTCTTCGCTTGGGCGTTCCACCACCGCCGCGCTCATTCCGAACCTCCGGCGAAAACCCAACGCAGACCGATGAACCGCGTGATCGTGGCGATCAGATTGGCGACCACCAGAACGATGAGCTCGACCTCCCGGGTCGCGGACGGCAGGTAGTGATGCAGCCCGAACAGCGCGCCCGAGGTGATCGCGAGTCCGAACCCGAAGATCGCCAGCCCTTGTAGATGGTGTTTGGCGAGCCCGTCCGATCCGCGGACCCCGAAGGTGAACGCGCGGTTCGCGGCCGTGTTGAAGATCGCGGTGATGAGCAACGACAGGAAGTTCGCAATCTGGGCGCCGAACATCGGCTGCAGCGCGAGATAGAAGAGTGCGAAGGCAATGGTGCTGACCACGCCGATGATTCCGAAGCGCAGCGCCTGCGCCGGCATCCCTTCGGGCACACCGGCAACGAGCGGTTCGCGGCCCATAGCCGCACGCAATTTCGCGATCGGCAGTCGTCCCGTCAGCAGCGCCTTGCTCAGCCGCCAGACTCCCCTGAGGTCCTTCTTGATGGTGTCGCCAATGTCCACCCGGCTGTCCGGATCATCGACCCAGTCGACGGGGACTTCGTGAATGCGCAGTCCGGCGCGTTCGGCGAGCACGAGCAGTTCGGTATCGAAGAACCACTCGCCGTCCTCGATGAGGGGCAACAGCTCGCGAACCACGTCGGACCGCACCGCCTTGAACCCGCACTGTGCGTCCGAGAACCGCGCCTGGAGCGCGGTATGCAGCAGCAGGTTGTAGCCGCGGGAGATGAACTCGCGCTTGGGTCCGCGGACCACCCGCGACCGCCGATTGAGCCGTGTTCCGATCGCGACGTCCGAGTGGCCCGAGATCAGCGGCGCGACCAGTGGCATGAGCGCATCGAGGCCGGTCGAGAGATCGACGTCCATGTACGCGACGACCTTCGCCGGAGACGCGAGCCACGCCGCACGCAAGGCCCGTCCCCGCCCTTTCATCTCGAGGTGGACGACCTCGACATTGTCGAATTCGGCCTTGAGACGCCGCGCGACGAAGAGCGTGCCGTCCGTGCTCGCGTTGTCCGCGATCGTGATTCGCGCCGGGTACGGCACTTCGTGACGGAGGTACTCGTGCAGCCGGCGAACGCAGGGCTCGAGGTCGGACTGTTCGTTGTAGACGGGGATAACGACGTCCAGAACGGGCAGGGTCCCCCACTGCTTCCGGTCATCGCCGAGCTCAGCTGGCTCGGTCGGACCGGAAACCGTGGGCGGTTCCGCGGGAACGGTGCGTGTGGTCATGGACACAACGATGGCGAGACAGGCTCCGCCTGCCCTGTAGGAAAGCTGGCAGGTAGCTTCAAATGCATGGCTTCCGTATTCAGCGCAATCATCGCCGGTCAGATTCCGGGCGACTTCGTCTGGAGGGACGACGAATTCGTCGGATTCATGACGATCGCACCGGTCACCACAGGGCATGTGCTGGTCGTTCCGCGCGCCGAGATCGATCAGTGGCAAGACGTCGACGGTGAGGTGTTCGCCAGGCTCACCCGGGTCGCCCAGGCCATCGGCAAGGCGTGCCGCAAGGCCTTCGATGCACCGCGTTCCGGCCTGCTCATCGCCGGACTCGAGGTCCCGCACCTGCACGTGCACGTCTTCCCGGCGTTCCACCTCGGCGACTTCAACATCAGCAACGCGGACGCGA
The DNA here is from genome assembly GCA_021372355.1 of Nocardiaceae bacterium. Classification (GTDB taxonomy): domain Bacteria; phylum Actinomycetota; class Actinomycetes; order Mycobacteriales; family Mycobacteriaceae; genus Smaragdicoccus. The sequence continues at coordinate 52,002 of JAJFUQ010000041.1, read as the reverse complement.
ACTCGACCGCCGAGTCCCGCAAGGAGGCCGCTGCGAAGATCCGTGCCGCGCTCACCGAGCTCGGGTACGCGGAAGCGTCTGAGTGACCGGCCCCTCGGGTATTCCGCTAAGCGTGACCAGCCAAGACCCGCCGGCGGCCGACCCCGCAACGGTCCTGCAGAATCTCGCCCAGGTTCTGTACGAACACGAGAGCTTCGACGACATCGCGTCGGCGTTGTGTGTCGCCGCGACGATGCTGATCCCGGGCTGCGACCACGCCAGCCTCATGATGCGCGAGGGCGGGCGGTACTTCACCGCGGCCGCGAGCGATGATGTGGCCTTGGCCGTCGATCAGCTGGAACGCCAGTTCCAACAGGGACCGTGCGTCGACGCGATCGAGGACGAGTCGGTACAACTCGAGAACGACCTGTCCGCCCCCAGCCAATGGCCGGACCTGTCCAAAGCGGTTCTCGCATCGACGCCCGTCCGTTCGGCGATGGCGTTCCGGATCCGGACGGACTCCACCAAGACCGGCGCGTTGAATCTGTTCGCCGACCGCGTCGACGCCTTCGATGCCGCCGCGATGGACCAGGCCGTCATCGTCGCCGCGTTCGCGTCGATCCTGGTCTCGGCGCGGACCCACAAGGAGAAGTCCGACTCGCTACTCGGCGGGCTGACCCACAGCCGCGAGATCGGCAAGGCGATCGGCCTCTTGATGTCGATCCACGGGATCGACGACGAGCAGGCTTTCGAGCTGCTCAAAGCCGCGTCGCAACGAACGAACGTCAAACTGGCGGAGGTCGCTCGCCGAGTGGTTGACCAGCATCGGAAAACACTGAGCTGACCTGGCTTTTCTCGGGACGATGAGCCTGGTTTCGATCGGGTATCATGGAACTCGGTTGAACACACAGCCAGGCGACTGCGCCTGCGCGAAACGCGTGGCTGTGTGAACCCCGATTCTGCTCCGCCGGTCCTCGACCAGCAGGTTGTCAGTCGCCACCAACACTCACGTGCGACTGATATGGATGGCCCCCGTTGGGATCAACAAACTCACTCACCGTCGTTGATAGCGTCGACGACGGCATCACTTTCGTGACGGTTGCCGGCGCGGTCGACATCGGGACTGTCCCGACACTCGACTCCACGCTCGAGGCGGTCCTCGCCCGCGACCCGCGGGCACTCATCCTCGATCTGTCCGACGTCGACTTCCTGGCGTCGGCGGGTGTGGAAAGCCTCGTCCGCACGCAGGACCGACTCGGCCGCGCCCTCGTCATCGTCGCGGCGGCACGCGCGGTTGTTCGGCCGCTCGCGATCACAAACCTGACCGATGTCCTGACGATTGTGCCCACGCGGCCGCAGGCTGTAGATGCGCTTCGCCCCGCGATGGACTGATCACGTGGCGTCGGCGTGTTCGCGCAGGAACGCCAGAGTTCGGGCCAGCTTGCGCGACACCTGCATTTGCGAACAACCCAGGCGTTGAGCGATTTGCGACTGCGTCATCTCTTCGAAGAATCGCATCCGGAGAATCGCCAGTTCGTCCGCCGGCAGCTGCGCGAGGAGGGGCTTCACGCTGAGCGCCTGCTCCACGTGCTCATATCCGGTTTCCTCGGCGGCGATCCGGTCGACAATCGGCCGGTCTTCGTCGGATCCGCTCGCCGAGGGCGCATCGATCGATTCGGCGGTGTAGGCGTAGCCGGCGAGCAGCGCGTCGGTCACCGCCTGCCGGTCGAGGTTCATCTCGGTGGCGAGTTCGCTGATCTTCGGAGCGCGACCGAGCTTTGCGGTCAACTCGTCGGCGACGGGTCCGATCCGGAGGTGATTCTCCTTCGCCGAGCGAGGAACGGAAAGTGACCAACTGCGATCGCGGAAGAACCGGCGAACCTCTCCCATCATCGTCGGAACCGCATACGACATGAAGCTCGCACCACGCTCCGGATCGAACCTGTTGATCGATTGCAGGAGTCCGATCCGGGCGACCTGTTCGAGGTCCTCCATCGATTCCCCACGCCCCTTGAAGCGCAATGCGATGTGCCGGGCGAGCGGTAGACAGATTTCGATGATTCTGCGTCGCAACAATTCCCGAGCCGGGTCGTCCTCGCTGAGAGCGGCCAACCGAACCAAGAGCGGATCCACATCGTTGTACGTGACGGCGTCATCCGACACGGGAAGGGCCGTGGAATACGTGGCTGGTTTCGCGTGAGGCTTAACGGTCGTCGTCATGCTGAGCGCACCTCCAGTTCGTACCAACATCAGGTTGTCCCGGAAATGTGGTACCCCCGCAATGCGGATAAAACACCTATTTCGGCGCGAGTTTGGTGAAGCTGATCGAACCGACGGGCTGATCGGACGACGACCACAACGCGAGTACCGCCGAATCGAGAACGTTGAGTTCGATGCTGTCGGTCACGGTGTCGAGGATGTCCCAGCCGAATGACCTGTCGCGGGCGACCGGCGTTCGCACCGGCGCCGCGGCCACAGTCACCCGCAATCCGTTGCCCAGTGCTTCGAACGTCGAGTGCAGCACAGCGCCGTTCATGCAGCGGCGAAGCAGTTGCGTACACGCCTCGTCGATCGCGAGTTGAATGTCGGAGATGACATCGAGGTCGAGGTCGACCGACATCCCCACGGTGCTTGCCACAGCGCGAATCACCGGCAACTGGTGCGCTGATGCCGGGGTCTGCAGATGAATCACCGTCTCGGGAGGTGCCACAGGTCTTGAGTACCCCACAACGGCGCAAGCGATCAAGCGTTCAACAAACAGGCGCGTCACTATTCGGAATCGTCGGCATACACCGCAGCCGGCAGGTCGACGGTGAACACGCAGCCTTCACCCGGCCCGGTCTTCACCGTCACGCGTCCCCCATGGGCCGTCACGAGCGCCGCGACGATCGATAAACCGAGGCCCGTGCCGCCGCTGTCCCGCGTTCGCGACGTGTCGGTCCGATAGAACCGTTCGAACACGTGCGCCGCATCGTCTGGAGTCATGCCCGGCCCGTTGTCGGCAATGTCGACGTACACCCGCTCATCGGCCGTCCGGACCGAGACCTTGACGTCATCGGTCGTGTGTACCAGCGCATTTCGAATGAGGTTCACCAACACCTGGCGAAGCTTGCTGGCATCGCCGATGACTTCCGCATCGCCCGCCGGGACGTGCAGCTCGATCGTCCGATCCGGCGCGGTGGCCGCGAGATCGCCCACCAATTCGGTCGTGAGGGCGATGAGATCGACCGGCTCCTGTTCGATCGGGCGCGAGGCATCCAAGCGCGCGAGCATCATCAGATCCTCGACGAGGTCGCTCATCCGGTTGGCCTGCGTCTCGATGCGGCTCATCAGCATCGGCATATCCGAGCTCGCGCCCTGACGGTAGAGCTCGGAGAAGCCGCGGATGGTCGTCAACGGAGTTCGAAGTTCATGGCTCGCGTCCGCGATGAAGCGCCGCATCTTCTCCTCGGACCGGCGAGCGGCTTCCTCGGACGCCTCGGTCTTGGCAAACGCGACCTGAATCTGGTGCAGCATGCCGTTGATGGCGGCGGCCAATCGACCGATCTCGGTGCGGTCGCTCGGCAGCGGGACGCGACTGTGCAGGTCGCCGGCCGCGATTTCGGCGGCCGTGTGCTCGACCTGTACGAGCGGTCGAAGGCTGCGTCGGATGACGAAATGCGAAGCGACGGCGAGAGTCGCGAGCACCAGTGCTCCGATTCCGATTTCGAGCGCCACGAGCCGGTCGACGGTCTCTGTGGTTTCCCGCAACCGCAGGCCGACGATCGTCGTGCCGGCGGCGGTGGTTTCGCTCAGGATTCGCCACTGCCCATCGCCGTGATCGGTCGACCCGACGGTCGTCGGGCGGTCTGGCAGATCCTCCGGAAGGTCCGGGGTCGAGCCGCCGATGTCGTTGATCCGGAACACGTATCCCGTTGTGCTGTCTTGCACTTCGACAAAGAAGTCGCTGGGTGGGCGGCGCGGGCCGAGGCCGTTGTCGACTGGGGGTGGCCGATGGTTGCCGTTCGGGTTCGCCCAGCCGCGCATCGCACCCTGAAGTTGCTCGTCGACGCGGCTGATGAGCGACTGCTCGATTGCGGACGTGACCGCGGCGCCGGACAGCAGGAGTCCCAGCCCCGACAGCACGACAAGAGCCACTACGAGCGTCACCCGTAGCGGAACTCCTTTGATCACGCTGTGTCACACTCCCGTCGCCACGCTCGCCCTGGCAACCGTAATCACCGCGGTTCGCGCATGACGTAACCCACGCCTCGCAAGGTGTGGATCAATCGCCGATCGCCGGTGTCGACCTTTCGGCGCAGATAGGAAACGTAGGACTCCACGACGCCCACCTCGCCGCCGAAGTCATAGCGCCAGACATGGTCCAGGATGCGCGGCTTCGACAGCACCTTGCCGGCATTGACCATGAAGTAGCGCAGCAGGGTGAACTCCGTCGGCGACAGCGAGACCGGTTCCCCCGACTTCCACACTTCGTGGGTGTCGTCGTCGAGTTCGATGTCGGCAAAGGCGATTCGTCCGGGCTTCTGCTCCTCGGTGGTCCGGCCGGAGCGGCGCAGGATCACGCGAAGACGAGCGACGACCTCTTCGAGACTGAATGGCTTCGTCACGTAGTCGTCCGCGCCGAGGGTGAGCCCGGTGATCTTATCGGCGACATCGTCGCGGGCGGTGAGGAACAGGACGGGAGCGTCGATGCCATCGGCACGCAGGCGCCGCAGGAGGCCGAAGCCGTCCATGCCCGGCATCATGACGTCGACGACGAGCGCGTCCGGACGGAAGGTCTTCGCCTTGTCGAGACCCTCCATGCCGCTCGAGGCGGTCGCGACGTCGAACCCCTGAAAGCGCAGGCTCACGGACAGCAGTTCCGCGATCATCTCCTCGTCGTCGACCACGAGAATGCGGGTCTTCTGCGATTGCTCGGATCGAGTCTGGTCGCCACTGTTGCTCACCCGTCCACCGTGCATCAACGCCCTGCCGGATACCTGCGACAAACCTGCAAAGTTCCTGTGAACTAATGGAAGGGACAGTCTGTACCGCCGCAGTACAGTGAGTCGCATGGACGTCAGCTCGCTCGTTTCCGGGCCGGTCAAGGCCGCATTCGCCGCCGCCGACTCGGCGTTGGTCCTGGCCGAGACGTCGATCGGCGTCGCTCGCGTCACGACGAACCAAGCCGCGAAGACCCTGCACGCCGGAACCCCGACGGGAACACCCCAGGTCGAAGCTTTCGTGCGATTCATGCAGTTGCTCGAAGACAACCGGGCCCTTGTCCAGGCGTTCCGCCCGGGCGGTCCGGTGGAACGCATGCTCGAACCGGGCGGCGTCGTCGATCGGCTCGCTGCCCCCGATGGACTGCTCGACCGACTGACCGCCCCCGACGGCCTGCTCGAACGCCTCACCGCCGACGGCGGGGTCGTCGAGCGGCTTCTCGAACCACAAGGCCTCGTCGATCGCCTGACGGCCCCCGGCGGTGCCGTCGATCACCTCACCCAGCCGGGTGGCGTCGTCGACCGGATCGTCGAGAAGGACGGAATCCTCGAGGTTCTCGTTCGTGAGCGTGGGGTCATCGAGCGGCTCGTCGCCGTGAACGGTCCCATCGATCAACTGGTCAGCGTCTCCGAGACCGTGGCACACCTCGCGCCGAGCGTGGACCGTTTGAGTCGCAGTGTCGAGATTCTGCAGGAGTCGACGGCAATCCTCCGCTCGTCGGTCCTGCCGATTGCGGAAGCCGTTGCGAAGATGCCCGGGAAGTGGCTCATGGGAGCCCGCGGGCGGTCGAAGCCGGAAACTGTCAGCACGGAGCAACTCCCGAGCGACTAATCTGGCGCCCATGTCGTCACCGGGGTCGGGCTTCGTGCGCCTTGCGCGCACTGCTGTGCTCGCTTCGGTGATGATTTCGCTGGCAGCCGCGTCCCACATGCTCGCGGGCGGCCACGAGCCCGAGTCCTGGGCATTCCTCCCCGCCACCGTGGTGGCGGTGGGCGCGTCCTACGCCGTGACGTTCACCCGGGCGAACCTCCTCGCGACGTTTGGGGTTTTGAGCCTCGCGCAATTCGGCTTCCACTCGATCGCCCAATGGTGCCCGCCGTGGTGCGCCGATCCGATGGACCACATGGTCGAGCACGCGAGCAGCTCTGCCATGACCGTTGGTCACTTGACCGCCGCCTTCCTCACGGCACTCGTCATCGCTTACGGCGACCGCTTGCTGTGGACGCTGTGGAACTGGGCGACCCGGCACGTCACAGCTTTCACGGTCGGCGTCCTCCTTCCGGAATCATCCTGCGCACCAATCTTTTTCACGCGTCCGGTGCCGGCCTCCCGGCCCGCTTCGGGAGCTCTCTCCCGGCGCGGCCCTCCCCTGTTTCCTGCCTTCGTCTGACCGAAAGTCGCGGCTGACGCTGCGACGCTTCGGCCAGTTGTTCCCGGTGTGTCCGGCCCGAAAAACTGGCGATTCCCCGCCAAACGCGTTGTCGAGACGTGATCTGGCGCGAATCGCCAGTGTTCTGGGCCGTGCCATGCCGGTACACCCTTCGGTTGTCATCGACCGGCATCTGCCGAGATCGGTCCTCCCACCTGTGCATTTCACAGGTCCTCGAAAGGCTTGAAACCCATGCGTATTTTCACTCGTTCGCTCGCGCTCGCGGGCGGTCTGCTCGTGGTGACCGCACCCCTCGCGTCCGCGCACGTCACCGTCTCGGCGGACTCCACGGCGTCCGGCGGCTACACCGTGCTCAAGTTCAGCGTCCCGCACGGCTGCGACGGCTCGGGCACCACGAAGGTCTCCGTTCAGATGCCCGAATCGATCCCGACGGTGAGCGCGATGATCGGCTACAACTGGACGATCAACAAGGTCATGACCCCGCTCTCGGCACCACTCGACATCGGCCACGGCAAGACCATCAACGAGCGGGTCAGCGAAGTCGTGTACACCGCGAACGCACCGCTGCCGGACGGCTACCGCGACACGTTCGAACTCTCGGTGAAACTGCCCGCGGGCAAGGCCGGCGACAAACTCGTCTTCCCGGTCATCCAGACCTGCCAGGTCGGCGAGACCGGCTGGATCGAGACCCCGGCGCCGGGACAGGACCCGGAGGCACTTGCGCACCCGGCTCCGACGATCACGCTCACCGCGGCCGAGGCGGAGGGCAACACGGCGTCGACCGAGAGTTCCACCGACAACGGAACGCGTGACATCGCGTTCGTGGGCCTCGGGCTCGGTGCGATCGGCGCGGCTCTCGGGCTCTTCGCGGCCATCCGCAGCCGGAAGGAATGAAACGTGCCTCCGCGGCACTGATGATGTGGGTGCTGCTGTTCCTCGGAGCAGCAGCACCCGCCTCGGCGCACGCGGTTCTCCTGTCCACCACCCCGAGTGACGGGCAGGTCGTCTCGTCCGCGCCCGCCGACGTCACGCTCACCTTCAACGAACCGGTCACGGTGCGGGAAGTGAGCATCGTCAGCACCGGCAGCCCCCAGCAGCTTTCGGCGCGTACGGTCGACGCTGTCGTGCACGCGTCTCTGCCGCCCGGCCTCGCGCCGGGTTCATACATCGTGAGCTGGCGCGTCATCTCCGACGACGGCCACCCAATCGCCGGTGCGCTGACGTTCTCGCTCGGCCACCCGAGCGCCACAAACGCGGTCGCCGAGACCGACCATCCGGGTGTCACCTGGCTCATTCGGATAGCCCAGGCGCTGGCCTACATCGGCCTTCTCGTCGCCTGCGGCCTCGCGTTGTTCCAGGCCTGGGTGGCTCGCGAGGTGTTCGACACTCGTCTTCGCGGGATCGGTGTCGCCGCCACCGCAACGGCGGCGGTCGGGTTGGTCGTCGGCCTGCCGGCATTCGAACTCGATGCGGATGGCACGGGACTCTCGGGTCTTTTCGCCGTAACTCCCTGGGCCTCGGGCCTGCGGTCTGGCGCCGGGGCGATGGCAGTGCTCGGAATCGTCGGCGCGACCGTCGCGACAGTCTTCCGTAACCGCTGTATCCGCATCGCCGGTGCGACCGCCGGCTTGGCGTCGCTGCCGGCAATGGGTCACTCGCGAACTTTCGGTCCGCCGATCCTCGTCATCGGCGCCGACCTCATCCACGTGCTCGCGGTCAGCGCGTGGATCGGCGGATTGATCGGACTCGTCGTGCTGTTCCGCCGGCCCGAGATCGCCGAGGTCATCGGCCGCTTCTCGCGGCTTGCGGCGTGGCTGCTCGGCGTGCTCGTGACGACCGGGCTCATCCTCGGGTGGCGAATCGTCGGGTCATGGCACGCGCTGTTCCACACCGGGTACGGCCAGGTGCTCATCGCCAAGGTCGCACTCGTTGCCGTGGCCGTGGCCATCGCGTACGTCAACCGACAACGCCTCAGCACCCCGAGTTCGGCACGGCTGCGTAGTGAAAGCGTGGTGTTGCTGGTTGTCGCGGCGCTCACCGGTGTGCTCGTTCACCTGAATCCGACGTTGCCCGTGCAGCAGCTCATGGTGATGAAACAGGAGAACGGTGTCATGATCCACACCGCGATCGCGCCCTGTCGACTCGGCGAGAACGCCGTGACCGTCATGGTCCACGGAGCACAGGTGCAGGCGCCCACCATCACCGCCCAGGTGACCGCCGCCGGCATCGGACCCCTCGATGTGCCGGTGACCGCGCAGTCGAACGGAGAATTCACCGCCCCGCTGACGTTGCGAAACAAGGGCCAGTGGACGATCGATGTGACCGTCCGGATTTCGAAGTACCAGGAGTCCACGACGATCCTGACGTGCACCCCGTAAGCTCCCGACGACGCACGCCGCGGACCTAGACTCAGGTCCATCAGGCAGGCTGCGGAAAGGTCGAGACAGCTGTGAACATCACGTCGATTGCTTTAACACCGCTGAAGGCCGCGGTCTCGGTCGCCGACTCAGCCATGATGATCGCCGAGGGCTCGATCAAGCTCGCCCGCGACGCGCTCGGAGCTTCGGTCGGTGCGATCACCGGCGAGCCGCCGGCCGGCAACCAACTCGAACTCGCCGGTCGCCTCGCCAGCCTCCTCGAAGAGGACCGCGCAGTCGGTCGCATTGTGCGACCTGGCGGTCCGATGGACATGCTCATGCGCCGCGGCGGAGCGATCGACGCGGCCACCTCTCCCGGTGGCGCGGTGGAACGTCTCCTCGAGCCGGGCGGTCCGGTCGACCGACTCTTCGAGCCCGGCGGCGTCGTGGAGCAGTCCTTGGAACCGGGCGGACTCGTCGATCGGCTGACGGCCCGCGGCGGCATTCTCGAACGGCTCACCGCACCCGGCGGAATCGCCGAAAAGCTGCTGGAAGAGAACGGAATCGTCGAGCGGCTGGTCGCCGAGGAGTCCGCGCTCGACAAGCTCGTCACGCCGGGCGGAGCTCTCGACCAGTTGGTGACGCTCAGCCAGACGATGTCCGCGTTGCTGCCGGCGATCGAGAACCTCGGGAAGACCGTCGAAGGCCTTCAGGACGCGTCGAAGGGCCTCATCAGCGCGAGCGGCGCGATCAGCGATGTGGCGGGAAAGCTCCCCGGTGCGCGACTGCTCAGCGCCGCCCGGAAGCCGAAGGTCGTGACCACGACGATCGAAGTCGAAGAGACGACGACTCCGTAACTGCCGCAGCTGCCGAATGATGCGCCTGGTCAGCCGCATCATTCGGTAACCGATGGACGAGCTAGCCGCGCTTGATCTGCTGCACGAGCAGCTTCAGCAGCGTGAACGAGATCGCCTTGCAGGCGAGCTGCTCGACGAGCTTCACGCGCTCGGTCGCGGAAATTCGGTAGACGATCTCGGTGCCGTTCGGGATCTCGCGAAGCTCGATGTCGCCGAAGTAGTCCTTGAGCGGAACGCCGGCGAGAGCCTTGTACTGCAGGCGCTTGTTCGGCTCGAAAACGGTGACCTGCTCGACGATCGCCGGGCCGGGAATGGCCGGCGCGAGCCGGCGCACCGCACCAACGCCATTGCGGTCCGGCGAACCCGCCTGGGTGAGCGTGACGTTCAGTCCGCGGCCCGGACCCCACTTCGCCATTCCCTCATGGTCGGCGACAACGCTCCAGACCTTCTCGATCGGTGCGGAAACCGTGGCGGTGGTGACAGCGAACATGTGGACTCCTGCAGATGTCGGACTGATGGATCGACCATAGCCGAGCAGCTTTTCGAGCTTTTCGCCGCCGCAGCGTTCACCACTTTAAAACAAACCAACCGGTCTTCATACTTGGCAAGTGACGACCAAGATGCCGCGGATCGGCCCGGACGGGCTTCGCCGGTCGGCTTGGATCCTGTTCCTCGTCGTCACCGCGATCATTTTGGCCACGGCGATCTCGATGTCGAAGACTGCGTGTACGGCACGCCCAGGTGCGGAATTCGCCACGGTCCACTCGGTCGATGCGAAGGTAGTCGGCGCCGTCGCCTACACCGCATCGACGATTGACCTCGGAACGATCGGCCGCGACTGGGACCTCGCGGCCGTCGAACAGGGCACAAACGACGCCGGCAGGTCAACTCTCAACATCTTCCGCAATGACTACGAAAAGCTTCTGGACGCGATTCGCGTGAACTCACTGCTGGTGCAACTGGTCTGCCTCGGTGTCTGCGCGAACCGCGGTTCGCGCAGTATTACGACCGCATCATCGAATCCGAATGCCTGAGCCGCCGCGGCACATTCCGGCCCCTGAGCGATCTGTTCGACAATCCGGAGAATCGTGGTCCGGCCGGACTCGCCAGGTTCGGCGGCATCTCGGACAATTTCCATCCGAACGACCTGGGTCACGAGCGGATCCGCGCACGACTGGTGGGAGCGATCACGCTCACCGACGGACACCAGCCGTGGTACCGCGCACTTTTGGGACGCCTGCGCGGATGCTCGATCTGAACGACAGAGCCCCCTGTCAGGATTGAACTGACGACCTTCGCTTTACAAGAGCGGTGCTCTACCACTGAGCTAAGGAGGCGAAAATCCGATTACCCGGCCCTCGTGAGGACCGGGCAATCAGAGGGAAAGGGTTAGCGCGCGGCTTCGTCGGCAGCCATCGCGTCGCGGAGGCTCTTCGGACGCATGTCCGTCCAGTTCTCCTCGACGTACTTGATGCAGGCCTCGCGGCTCTCCTCGCCGAAGACCACACGCCATCCAGCCGGGACGTCAGCGAACGTCGGCCACAGCGAGTGCTGCTCCTCGTCGTTGACCAGCACGAAGAATCGGCCGTCCGCGTCGTCAAACGGGTTGGTGCTCATCTCACCTCACAAATCGCAGTCAAAGACTTCAGTTCCTCGGACAACCGGCAGCGCCGGCGGCCAAGGACACGCACTTATCGAGGTTACGCTATCGCGCGCAGGTGTCCGGTACGCAGGCTAAGAAGCGGAAAAGAAATCGAGCATGGCCTTGTTGACCAGTTCAGGCTTCTCCAGGTAGCCGTAATGCCCGGTGTCCGGGATCGAAACGTAGCGTGCACCCGGAATTGCCTGTGCGACTTCCTCCGTCAGGTACGGCGGGATCATCCGATCATCGGCGAACGCCATGCCCAGCACCGGAACGCGGATTCCGCGGTAGGCGTCGACCCGGTTGAATTCGCGGTCCATTCGACGCTGGGCCTTCACGCCGGCCGACGGTGCGCCGATCGTGAACTCGAAGATGTCGAGCCAGTCGCGTGCCGCCCGCTCGTCGGCCAACGTCGCCGGGGACAGATTCATCACCGCGGTCACCGCTGCCTGGTACTTCGCCGGCAGTTTCACGCCGTTCTGATCGAGCTCACGCTCGCCGGCCGACAGCGTGCGCTGGAACTGGTCGAATCGCCCGTGCCCACCCATGAGCACGGCCTTCGACACGAGCTCCGGGTGCGCCAGCGCCACTTCGGCGGCCACGCGGGCACCCATGGACGTCCCGACCAGGTAGGCCGGACCACCGAGCTGCTTGATCAGACCCGCGGTGTCGGCGACCAGGTCGTTGATGGTCATGCCGTGTGCCGCTTCGTACGACGGCGCGATCCCGCGGTTGTCGAAGGTGCAGACGCGGTACCCGGCCTTCACCAGCGCCGGAGTCTGGTGCAGGTCCCACACGCGGCCCGGGCTCCCGGTTCCCATGATCATCACGACGAGTTGACCGGAACCCTTGACCGTGTAGTTGATCGGAATTCCGTTGACGGTCGCGATCGGCATCGACAGTCCTCCCCCAATGTCGGTTTGCAGACTGTGAACCACCGTAGCGCTCGGGCGCGTGTGAACTGCGTTGCGGGTGGGCACTCTGCCGAGCGATACGGTGTTCGACTCAAGAGATACGGCGTTCAACTCCAGTGACGCGATGTGCACCGACGGCAAAGGACAAAGCGGTGCGCCAAGTAGAGATAGAGTCGGACAATACGATCGCCCTACCAGGAGAATCCCCGCAATGACCCAACCCACCGAACCGGCAGTGATCTCGGACGAGGACATCGAACCCCTCACTGATGAGACCGCTCGCCAGGCCCAGCGCGTGGTTGCCGCGTACGCAACGGACGCGGACGAGTGCCGCATGCTGCTGTCGATGCTGGGAATCGGACCGAGCAGCAGGCTCGACTAGTGACCGGCGGCTCGGATTTCGTCGTCGTTGCGAACCGACTTCCGGTCGACCTCGAGAAGCTCCCGGACGGGACCTCTCGATGGAAGCGAAGTCCGGGCGGCTTGGTGACGGCTCTCGAGCCGATTCTTCGACACAACTCCGGCGCTTGGATCGGGTGGCCGGGCGTCGCCGATGTCGATGTCGAGCCGATCATCGAGGGCGGGATCGACCTGCACCCGGTGCGGCTGTCGGCGCAGGAGGTTCTCGACTACTACGAGGGGTTCTCCAACGACACGTTGTGGCCGCTGTACCACGACGTCATCGTCAAGCCGAAGTACGTGCGGGAGTGGTGGACGGCCTACGTCGAGGTCAATCGCCGGTTCGCCGAGGCAACGGCCAAGGTGGCCGCCGAGGGCGCGATCGTCTGGGTGCAGGACTACCAGCTCCAGCTCGTCCCCAAGATGCTGCGGATGCTCCGGCCCGATGTCACCATCGGGTTCTTCCTGCACATCCCGTTCCCGCCGGTCGAACTGTTCATGCAGATGCCCTGGCGAACCGAGATCGTGCAGGGCCTGCTCGGTGCCGACCTCATCGGTTTCCACCTCGTCGGTGGTGCGCAGAACTTCCTCTACCTCGCCAAGCGCCTGGCTGGCCGGCAAACCTCCCGCGGTGCGGTCGGCATCCGGAACCGGCTCGGCGAGGTCCAGATGGGCAATCGCTCGGTCAAAGTCGGCGCGTTCCCGATCTCGATCGCGTCCAACGAGATTGACGAGCTGAGCAAACGCAAGGACATTCGCGAGCGCGCGCAACAGATCCGGAAGGAACTCGGCGATCCGGACAAAATCATCCTCGGCGTGGACCGACTGGACTACACCAAGGGCATCGACGTCCGCCTCGACGCCGTGCTCGAACTCCTCGCGGAACACCGAATGGATCCAAACCGGACGGTGATGCTTCAACTTGCAACTCCGAGTCGCGAGCGAGTGCAGAGCTACATCGAATTGCGCGGGCACGTCGAACAACAGGTCGGCCGCATCAACGGCGAGTACGGACAGGTCGGCCACCCGGTCGTCCATTACCTCCATCGACCCATTCCCCGGGCCGAATTGATGGCCTTCATGGTGGCTGCGGACGTCATGATGGTCACTCCTCTGCGCGATGGAATGAACCTCGTGGCCAAGGAGTACGTGGCCTGCCACAGCGATCTTCACGGGGCCCTCGTGCTCAGCGAATTCGCGGGTGCCGCAGCGGAATTGATTCATTCCTATCTGTGCAACCCACACGACCTGGAGAGCGTCAAGGACGCCCTCGAATCAGCCCTGACACAGGACCCGGAAACCGGTCGCAGTCGCATGCGCGCACTGCGTCGCCAGGTCCTCGCCCACGACGTCGATCGGTGGGCGCGAGCCTTCCTCGGCGCGCTCGAGAAGTCGAAATCCTCGAACTCGGTTCAGTAACCAAAGCTGCTGGTCACATAATTGCGTCCCCTGTTTGATGGACAATAAGCATCCCCCTGCTCGACTACGCCAGCAAACTGGTGGATAATGTGCCTGAGCAGACGTGTGAGGACCTCAGAGTGCAGCGAGAGGAAGAGGCGGCATAGCAATGAGCGACTTCGCTGAACGACTCAACAAATTGTTCGAGACCGTTCATCCACCGGGACGCAAGGCGCATACAAACGCCGAGGTCGCAGCGGCTTTGACGGCGGCCGGTCACCCAATCTCGAAGCCATACCTGTCCCAGCTACGTTCTGGGCAACGCACCAACCCGTCGAACGAGACGGTCGCTTCCCTTGCGAAGTTCTTCAAGGTGAAGCCCGACTATTTCTTCAACGACATCTACGCATCCAAGATCGACCACGATCTCGACCTTTTGTCGCAACTGCAGGGTTACGGGCTGCGCCGCTTGTCGGCTCGCGCGTTCGACCTCAGCGAGGAGTCGCAGAACCTCCTCACCGCGATGGCCGAGAAGCTTCGCGCCAGCGAGGGCCTGCCGGAGATCCCGCCGGACGCTACGCCGTAACTCCGGATTCGCTGGCCAGCCGGTTGAATTCGGTGGCCAGCGAAACCACCCATCGGCGTGCAGACATGCCCGCCGGCGGAGCGATCCACTCGGTGTCGACATTCGGTGCGAGTGACGGATCGACCAACCAGCGGACCACGCTTCTCGCACGCTCACGTGCACTCCGCGGTGGAACCACGCCCCTGCTCACCACTCCGAGATCCACCAAGACCGCTGACTGCAGATAAATCGCGTCCATGATGTGTGCGACGTGGTCGCTCGACCGCAGGACGATCGTTTTGTGCCCGTGGTCTTCGGACAACACGTCCGGGAAACGCTCGGTCAGTACCGTGTGTAGGCGCCGGATACGAATGAGCACGATGAGCGACCGCAGCCATACCTCGCCGAGAACCCCCACCGAACCGGTCGCGATCAGCACGTTGTGCAACGCCATCAGCCCCGCCGGCGGTTCGTATCCATTCACGATGACGTACAGCGCACTCATGGCGGCGCCGACGACTCCTGCGGTGTAGATCCCGATCGCGCGTCCGAGGACGGTCCAGGAGATGTGCCGCGCGCCCACCACCACCGCAAAAACTGCCGCGACGAACACCGACACCCAGCCCAGCGGTTGATCGATCGCCAAGCCCACTCCGGTCACGGTCAACACCACGACGTAGAAGATCCAGGTGCGCAACCGGTTCTTCGGCAGGATCGGGCGCGCGGCCTCGGAAATCGTCAACGTCGACGCAGCGAACAACGCCCACAGCACTTCGACGACCTGCTGCCGCAGTCCCTCCGAACCCGCGACCCGATCGAACGTGCCGGCCACGTCGGGCATCAGCAGCATGGTGTTAAGCGCGACGGTGCCGACCGATATCGCGATCGCGACCCGGACCGGGGTGGCCTGACGGACCAGGACCCGACCGATCCGGGCCCCGACCGCACACCACACGAACGCGGCTGCCAGCCAGAGAATCATCCAAGCGCCTCGTCGAATCGGAGGCGTGCCATTCGGTCGCTTCCGTCACCAAGCACCTGCAGACGGTTCAACAGCATGCTCGCGAAGGTCTCGGCCTCCCACTCGGCGAGTTCGTCCTCGCCGAACTCCTCCGAGCCCAGCATCTTGCGCGAGTTCAGCATGTACGAGACGAGATCGGGATCGACGGCGAGAAGTGCCTCGGCGGTAGGCGTTCCCTGGTGGTCGAATACGACGTGACCGAGTTCGTGGGCGAGCGTGCGCGCGCGATCGGGCAGTCCAGCGGCGAGGACGATGACATCGCGGTCGTCGTAGCGACGACGTTGTCCGCAGACGCCGTGCGCCAACGGCAGGACTTCGACCTCGATCGGGCGGTTCCGTTCGGCCGCGACGGCGTTCACGACGTCGTCGAACGACACACACCGGTGTTCGGCAGCGACGTCGCACACCGCGTCGACCGCCACCGCGACCTTGCGGTACGACCGACTGGATCGTGCGGCGCTACTCATCAGACACCGCCACCCGCGCCGAACAACGCCGCCCGCGTTGCGGCACGACGTTGCTGCGCTTGCATCGCACCGCGGTAGGCGATGAATCCAGCCATCAAGCCAAGCGCCCCGAGTCCCGCGATACCACCGGCGGCGACCGCCGGGTTCGCGGTCGCGGCGAGGCTCGCGCTCGAGTGCCCGGTCGGGCCGTGCGCGTTCTGGCCCGGAACGGCCGGCACCATGCCGCCGCCTTGATAGCCCGACGGCTGGTCGGGCCCACTGCCGCCGCCGGCGGGGATCTCCACGCTCTGGGATTCCCCGGTGCGTGTCGCGGACGCTGGGGTTGTGGTCCTCGGGGCAGACGTCGTCGAGCCCGGCAGCATCTGGCCTTCGAACATTCCGCCGCCGGAACCGGCGGCGCCGCCCATGTTCGGAGGTGGCGTGATTTTCGTCGTAGTGCTGACGGTCGGCGAGCCCGGAGACTCGGTCGTGGTGGTCGTGGTGGTCGTGGTGTTTTCGGCGTTCGCGGTTGTCGACGGGACCGTCGATGGCGTCACCTGGCGCGTGGTGGTCGCGGGCAACGGCGGAGCAATCTCGCCCAATTCGGGAATCTCGATGTCGGCCAACGGCGGCCACATCTTGGTGGTCGTCGTTGGTGCCGCGGTCGTCGTCGAGGATGTTTCCGGCACTCCCGGATCGACCGCCGGAGCAGCCTGAACGAGCGCAATTCCGGACAACGACAGCGAGGCGGCTGCAACTGCAACCGCCAGCGATTTCGCCCCCGAAATGCGCGCCAAACTGAACCCTCCCCCAAAGCAGGTTAACCGCTTCGTCGCTGGGTCACGAATCGACAAACCCGGCGCGGATCAAAGGTGCCCGAAACCTCAGCGAGGAAAACGCGCGAAAAATCACGCTCAAATTCAGCAGCCCGGCACCAAGCGCTTCGATGTCCTAGGTTAGTTACGTGGGTGCCGAAGATCTTGCTATTGAACTCCGTCGAGCACTGACCGCCATTGCGCGAACCCCTCGGTTGCTCGTCGCCTCGGACTACGACGGAACGATGTCACCGATCGTCACCGACCCGTCCAAAGCGTTCCCGCATCCGGAGTCGGTGCGCGCGCTGCGGGCCCTCGCTGGACTGTCGTCGACGGCTGCCGCGGTCATTTCCGGCCGTGCGCTGCGCGATCTCGCGATGCTGTCCCGGCTTCCGGTCGAGGTACAACTCGTGGGAAGCCACGGCTCGGAGTTCGACGTCGGCTTCGTGCACGCGATCGACAACGATGCCAAACAACTTCTCACCGAGCTCAAGCACGAACTCGAGACCATCGCATCGACCCGCGAAGGTGTCGGTGTCGAGATCAAGCCCGCCAGTGTTGCGCTGCACGTTCGAAACGCCTCCCGCGAAGACGCCAAGTCCGCCCTGCACAAGGTCCGCACCGGCTGCGCCAAGTGGGTCGGCGTGCAGGTGACCGAAGGTAAGGAAGTCATCGAACTCGCGGTCATCAAGACCGACAAGGGCGAGGCACTCGACATCATCCGTCACCAGGCCGGCGCGACGGCGACCATCTTCTTCGGCGACGACGTCACCGACGAGAAGGCGTTCAAGCGACTTCATGGGCCCGACCTCGGGGTCAAGGTCGGCGACGGCGAGAGCCTGGCGGATTTCCACGTCAACAGCACCGAGGACGTCGCGGCCGCGCTGGCGTTCCTGTACGAGGAGCGACGCACGTGGCTCTCGGGTGCGAACGCGCCACAGATCGAACGACTGACGATGCTCGCGAGCCCGCGCTCGGTCGCGCTCGTGACTCCGGACGCGAACCTCACCTGGCTGTGCCACCCCGAGCCGGACTCGGCCGCGATCTTCGCCCACCTCCTCGGCGGCGAGAATGCGGGTGAATTCTGTATCGGACCCGAGCGCCCGTCGCTCCCGCTGTCGCAGCGCTACATCGACTGGACGATGACCGTCGAAACGCGCTGGGCCAGTTTGCAGGTCACGGACTATCTGCCGCATGACGTGGGGCGCGACCGGACCGACCTCACCCGCGTCATCACAGGTGATGCGAAAGCCGTGGTGCGGTTCGCCCCGCGTCCGGAATTCGGTCAGGTCCAGGTGTCGATCGAGCAGGAGGCGTTCGGCCTCCGCATCTACGGTCCGAACGACCCGTTGGTGCTGCGCTCCCCCGGGGTCGAGTGGCACATCACCACGGACGGCATGCATCAGAGCGCCCACGCCGTCGTCGACCCGTCGCACGGGCCGGTCGTGCTCGAATTGCGTTGCGGCAGCTGGGACCTGGGCCCGTCACAGGTCGAGGAACCGGTCCGGCGGGCCGAGGCCGAGGCGTACTGGCGCGACTGGGCACTGTCCCTCGACATCCCCAAGCGCAAGCCGGGACTCATCCGCCGCTCGGCGCTGACCTTGCGCGGACTCGTGCACGAGCCGTCGGGTTCGATCCTCGCTGCCGCGACGACCTCGCTGCCGGAAGATCTGGGCGGTGTCCGCAACTGGGACTACCGCTACTGCTGGCTGCGCGATGCCGCGCTGACCGCGTCGGCGCTGGTGTCCTTGGGTTCGCTGGGCGAGGCCGAGCGCTACCTCGAATGGGTCCACCGCGTCCTGACAAGGCTCCGTAGTCCGGAACGCCTGCACCCGCTGTACACGATCCACGGCGGCGCGCTTCCGCCCGAGGCCGTCATCGACTCGCTCCCGGGCTACGCGGGTTCGCGGCCCGTACGAGTCGGCAACGCGGCGAACAACCAGGTCCAGCTCGACGTCTTCGGGCCCGTGGTGGACCTGATCAGCAACCTCGCGCACGAACGCGAAGCCCTCGGAATCGCGCATGACGACGCGCTTCCCGACCGTGACTGGGAACTGGTTCGCGCAATGGTCAAGGCCGTTCGCCGACGCTGGCACGAACCGGACCACGGCATCTGGGAGATCCGCGACAACCCGCGCCATCACGTCTACTCGAAGGTCATGTGTTGGCTGACCGTCGACCGCGCCCTCACCCTCGCCAAGCAGTTCGGCCGTAAGGCCGGTGACGACTGGGAGGATCTGCGCGCCAAGATCGCGGACGACGTGCTGACCAACGGCTGGAACGAGGATGTTCAATCGTTCACCGCGGCGTATGACGGCACGGACCTCGACGCGGCATCGCTGTTCATCGGACTGTCCGGTCTCATCGCCCCGGACGACCCGCGGTTCGCCGCCACGGTCGTCGCGACCGAGGCCGAACTGCGCAGCGGTTCCACGGTCTACCGCTACCACCACGACGACGGTCTTCCCGGCGGCGAGGGCGGCTTCCACCTGTGTGCGGCGTGGCTTGTCGAGGCGTACCTGCTCATCGGCAAGCGCGACGACGCCGAAGCGCTGTTCGGCCAGTTGGTTGCCGCCGCGGGCCCGACGGGACTGCTCAGCGAGGAGTACGACCCGGTCGCCGAACGCTCACTCGGTAACCACCCGCAGGCGTACAGCCACCTCGGACTGATTCGGTGCTCGCAGTTGTTGTCGCACTAGAGGTACTGCTGTCCGACGCGATTCGGTGCTCCCACGGAACCGTCATTCATATGTGTCGATGACGACGCTGTCGGAGCACCGAATCGTTTGTCAGCGGTACTCGTACCGGACCGTCGGCGGCGTCGCGATATAGGTGAGCAGCAACAGAATGCCGATGCCCATCGCACCCCAGATCACGCTGTCACCGAGCGCCGACCAGTTGCCCTGCACGAGGATCGGTAGCACGGTCACCGACACCATGGCCAGCGCACCGAGCCCGATGAAGAAACCGTTGGCGGTGCCCTTCGGCATTCCGACGATCAAGAGCGCGAGCAGTCCACTCGCAACGAACGTCATGACGGCGCCCATGATCCCGTTGAGCATCCAGTCACCACTGAGGCGGAACCACTCGGGCGGGAGCGCCCGGAAGATCGAGTTGACGATGACGGTCGTGATCCCGCCGATACCGAAGACGACGAGAGCACTCATGATCGTGCCGATGGCGTATCGCGTCCAGTCGACGTAAACGCCCGTGCCCACGCCCCGTTGCGGCTGGTTCGGCGGGTACGGCTGCGGCGACGAGAACTGCCGCGTCGGATCGTATGGATCCTGCCCGTAAGACATTCCTCTCACCTTCTTTCTGACCGGCAAATACATCCAGCGCCACAAGGATGCCCGAATACTCGCAACGCGTGCACTGATAGAGCACTTTTGTGACCGGGAAGGAACCAAAGGATCGCGGCAGCCGTCAGTGCAAGCGTGATCGTGACACTCGCTGACGTCGAAAAATGGAACCCCGAGGCAATCCTGGAAGTCTTCCGGGCCGCCGGACGAGGCGGAACCGCGTCGGAGGATGCCAGGCGGACGCTGGGCGTTCTGCCCTTCGCCGGCTGGGGCGGTGATGCTGCGGTCGCGGCGAGCAATTCGAACGACCGTCTTCGCCACGATCTCGACGCCCAGGGCACGATCATGAAAGTCGTTGCGGCGGCAGCGGAACGGGCCGCTGACGACGTAACTCTGCTGCGCCGCAAACTCTCACTGCTGCATTCCGACGCCGACGCCTGGGGCTACGCGGTCGACACGGCGACGAACTCGGTGCACCCGACTCGGGAAACGAAGGAGTCGCTGGGCGCCGAACTCCGGGCAAGAATTCAGGCGTTGCTCGCCGAGGCCGACGACGTCGACGATCGGCTCGCACGCACGATCGACTTCGCCGACGGGGACCTCGCGATCCCACCGTTCCGCGCGGATGTGCAGTCGATTCTCGACGGCCGATCCACACCTCCCGACGATCCGGCCGCGTTCAACGCGTGGTGGTCACGGCTGTCCCAAGAAGAGAAGGACGCTCTGTGGGAGCACGACCAGTACCTCGGAAATCATGGCGGAATGCCGGCGGAGGACCGCGATCACTACAACCGCCGGAAGCTCGACGACGAACTGACCCGCAGCGCGATGGCCCGCAACGAAGTTCAGTCGCTCGAAAAGGCACACCCCGACTGGACCCGCGGCGAGAACATTCCTGGCGTCAAGATGGCCGATCGTGGCGCCTACTACCAGTGGCTGTCACAACTGGCGGACGCGCGGGAGCGCGCGAAGAACTACGACGATCTCCGGACGACGAAGGAACAACTCGACCCGAACCGCCCGGACCGCACCGGTGAGAAACATCCCGACCGGATGCTGCTCGTTCTCGACACCCAGACCGGCGACCGGCCACACGTCGCGATAGCCCAGGGCAACCCCGACACCGCCGACAACGTCGCCACCTACGTTCCAGGCACCGGCTCGCGTCCGTCGAAGATGGGCGAAGACATGATTCGCCTCGACTCGATGCACGATGCGGCGGTGGCGGCGGGTGGTGCGAAGACGTCGGCCATCGCCTGGTTCGGATACGACGCACCGCAGGAAATCTACGGCGACGCACCGCAGCGTGAGTTCGCCGAGAAGGGCGCTCCCCTACTCGATCGATTCCAGGAGGGCCTGCGGGGATCGCACATCGGTGAGCCGTCCGTGAACACCGTGATCGGCCATTCCTACGGCACTACGGTCGTCGGCGCAGCCGCGAGCGGAGGTCACGTTCTCGACGCGGATCAGGTCGTGTTCGTCGCTTCTCCCGGAACGATGGTCGATCACGCCAGCGAATTACGACTGACCGGAATCGCGCCCACCGATATGGCCGATCACGTCTTTGCGACGAAGGCCGCACACGATCCGGTTCCGCTGTATCCCATGGCGCACAACGGAGCCACGATGCCGATCATCAAGCAGGGCACCGCGCTGATTCCGGGTATCGGAGACGCCTTCAGCGGCTTCTTCACCTACCAGGAAATGACCACAGACGACTTCGGCGCCGACCCGACCAGGTCCGACTTCGGCGGCACGACCTTCTCGTCCGACCCCGGTACGTCGACCCGAATCGCGGGATTCGACACCTACAACCCGGCCGCGCACAGCGAGTACTGGACGGCACACAACACGGCGTTGCAGAACATGGGCAGCATCATCGCCGGACATGGAAAAGTGAACTGATGCGGACATGGGGAATGCTGGCAGTCGCAGCAGCCCTGACGATTTCGGGCTGCAGTCCAGGCACGATCGCGCCGCCCGCCGCGACGTCCACAGCCCCGACATCGAATGCAAAATCGACGCTCACCGAACACCAGGTCCTCCAGAAGGCGGCTCGGTATCTCACCGCGGCCCTCGACTCGTTGCCGTCGACCGCGTACTTCGCCGTCGAGCTCGCCGAGAACCCACCGTTCGAGCCCTCGAGACAGAAGTGCTGGTCGGGCTCGCATGCTCCGCCGGACCGGCCGCAACGCATCAAGCTCGGTTATTGGGTCGGCGGCATCGGTGCCACCGACGTCCAGACGTCTGTCGACCGACTGAGCAAAGCATTGGTCGCACAGAAGTTCACGAAGCAACGGAACACAGCCGGCGCGGAGGCGACCTTCCGCTCCGCGGACGGCTTCACGATCGCGATCAACGACAACGAGGCCGGCGAGGACTCCCTGAGCATCACCGTGACGACGCCCTGCATCGCCGAATCGAACCTCGACAGCCCGGAATCGAGTGCCCCAACCGAGATTCGACACTCGCATTCGTGACGGTTACCGATTCGCGGCCACCTGATGCCTCCGCTACAGTGAAACGGTAATCGTTTTCATTAGTGGCTCTGGGGGGTGTCCGGTGCGCGCTCGATTCCGGATTGGCTTCGTCGTTGTGCTCGCGTCGATCAGCGCCTTGGCGATGACGGGCTGCTCGAACAACACCGCCGACAACGGCAGGCCCCAAGTGGTCGCCACCACCAACGTCTGGGGTGCGATCGCGGCCGCGGTCGCGGGCGACGATGCGACGGTCACCTCGCTCATCACCGATCCCAGCGCCGACCCGCACTCCTTTGAACTCGGCGCAGCGCAGGCCGCGGAACTCTCCGACGCCGATCTCATCGTCTACAACGGCGGCGGCTACGACCCCTACGTCGATCAAGTGCTGGAGTCGTCGCCCGATGTCGCTCGCGTGAACGCCTTCGACGTGCGCACCGACAAGTCCGACACCAACGAGCACGTCTGGTTCGACTACGGGACTGTCGTGTCGGTGGTCCAGGGGATCGCCAACGCGCTGGCCGACAAGGACCCGGCGCATGCCTCTGGCTACCAGGAACGCGCCAAGGAGTTCGAAGGCAGCCTCAAGTCGATCCAGGACGACGTCCAGAAGATCGCCATCGCGCACGTGCACGCGCCCATCACCGAGACCGAACCCGTCCCGCACTACCTCGTGACGGCCGCCAACCTCGACGACGTCACTCCCCCGGAGTTCCAGAAGGCGATCGAGGACGGCAACGATCCGTCACCGGCGTCGACCGCAGCGTTCCGCGATCTGCTCGAGAGCAAGCGGGCGAAGGTCCTCATCTACAACATCCAGGCACAAGACAGCAGCACGCAGGCATTGCGCGACATCGCGTCGAAAGCCGGCGTGCAGGTCGTCGAGATCACCGAGACGCTGCCGAAAGGTATGTCGTACCTCGACTGGCAACGCGACACCGTCGCGCGCCTCGCGGCGGCTCTGTCGTGAGCCCGGTCGTCGAACTGACCGACGCCGAAGTGCGGTTCGGCACCCGGACGCTGTGGAGCGAACTCGATCTTCGAGTCGAGCCAGGCGAGTTCATCACGGTGCTCGGCGGAAACGGCACCGGTAAGACGACGCTGCTCAAAGTCCTCCTCGGCCTGCTTCCACTGTCCGCAGGTACCGCCAACATCGCGGGCCGCCCGGCGACCACCGGCCACTCCGATGTCGGATACATCCCGCAACAGAAGTCACTCGACGAGACGCTGCCGCTGCGCGGGCGCGATCTCGTCGGACTCGGCGTCGACGGACACCGTTGGGGTCTCGGATTCATTCGTCGGCACAGCCGCCGAGCGATCGTCGATCGGCTCGTCGCGGATGTCGGCGCGACCGCCTTCGCCCACCGCCCGATCGGCCGACTCTCCGGCGGTGAGCAGCAACGACTCCGGGTCGCCGCGGCACTCGCCGGAGATCCGAAGGTTCTCCTGTGCGACGAACCGCTGCTGAGCCTCGACCTCCCCAGCCAGCAGCTCGTCGCCGGGCTCATCAATCGACGTCGAAAGGTCGCGAACACCGCGGTCATCTTCGTGACGCACGAGATCAACCCGGTTCTGCGGTACACCGACCGCGTTCTCTACCTCGCGAACGGCCGGTTCCGGCTGGGCACGCCCGACGAAGTCATCAACTCGAAGACGCTGTCAGACCTCTACCAGACCGACGTCGATGTTCTGAAGGTGCGCGGTCGGTACATCGTCGTCGGTGCGGACGAAGAAGCCAATGAGACCGGTCACCACCATCACCACCACGAGGAGCCGGCATGACTGACCGACTCCTCGACGTGCTGGTGAAGATGGTCGATTTCGGCACGACCATCCATCTCCTCAACTACGCCTTCGTCCAGCAGGCCCTGCTCGCCGCCGCGATCCTGGGCCTGCTCGCAGGCGCTCTCGGACCGCTCATCATCAGCCGGCAGATGTCGTTCGCGGTCCACAGCACAAGCGAGTTGTCGCTCACCGGAGCGTCGGCGGCACTGCTTGCGGGGGCCAGCGTTGGACTGGGCGCGATCGCGGGTTCGATCGTCGCGGCGATTCTGTTCGGCGTGCTCGGCGCGAAGGCCAAAGAGCGCGACTCGGTGATCGGCGTCGTGTTGTCGTTCGGCCTCGGCCTTGCCGTGCTGTTCATGTGGCTGTACCCGGGCCGGACCGGGACGAGCTTCTCGCTGCTCATCGGCCAGATCGTCGGCGTCGGAACGAGTGGGCTGCAGTTGCTCACGGCGTGTGCGATCGGCGTTGTCGCGGTACTCGCCGTGATCTATCGGCCGCTGCTGTTCGCCAGCACCGACCCGGAGGTCGCCCTTGCCCGCGGCGTGCCAGTGCGTGCGTTGTCGATCATCTTCGCGGTGCTCGTCGGCGTCGCCGCCGCACTCGGTGTGCAGATCGTCGGCGCGCTGCTCGTGCTGTCACTTCTCATCACCCCGGCGGCCGCGGCAGCTCGTGTCACGTCGCACCCGTTGTGGACGACGCTGCTCGCCGTTCTGTTCGCGGAAACGGCCGCGGTCGGCGGGATACTTCTCTCACTGGCCCCAGGAGTACCAGTTTCGAGCTTTGTTACGGCAATCTCATTTGTCATCTACCTGGCGTGTCGGGTGGTCGGCGGGCGACAGAGCCGCCCGGCCAAGGTGTGACCAGCAGTTACCGCTCAGGACCAGCCGGTAAACTCGGCCACCGAGTCGAGCCCGCTTTAGAACCGAGGAACTACATGGCGTCAGAGCTGAAGCTTCAGCTGACGCGTCTGGTCGCGGTTGCTGTTCTGCTCGCGGCGGGCGTGGCGGCTTTCGGCACAACGTTCGCGCCTTACGGGTATGTCGTCGCAGGCGGTATCGGTGCCGTCGCCGGTCTCGCAATCGCAACCGTGCCAGTGCGGTGGGACGTTCGCGCCCTGCTGTTCTTCGTCATCCTGTTGTTACTGGGGCCGCTTGCGATGAACCGTGGCGACATACTGCCCACACCGTCGAACATGCACGAGTTCGTCGTTCTGGGATTCACCGCCTGGGAACGCGTCGTTACGGTCAACCTCCCGCAGGTCACCACGCAATTCGGGATGCTGGCGATCCCGTACGTCACCGCGTTCGTCGCGGGGGTCGCGGCAGGTTCGGCGGTCCGGCGGAATCACTTCGTCGCGGCCGTCTTCTTCGGCGCGGTGCCCTTAATCGTCGCGATCTCCCTCGGGACCGCGAAGGCCTGGCATCCGGCGATTCTCGGCTCCACCTTCGGAGTCGCCGTCGTCATGATGCTCGCGGCGAACCGCGCGCGGGGCACGCAGGGCGTATTGAGGCGCGCCACCAGACTCGTTGTGGCGGCCGCGGTGCTTGCCGTGGCGGCAGGCGCTGGTCTGGCGTTTTCTCCCCTCGTCACCGCCAGTGATCGACAGTTGGTTCGCAACTACATCACTGGGGATCTTCAGCCGTACGAATATCCGAGCCCGCTCGAGAAGCTTCGCGACTACCGTACAAACCTCCGCGGTACGACGCTCATGACGGTCTCGGGCCTACCGGCCAACCAGCGAATCCGCGTCGCGACGATGGACCGATACGACGGTTTCGCGTACCGCGTGGCAGGCGGCCAAGACCCAGACAACATGATCACCGGGGTCTTCGGTCCCTACACTTCCTCGACCCGCGCCGGATCCGAGGCCGCCACGGCGAACCTGCCGGTCGGAAATTATGTCGACATTCATCTCGTCATCGACGGTTACCATGACGTCTGGATTCCTGGTCCGACCCGGATCAACTCGATAAACTGCTCTGGTTCGCGCCGACAGGACATCCTCGACGGCCTCTACTTCAACCAGTCGACCGGTACCGCCATGACGACGGTCGGACTGAAACGGGGCGACAGCCTCAGCCTCGGCGGCACGGTCACACGGAATCCGGACGAAGCCGATCTCGTCAAGGCTTCCTTCGCGAAAGTCGTTTTGCCGCAAGACGTCATCCCGACCAAGGTCGCGGAGTGGGCGGCCGCGATCGTTGCGCCCATACCGAACCCGATCGACAAGGTGCGCGCACTCCAGTCGTTCCTGCAACGCGGTATGTACGCCGACGAGAAGACTGCGCCGGCGGGTCTTGACCAGGGCTCCATCGTCAACTTCCTGACCGCGCCGCAACTGATCGGCACCGACGAGCAGTACGCCGTGACGATGGCCCTCATGGCCAAGTCGCTCGGTATTCCAGCGCGAGTGGTCACCGGATTCCGGGTTGAACCAGACGGTAAGACCATCGTGGGCGGCGACGCCGAAGCCTGGGTCGAGGTCGCGTTCGAGAATCTCGGCTGGGTGTCGTTCGATCCCTCACCGCAGGCCCCGCCCATGGGCGAGGCGCCATCGGGTCCCGCGCAGGACACCTCGTCGTCAGCCGCGCAGGACGACCAACCCCAACAGCCGCCGCCACCACCTCCGCCAGAGCAGGTCCCGCCGTATGTGCCGCCACCGTCACCATGGCTTCCGCTGTGGTACGTGCTGCGGGTCGCACGGGAGGCCGCCGGCTTCTTGGCTGTCCCGGTCGCCGCCGCCTTGATCGTCGTGGCGACAAAGGCACTGCGCCGACGCCGCCGGCGTTCGCTCCCGGATCCCGCGCAGCGCATCTACGCGGGATGGCACGAAGTCGCCGACACGGCGATCGATCTCGGCATGGCGCGCAGCAGCGGGACACGGTTGGAGACAGCCGCCCGCGCACGCACCGTCACCGCGGAACTGGGACCACTCGCCCGTCTCGCTGATGCCGGCACCTTCGCACCGACGGTGCCCGATGAAGCCGTCGCCGACGAATTCTGGGCCGCGGTCGACGGCTGGCGTGACGACCTGCGCCGCACGGCTCCGGCCGTACGCTGGTTGCGCCAGGCAACCAGCGTCCGATCGCTAACTCCGGCTCGCCGGGCGCGCACCGTGTGGCAGGTTCCGACCCTGCCCTGGACATCGCGGGTTCTTGCTTCGGGTATCGACTACGCAGTCTTCGCGGGCCTGGTAGCGGCGCCGATCACGCTCGCGGCACGATATGTCGACGGGTGGCCGATCGCCCTCTGGCTCGCCGTCGGCATCGCTGGAGTGACCCTCAATCTGTTGTTGACTGCGGCGACGGGCCAGTCGATCGGCAAGCGGTTGTTCAACGTGCGTATCGAGTTGGTCGCGTCCAAGCAGCATGCGAGCGTTCGCCTGACGGTGCCGACGGTGGTAGCCCGCGCAATCATTCATTGCCTTCTCCTGCTGCTGGGGCTCGCGGCCCTGTGGTCCGTGCTGCTGCGCAGCGATCGTCGCGGCTGGCACGACCTCTTGACTGGTACCGAGGTCGTGACCGCTCACGACGCGAAGCTTCTGAAAGAAGGGAACCCACTGTGAGCATGACTCCGGATCAGGCGTCGCGATTTGCCGCGACGTTCGAGAAGTTGGCGGCGAACATCAGCCAGGCCGTCCTGGGCAAACCGATCGCTGTACGCCTTGTGCTGACGGCACTGTTCGCCGAGGGACATGTCCTACTCGAGGACACCCCGGGCACCGGAAAAACCCTGCTCGCGCGAGCGCTGGCGGCGACCGTCGACAGCACGCACAACCGTATCCAGTTCACCCCTGATCTGCTGCCCAGCGACGTTACCGGCACCGAGATCTACAATCAGAAGACCGGTGACTTCAGCTATCACAAGGGGCCGGTGTTCGCCTCGATCGTTCTCGCAGACGAGATCAACCGTGCCTCCCCAAAGACGCAATCGGCGCTGCTTGAGGTCATGGAAGAGTCCCAGGTGACCGTCGATGGCAAAGCCCACCACGTCGGGCGGCCGTTCATGGTCATCGCAACGCAAAACCCGATCGAGCAGGCTGGCACGTATCCCCTTCCGGAGGCTCAGCTCGACCGGTTCCTGATCAAAACCTCGATCGGATTCCCCGACATCGCTGCAACCGTCGACATCCTGTCCGGCGCGGCAATTCGCGACCGGTCGGCAGCCATAAGGCCCGTCATCTCGGCTGCCGAAGCAGTGAAGATGGCCGAACTCGCCGCGACCGTTCACCTCGAACCGTCAGTGCTGGAATACATTGCCCGGCTCGCCGAGGCGACCCGTTCGGCGGCCGAGACTCGCGTCGGAGTGAGCGTGCGCGGAGGCGTGGCCCTGGTCCGCGCGGCACGGGTGCTAGCCGCCGCCCAAGGCCGTCACTACCTGATCCCCGACGACGTGAAGGCCCTTGTCGGGCCGGTTTGGGCCCACCGCCTGATCTTGCACCCGGAGGTTGAATTCGAAGGCGTCACCGCGCAGTCGGTTCTCGGACACGTCCTCACTCAAGTTCCGGTGCCGAAGGAACGCGCTTAGTCATCATGAGCTGGTCGAAAGCCTTCAACGCACCGCTCGCAGCTTCGCTGGGGCTGATCGGGGCCGTGTGCCTCATCCTCGGTCTGGCGTTGTCCTGGTCGGAATTGGCGACGGCCGGGATCACCGTTCTCGCTGCCTTGGCAATCTGTCTGCTCTTTCTGTTCGGAGTCCCGGCTCCGCAGGTGTCTACGTCTGTCGTCCGATCGCGGGTGTCCCTGGGCGAGCCGACCACGGTGTCGGTGCACGCCCGCAGCCGCATTCCACTGCTCTCGAGCCGCGTGGAATTGCCGGTCACCGACGGTTCCGGACAGACAATCGCGACGCACTCCGTGCGCGGGCGCAGGCGCCGCGCTACGCGCCAACTTCCGATCCCGACCGATCGTCGCGGCGTCATCACAATCGGACCGGCTCGTATCCTACGGAGAGACCCGATCGGCATCTTGAGCAGCGAGACGTTCCTGAGCGAGCCGACGCAGGTCATCGTGCACCCACATACGACACGCCTCGACCCGGTGGCCGCCGGCTTTCTGCGTGACATGGATGGTGACCCCACGGGCCGGATCTCGGACTCCACGGTGGCGTTCCATGGCCTGCGCGACTACATTCCCGGCGACGACCCGAGGTCGGTTCACTGGCGGTCCACGGCTCGTACCGGACGCCTTACGGTTCGCGAGCACGAGGAGACGCGCCGTTGGCATCTCGCGGTCGGGCTCTCGACTGCCGACGAATATGCCTCGAGCGCGGAGTTCGAGCTCGCCGTGTCTGTCGCGGCCTCGCTGGGTGTTCATGCACTGTCCTACGGTCGCGAACTGACGGTCGTTACCAACGACCGTCGGCTGTCCGCACTCTCGCGCAACCCGCTCCTCGACGAGTTCGCGTCGGTTGAACGTACGAACCGACCAACCAGCGTTGTGGACCTCGCCCGCGACGTGGCGAAGGCAAGTTTCCGAGCCTCCATCATCACGATCATCACCGGATCGCAGGTGACCCCGTCACAGCTCAAGGTCGCCCGCTCCCGCCTGCCCTCCGGCGTCACGACCTTTGTCTTGCGCGTGCGCACCGGCGCTCGCGCAGGTCGCCGCCAGGTCGGCGACGTTCCCGTGATCTCGATCGGAAAGCTGGACCATCTGTCTCGTGCGATCCGCAGTCTCGCGCCGGGTTCGCAGTCTTGATCAGGCCTTAACCGAAAAGCCGTGGTGTTTAGGCCGCACGAAGGTCGATCGCACGCGACAATCCTCACGTTGCTCAACGAGAGGTGGATCTGATGACCGAGTCGACGTCTGTCGCCGGAAAGGTCGCGCTTGGTGGATTCGCGGCCGCAGCGGTGGTTGTTCTCGTCGGAGTGGATGCCTGGAATCACTCGAGCCCAGAGAAGTCCAGTTCCGCAAGCGCCGAGTCGACGACCACGACTGCCGCGCCCGTCACGCCGACCTGCGGAAACCCGCGCACGGTAACCGTCGAGGGGTCGACCCCGGTGGTGTGGGAGTTGGTGCGTGTGTCCGATTCCGCGACATCCGCCTGCCCCCGCGTGACGCTCTACAAGGACAAGGCTCCAGTGTCCAATTTCGAACTGCCCGCCGGCGTCACCTTCCTCGATGGCGACGACGCATTGTTCAGTTACCGCGACGGTTTGGAGGCGAAGGCCGAGGACCAGACCGTTCCGAATTCGAACCTCTCGGGTGTCTGGCTCATTGCGCGGACCTCGGACGGTCAAACGGTTTCGGCGAACCTTGCCGACGGTCAGCTCAAGCTCGGTTGACGGAGGATCATCTCAGCCGACGCTGACGCGCGACTTCCGCAAGTACAACGCCCGCCGCCACCGACGCGTTGAGCGATTCGACGCGACCGGCCATCGGAATGCTGAGAATGCTGTCGCATGTCTCTCGGACGAGTCGGGAAAGGCCCTTGCCCTCGGAACCGACCACGACGACAACGCCCGTCGTGCCGTCGTACTCGTCAAGGGTCACGTCGCTGTCCGCATCGAGTCCGACGATCTGCAGACCCGCGTCCGCGAACTCCTTCAGGGTCCGGGTGAGGTTCGTCGCCTTCGCCACTTTCAGGCGCGCGGCCGCACCCGCCGACGTCCGCCACGCGACCGCGGTCACCGAGGCGCTACGACGCTGCGGGATGACCACGCCGTGGCCGCCGAACGCGGCGACCGAGCGGATGACCGCACCCAGGTTGCGCGGGTCGGAGATGTTGTCGAGCGCGACGATCAGAGCCGGCTCACCCGACTCGCGGGCAGCACGAAGCAGGTCCTCCGGGTGCGCGTACTCGTACGGCGGCACCTGCAGGGCGATGCCCTGGTGCATCCCGTTCGAGCTCATGCGGTCGAGTTCGGGCTTTTGGGCCTCGAGCACCGCAAGGCCGCGATTGGCGGCGATCTGCACAGCCTCGGTGACCCGCTCGTCCGGCTCGGCACCGATCTGCACGTAGAGCGCCATTGCGGGGATCTTGGCGCGGAGGCACTCGAGGACCGGGTTCCGGCCGAGAACCATCTCCGGGCCGTCTTCGAGCTTCTTCGCGATGAACTTCTTGCGCGCATCGACCTTCTTCGCAACGACCTTGGCCTTGCGCGCAGCGGGGTGATGCGGCCGCTCTTCGGCCTTCGGAGTCGCGCCGCGGCCCTCGAGGCCGCGTCGACGCTGTCCGCCGGAGCCGACGACAGAGCCCTTCTTCGTCCCGGTCTTGCGGACCGCGCCCCTACGTGAGGAATTGCCGGCCATCAGTGGTCCTTCCTGAGCGACCATTCCGGACCAGCCGGTGTGTCGGTTACTTCGATTCCAGCACGGGTCAGTCGATTCCGAATCTCATCGGCGACTGCCCAGTTCTTTTCCGCCTTGGCCGCAGTACGGCGTTCGAGCTCGGCCGAGACGAGAACGTCGAGCGCGGACATCGCTTGATCGGCGGCTCCCCCATCGACCGCCCATTGCGGGTCGAGCGGGTCGACACCGAGGACGGCGAGCATGCCGCGCACCGACTCGGCGATCTCCGCGGCGTCGTCGAGACGTCCGGCGTCGAGCGCCTTATTGCCTTCGCGCACCTGGCCATGAATCTCGGCAAGCGCCTTCGGCACCGCGAGATCGTCTTCGATCGCCTCGGCGAACGCCTCGGTCCAGGAACCGACCTTGACCTCACCGGCCCGGTCGGCGACCTTCCGTACAAAGGTCTCGAGGCCCTGGTACGACTTCGCGGCCATTTCAAGCGCGGCGTCGGAGTACTCCAGCATCGAGCGGTAGTGCGCGCTGCCGAGGTAGAACCGCAGCTCCTGCGGGCGCACGCGCTTGAGCACGTTCGGCACGGACAGCACGTTGCCCAGGGACTTCGACATCTTCTCGCCGCCCATGGTGACCCAGCCGTTGTGCAGCCAGTAGCGCGCGAATTCGTCGCCGGCACCGTGCGCCTGCGCGATCTCGTTCTCGTGATGCGGGAACACGAGATCGAGGCCACCGCAGTGAATATCGAACACTCGACCGAGGTAGGTACGCGCCATAGCGGAGCACTCGAGGTGCCAGCCCGGGCGGCCTGGGCCCCACGGCGTCTCCCAGAACGGCTCCCCCGGCTTGGCGGCCTTCCACATCGTGAAGTCGGCCGGGTCGCGCTTGCCCTCGCCCGCGCTCTCGCCCTGGTGAACGTCGTCGAGCTTCTGCCCGGACAGGTGGCCGTAATCGGCGTTGCTGCGGACGTCGTAGTAGACGTTGCCTTCGGACGCATAGCCGTGCCCGTTGTCGATGATCTCCTGCATGTACTGGATCATCTGCGGAATGAAACCCGTCGCTCGCGGCTCGTACGACGGGGGCATCACGCCCAGCACGTCGTAGGCGCGCGAGAAGGCGCGCTCATAGGTCGCGGCCCATTCCCACCACGGTCGACCGGCGTCTGCGGCCTTGTTGAGGATCTTGTCGTCGATGTCGGTGACATTGCGGATGAACGCGACGTCGTTGCCCTGCGCAAGCAGCCAACGACGCAGGACGTCGAACGCGACGCCGCTCCGGAGATGCCCGATATGCGGTTCACCCTGCACTGTGGCGCCACACAGATAGATCGACACATGACCCGGCTGCACGGGAACGAATTCCCGCAGCGATCGAGAGTTGGTGTCGAACAGGCGCAAAGTCACTGGTAGATCGTACCGGCAGATAGCAGCGCCGTCGCCACTGCAGCGATGCCCTCACCGCGCCCGGTGAGTCCGAGTCCATCGGTCGTCGTGCCGGAAACCGATACCGGCGCTCCGAGGACCTCTGACAGGACCTGCTGTGCTTCCGCCCGGCGCGGCCCGATCTTGGGCCGATTTCCGATCACCTGAACGGCCGCATTGACGACGGACAGTCCCTCTTCGGCGAGGAGTCTGCGCACTTCTGTGAGCATCGCGACACCGGTCACGCCGGCCCACTCCGGACGGTCCACGCCGAACACCGCACCGACATCACCGAGCCCTGCGGCCGACAGCAATGCATCGCACAGCGCGTGGGACGCGACGTCCCCGTCGGAGTGACCGGCGCATCCGTCCGATTCCGGGAAGTGAATTCCGGCGATCCAGCAGGGGCGCCCCGTCTCGATCGGATGCACATCCGTGCCGATACCGACCCTCATTGCGCCTCCGGTTCGCTACGTCGTCCGGTCCGCTCCTCGCTGCGTTCCTCGCTGCGCTCCGGTACTCGCTGCGATGCTCCCGGACTCCTCTCGCTCACTCGCGCACCAATGCCCGCGCGATGCGAAGGTCCATCTGGGTGGTCACCTTGAATGCCATCGGATCTCCGTCGATGGTGCGCACCGTGCCCCCGATCTTCTCGACGAGCCCGGCGTCGTCGGTTGTCTTGTCGCCGAGTTGCGTCGGCTCGTAGGCCTTCTTCAGCAGCTCAGCCTCGAATCCCTGGGGCGTCTGAATCGCGCGGAGCTGCGCGCGGTCCAAGGTGCCCGTGACATCTCCCCGGTCGCTGACCGTCTTGATCGTGTCGGCCACCGGAAGGGCCGGCACCACAGCCTGCCGTCCCGCGCACAGCTCATCCACCACCCGGCGAATCAGGCTGGGCGGGGTCAACGCACGGGCGGCGTCATGAACGAGGTAATACGAAGCGTCGGGCGCGGTTTCGACACCTGCGCGCACCGAGTCTGCGCGCTCCGCGCCACCGGTGACGACGGTCGCCTCCGGCACCAGCGCAGCGGCTTCATCGAGCAGTTCGGCGGGCACACTGACGACCACCTGGTCGACGACGCCGGAGTCCAGCAAAGCGCGGACCGAGAGTTCGAGCATCGTGCGGGATCCCACACGAACGAAGGCTTTGGGAATGCTTTCCCCAAGACGAAGTCCCTGCCCGGCGGCAGGGACTATCGCAACAATCTTCATTTGTGGCGCCGGTTAGGACGCCGCAGCGAGAACCTCATCGAGGAGGGTCTCGGCCTTGGCATCGTCAGTGCCCTCAGCGAGCGCGAGCTCACCGACGAGGATCTGACGGGCCTTTGCGAGCATCCGCTTCTCACCAGCGGACAGGCCGCGGTCCTGTTCGCGACGCCACAGGTCACGCACGACCTCGGCAACCTTGTTCACATCGCCTGACGCGAGCTTCTCGAGGTTGGCCTTGTAACGGCGCGACCAGTTGGTCGGCTCTTCGGTGTGCGGTGCCCGAAGCACCTGGAACACGCGGTCAAGACCTTCCTGGCCCACCACGTCACGAACGCCGACGTACTCAGCGTTTGCTGCGGGGACGCGGACTGTCAGATCGCCTTGAGCCACCTTCAGAACCAGGTATTCCTTGGGTTCACCCTTGATGGTGCGAGTTTCGATTGCCTCGATCAGCGCCGCACCATGGTGGGGGTATACGACGGTGTCTCCGACCTTGAAAATCATGCTTCCCGTGCCCCTTTCGATGAGACAAGGATAACACGCCCGGTTTGAGACGCGCGACCAACGCTGCAGGTCAGAGGCAGTGGGGTAACATTTGGGGGTTGACTTTTGCGCACGGATGTGCAGCTAACGGCCAGTAGATGGCTACTTGATCTCAATGTTTAGCAACGCATCAAATCCTTGACGAATTGACCGCTTCGGGTACCGGCGCGGCCTACTCTCTGACTGACGACTACGCTCGGTAGTGCAGACTACGCTGCGTAGTTGAACCAACCTTTTTGCAGTCTTGTTGGACTCCGATGGAGGAACCTGTGATCGCCCGGAAAGACGTCAACCGTCGAGTCGCCGTTGCCGCTGCCGCATTCGCCGCTGGTGCCCTTCTCCTGACCGGCTGCGGTGCGGGCCAGATCTCGCAGACCGCGAGCCAGCAGGCCGCAGTCAACGGCAGCTCGGCGACGGACAACACCGTCGACCTGCGGAACGTTCGCATCCTGGCTCCGTCCGGCGAGTACAACAACGACACCGGCGGCGAGGCGCTCCTGGCGTTCGTCCTCGTCAACTCGAGCCCGTCGGAGACGCTGACCCTCACCGGGATCAACAGCGATGTCGCGGGTTCGGTCGAGATCGGTGACGTCAAGCCGATCCCGCCGCTCGCCACGCTGAAGTCGGACGTCGCCGGCGCCCCGACCGTGCAGGGCCAGACGCTCATCACCGTCAAGCTCAAGGACCTGAAGAAGAAGCTCGCGCAGGGCCCGAACTACGACGTGACCTTCCTGTTCTCGAACGGAAAGACGATCAAGGTCCCGACCCCGATCGACTCCGAGGGCCAACAGCGCTACACCGCACCGGCTGCGCCCGCCCCGGCCGCCGAGGGCGAAGGTCACTAACACCAACTTGTCGTACCCGGCACCTATGCTGCCGGGGTGACGAATGCCAAGCGCGCCGCCAAGATTCCGTATCGATGTGCGGCCTGCCAGCACCAGGTTCCGAAGTGGCTCGGCCGCTGTCCGGACTGTGGTGAATGGGGTTCGATCGAGGAAGTTCGGTACGCTGCCCCGCTGACTTCGTTCAGTGGGGCAGCGGCCGCTCCCCTGACTGAAGTCGACGCCCACATCGCTCACTCGCGGCCGACGGGAATCACCGAACTAGATCGCGTTCTCGGGGGTGGACTGGTCCCCGGCGCAGTCATTCTCCTCGCGGGCGAACCCGGCGTCGGCAAGTCGACCCTGCTCCTCGAGGTCGTCCACAAGTG
Source organism: Nocardiaceae bacterium (assembly GCA_021372355.1). Classification (GTDB taxonomy): domain Bacteria; phylum Actinomycetota; class Actinomycetes; order Mycobacteriales; family Mycobacteriaceae; genus Smaragdicoccus. Next base: position 16,048 of record JAJFUQ010000041.1, on the reverse strand, counting down.
GGCGCTCTCCGCGCCCCACAACGTTGCGCTGTACGTCACCGGTGAGGAGACGGCGGGCCAGGTTCGCCGGCGTGCTGACCGCACCAACTCGGTCCACGAGCGTGTCTATCTGGCCGCCGACAACGACCTCACGAACGTTTTGGCCCAGGCCGAGGTCCTGAAGCCATCGTTGCTCGTTGTCGACTCGATCCAGACGGTCACCGGCGCCGACGTCGAAGGCGTGCCGGGCGGAGTCAACCAAGTCCGCTCGACCACCCTCGCGCTCACCGGCTTCGCCAAACGCGTCGGCTGCACTGTCCTATTGGTTGGCCACGTCACCAAAGAAGGGGCAATTGCCGGTCCCCGAACCCTCGAGCACCTCGTGGACGTCGTCCTGAATTTCGAGGGCGACCGCTACACGGCCCTGCGCATGATTCGCGCGGTGAAGAACCGCTTCGGCTCGACCGAAGAGGTCGGTTGCTTCGAGATGTCCGAGAAAGGCATCTTCGGCATCAGCGACCCGTCCGGGTTGTTCATCGCCCATCGCGGCGGAGTGATTGCCGACGAACTGGTTTCCGGCACTGCGATCACCGCAACGCTCGAAGGCAATCGCGCGATGCTCGCCGAGGTGCAGGCGCTCGCCGCGAGCCCCAACGGGCCCCTTCCCCGCCGTACCGTGAGCGGCCTCGACTACAACCGGGCCGCCATGGTTCTCGCGGTTCTCGAACAACGCTGCGGCATCAAGGTCGGCGCCAAGGAGATCTACGCGGCAACAGTCGGCGGAATCAAGATCACCGAACCGGCCGCGGACCTCGCAGTGGCCATGGCGATCGCGTCCGCGGTCACCGGAACCCCGGTACCGACCGACATGGTCGCGATCGGCGAAGTCGGACTGACCGGCGAACTGCGCCCGGTCGTGCACATCGAAAAGCGTCTGACCGCAGCGGTGCGCTTGGGCTACAAACAGGCCTTGGTAGCACGAATGCCGGAGGAAATTCCCTCCGGCATTCGGGTGATCGAGGCTAGGACGCTGCGCGCGGCACTGAACTAACCGATGTTGAACGGTTCCGGGTTGCTCTTGACAGCGCCGAGCTGCGCGACGACCGAGTAGGCACCCGGCGCAACGTCGAGTCGCTCGCCGTCGCAATTGGGCGCCGACGTGGTGCCCTGCCACTTCACCTGGGCGACCTCCTGCTTGCCCGGCTGCAGGACCTTGCTACGCGGGTCCGGGTCTGGGGTGCAGTCGAGGTTCGACCAGATGCGCTTCGACCCGTCGAGCGTGTAAACGGTCACCGACTGCTGGTTCGAGCCGAAGTCGCGATCGCAGGCCTGCGTCGAGATGTTGGTGACGACGATTCCGAAGACCGGCTCGTCACCCTTCTTGTAGTTCGGGTGATCGACCGTGGACTTCACCGCGATCGAAGTGTCCGGGCACGCACCCGCCGATTCCATGTTCGAGTCGGTGGTCGGGCTGGCGGACGTCGTCGAAGTCGACGTCAACGACGAACTGGCGTTGGTATTTCCCGAGACAGTGGCGTCGTCACCGTTCCGGAACACGACGAAAGCCAACACCAGCAGAACGATCAGACCGGCAGCGCCAGCACCTAGAGCGGCGAGTCGGCGGCGCCGATAGACATCAGGCGAAACAGGGTCTTGGTGCACAGGTCAACGTTAGGTCTCGACGGTCAGGTCACAGGTCAGCACACGCGGGCGTGTCGGACTAGTGGGCGATCTCACCGACATCGCCGATCGCGCCACGCAGATGAACATTGCCATCTTTGAGACGGTAGGTCGCCGAAGCGATCGCACATTCGCCCTTGGCGATCTTGTCCGCAACGATCTTCGAACGGTCCTGGAGCAGTCGAGCGGTTTCCGCGACGTGGCGTGCTTCGAGTTCGTAGACCGAAGTCAGACCCTCGGTGCGGCCCTGCAGGATCGACGGCATGACGCGCTCGACGATGCTTCGGATGAAGCCGCCCGGCACCTGGCCGAGATCGAGAGCATCGAGGGTTGCCTTGACGGCACCGCAGTGGTCATGACCGAGAACGACGATCAGCGGGACGTTGAGAACACCGACGGCGTACTCGATCGACCCGAGCACGGCGTCGTCAAGCACGTGGCCAGCGGTCCGCACGACGAACATGTCGCCGAGGCCCTGGTCGAAAATGATCTCGGCGGCGACTCGCGAGTCTCCACACCCGAAAATGACGGCAGTCGGCTTTTGGCCCTGCTCGAGTTCGGCACGGAATTGTGCGGACGTGCTCAGGTGCTGGTTGTCGCCGGCAACGAAGCGCGCGTTTCCTTCCCGCAACGACTTCCACGCGGTGATCGGATTTGCATTTGGCATGGCCCCATCGTGCACCTAGCGCACATTACCGGTAAATAGTGGGTCGTTACGCAGTGGCAAACTCGAACCGACAACGGTCCGGAACGAAATGTGAGGAACACCGATCGACGCCTACGCAGTAGTCGACTGGTACCGCGCGAACGCGCGCGAATTGCCTTGGCGTGCAGCAGATACGACGGCATGGGGCACTCTCGTGAGCGAGGTGATGCTGCAGCAGACGCCGGTCGCGCGAGTGATTCCCGTGTGGGAGCAATGGATGAGACGCTGGCCACGTCCATCGGCTCTCGCCGCGGAAACCCAAGGCGAAGCAGTGCGTGCGTGGGGCAAACTCGGCTATCCGCGACGCGCAATGCGACTCCACGAATGCGCAGCCGCAATCGCCGATTCCCACAACGATGTCGTGCCGAGTGATGTCGAGATTCTTCTGTCGCTGCCGGGGATCGGGGCCTACACCGCCCGCGCGGTGGCGTGTTTCGCTTACGGACAGCGAGTCCCCGTCGTCGACACCAACGTCCGGCGCGTAATCGCCCGCGCCACCGCGGCCGACGACTCAGCTCGGACCGTCTCCCCCGCCGACTTCCGTGCGGCCGAGGCATTGCTGCCGACTGAGCAGGAGACCGCTGCCGTATTCTCGGCCGCGGTCATGGAACTCGGGGCAACCATCTGCACCGCGCGTAATCCGGTGTGCGGCGGCTGTCCGATCGTCGACTGTGCGTGGGTCGCCGCAGGCCGCCCGGCGGGGGCGGGCCCAACGCGGACGCAGCCCTTTGCCGGTACAGATCGTCAGGTCCGAGGCCTTCTTCTCGACGTGCTGCGTGACGCCTCGGGCCCAGTCGAGCGAGTGGCGCTCGACATCGTGTGGCCGCGCGATCCGGGTCAGCGACAGCGGGCGCTCGATTCCCTCCTACTCGATGGCCTGATCGAGCAAACCGACTCAGGACTGTTCGCGCTCGCCGGCGAGGCTGGATAGACGCTCCAAGAACTCTTCGACCGCCGAGCGGTACTCCGCTGGTCGCTCGTCGTGAATCAGGTGGCCCGAGCCCTCGACGAACAGATACGTCGATCTCGGATTGACCTCGTTCATGCGCCGAATCTGCCCGACGGGGGTCACGGTCTGCTCGGCTTCGATCACCAGCGACGGCACGTCGATCGACGCCCACTCGTCCCAGTAGTGCTTCTCGCCCCAGACCTCGGACATCTTCACGAAAGTCGGGCCATCGCCGTGCAGACGCAGTCCGTCCGCGTCCCGCGTGAACGAAGCCGCGAAGTACGGTCCGGCGATCGGCCCGAAGTAGTCGATCACCGCTTGCTCGTCGGCGAACGGCTGTGGCCACGACGCGATGACAGCCGCCCAATCGTCGGCGGACCCGCCTCGAAAGTCGGGGGCCATGTCTTCGACGACGAGACCGCGAACGCGCTCCGGATGCTGCGCCGTGTAGCACCAGGCATGCAGGCCGCCCATGGAGTGGCCGATGAGGACCATCGGCTCGTCAATGGCCTCGAGGTGGTCGGCGAGGTCCGCGACGAACGCCTCGGTGCTGAGGTCGTCGAGCGGCGGGCGACCATGCCCGGCGGCGTCGAAGGTGTAAACGGTGCCGTATTCGCGCAGCCAGGGCACATGATCGCGCCACGTCGCCGCGCTACCCATCAGCCCGTGCAGAAGCACGATGGGCGCGCCGGATCCACCTTCGTTGTGCAGCATTAGGCCGTGTCTCCCAAATCCGGACGGATGCAGCTGGTGATCCGATTGTCGGTCCAGCAAGGCGGCTGGGGAGTCCGATACCGGTGTTGTATCGGCGACGATGCAACACGGCTGGTCGGCGATCTGGCGCCAGATGCGCCGGACCGGATTCGGGAGACATGGCCTCAGTCCTGTATCCGCGGCCTCGGTCGCTCCGCCTCCAGCAGATAAGCGAGTTCGAGAAGCGTGCGCTCGTCGCCGCGAACGCCCGAGAAATGCACAGCAACCGGAAGTCCGTCATCCGACAGCGCGACCGGCATCGACAGGCCCGGTGCCCCGGCGATGTTGTGCAGCGGTGTCGCGACGACGTAGTGCTCGAGATTGTGCATCAGTTGGTCGAAGGGCTGGTTCGGGCTGAGGTGACCGAGTTTGGGCGCGGTGTGGGCCAACACGGGTCCGAGTACGGCGTCGTACCCGGTCATGAACTCGTCGTAGCGCGCGGGCACCGCCTTGAGACGGCTCAGGGCACCGTGCGTGCGATGGATATTGTGCGCGTAATGCCGCCGAAGCCCACGAGTAAGGCCATCGAGCTTCTTCTGCGAGAACGGAATTCCAAATGTTGGAGCGCCGATCGTCGTCGACATCGTGGCCAGCAGACCCCAGTAGAGCGTGAAGTCAGCAGCGAAGGACGGCTCGACCGGCGGCTCAACCTCTTCGACCTCGTGTCCGAATTTCGTCAGCAAGGCGGCGGTGTCGTCAATCGCGGCCTGCGTAGCCACATCGATCGGGGCGCCGTTGATCGTCTTGGTCATCAGACCGATGCGCAGCTTTCGATCGCTCGGTCCCTCGACGAGACCGATCGGCTTGAGCGCGCGGTTTCGCCAGAAGTCCTCCAAGGCCGCGTGGAACGTCGCGGTGTCCCGAACCGACCTCGTCAGGACGCCTTCGCTCACCACGTTGATCGGAATGTGCTTCGTCATCGCCGCATCGATGTGGCGGCCCTTCGTCGGCTTGAGTCCGACGAGACCAGCAGCGGCGGCCGGGATTCGGATGGACCCACCACCGTCGTTGGCGTGCGCGATCGGCACGACGCCGGATGCGACGAGCGCGGCGGCGCCACCACTTGAGGCCCCGACCGAGTGCTCGGGATTCCACGGGTTTCGGACCGGCGGCCGCGTCGCGAACTCGGTGCTCGCGTTGAAACCGAATTCCGGCAGACGCGACTTCCCGAGCAACGTGAGTCCGGTCGAGAGGTACTGCTCGGCATATTTGTCGTCCTGCGTCTTCATGCGTCCGACAAACGCCTCGGACCCGTGCCCGGTCCGCATGCCCCGAACGTCGAGGTTGTCCTTGATGAACGTCGGCACGCCATGCAGTCGCCCACCCGGGGTCTCGCGCGGGGTCGGCAGTTCTACCGCAACAGCGTCGAGATCACTGACCTTCGCAAGGCGCGCCCGGGCCGCCGTGGCGAGTTCACTGGACGACCGTTCGCCGCGAGCAACCAATTCGGCGAGGGCGACGGCATCGAGATCGCCGAGAGCGTCATCGGTGAAGGCATGGATACGCATGCCTTCAATCTAGAAACTCTTCCAGGTTTTGTCTAGAAGATCTTCCAGGTTTGTCGCTACACTCGTCGCATGGCTCGTCAGGCTCGCTCACAGGCTCGGCGCGATGCTTTACTCCGCGCAACCGTCGAGGTCGCCGCCGAGCAGGGCACGGCGGGAATCACGCACCGGTCGGTGACGGAGAAGGCCGGTCTCCCCTTGGCGACCGTGAGCTATTTCTTCGACTCGATCACCGACTTGTCACGCGAGGCGATCACCCGCGCGGTCAATGAAGACGCGCAGCAGCTCACCGCGCTGGCCGCCGCCCTTTCGGAACTGAAGAGCACGCCGGATGAGATCGCTGCAGCCTTCGCCGCTTCGGTGGCACCACGATGGCCGGACACTCCGGCACTCTTCGAGGCCTACCTCGCCGCTGCCCGTCGCGAGGAATTTCGCAAGACGATCGCGGAGTCGTTGGAGACCGCACAGGACGTAGCGGTGGCCGCCGCGTCGGCGGCCGGAGCACCCGCAGCCAAGGACCTCGCACCCGCACTGGTCGCTCTCGCACACGGCTTCGCGCTCCACGGGCTCGCGGTGCCGGACAAGATCGCGACCGATGACGTCCGCCGGGCTGCGCGGACCCTCTTCATCGGTCACCTCGTGGAGCACGGACTCATCGAGCAAGCGGTGGCACTGACAAAGCAGGGCTAGGGTTAAATTCATGGCTGTCGTGAAGATCAATGCGATCGAAGTTCCCGAAGGCGCTGGACCGGAACTCGAAAAGAGGTTCGCTGCACGCGCCGGAGCCGTTGAGAACGAACCCGGATTCCTGGGATTCCAACTGCTCCGCCCGGTCGCCGGCGAAAACCGCTACTTCGTTGTCACGCACTGGGATTCCGAGGAATCCTTCGCCGCCTGGCGGGACGGGTCGGCGCGCGCCGCACATGCCGGCAACCAGAAGCCGGTGTCCACCGGAGCGTCCCTCCTCGAGTTCGAGGTCGTCCTGGACGTGCCCAAAAAGGCGTGATTTGTGGCGGTTTCGCCCAGCGCTTGACTCTAGACAAAGCCGAATGTCAATCTGAGCGTGCAAGAAACCTGCGGAGTTTCGGGAAGCCGGTGCGATTCCGGCGCGGTCGCGCCACTGTAGAGCCAGACCTTCGACTCCGAGGACCGGACGACCGGGACGCGAAATCCCAGGAGGAAACATGGCACTGATTCAGGCACCAGCACTGCGCACGCAGGGCGCGCTCGTATCGCTGGCGATCGCTTCGATCGTCGTGATGCTCGCGCTGCTGACGCTCTACCTCGTCGGCCTCGATCAGGGTGCGGTCTCGCAGACCGGCGCACTCCTGCATGAGGTCATGCACGATGGGCGTCATCTGCTGGGCATCCCGTGCCACTGAGCGATCGATTCCCAGCTCTCATCATTCGTGGCCTGATCGCCGGTGTCATCGCCGGCCTTCTCGCGGGCGTCGTCGCGTTCATCCTCGGTGAACCGCACATCGATGCGGCCATCGCCATCGAAGACGCGAAGAACACCGTCATGCATGCCGGCCACGACGATGAGCTCGTCAGTCGTACCGGCCAACGTTTGGGGCTCTTCCTCGCGACGAGCCTCGCCGGCTTGGCCTTGGGTGCGATCTTCGGCACCGCAGCGCACTATCTGCGTCGCTTCAGCACCTCGTCCGGACCGATCTTCGCGATGATCCTCGCCGTTTGCGGCTGGCTTGCGATCGAGGTCGTCCCGTTCCTGAAGTACCCCGCGAACCCGCCGGCCGTCGGCAACCCGGAGACGATCGACCACCGGACCTTCCTTTGGTTGGCCGCCCTGGTCTTGGGTGTGCTCGCGGTTTCGACCGCGGTAACCGTCTTCGTCACGCTTCGCCAGCACGGTCCCGCGACGCGCACAGCGGCCACGTTGGGAGCGTTCATCGGGGTCGTCGCGATCGGATACGTCGCGCTGCCGGGCATCAACGAAGTGGGCGCGGACTTCCCGGCGACCCTGCTGTGGGAGTTCCGGTTGTCGTCGTTCGCCACGCAGGCGACGCTGTGGTTCGCGCTCGGACTGGCCTTCGCCTGGTTGACCGAGCGATCGAACAAAAGCGCGGAGATGCGCACTCGCGTCGCGATCTCCTGATCTACCAAAAACGAAGCCGGTGTCCCACGACACCGGCTCCGTTTCTTTAGCCTGTTCAGGCCAGCGCGGCATCCAGCGTGATGTTGGTGGCCGCCAGTGCCTTGCTGATCGGACAACCGGCCTTGGCGCCCTCGGCAGCCTTGACGAAGGCTTCCTCGTCCATGCCCTCGACCTTGCCGCGGACGGTCAGCTTGATGTTGCTGATCTTCAGTCCGCCATTGACGGTGTCCGCCGCCAGCGTGACGTCAGCCGTGGTGTCCAGGCTGATCGGAGTGCCCCCAGCAGCGGCAATGCCGCCCGACAGCGCCATGCAGTAGCACGAGGCGTGAGCCGCCGCGATGAGCTCTTCCGGGCTCGTCACTCCGTCCGCGGTGTCGGCCGTGCGGCGCGGGAACGAGACATCGAAGGTACCGATTCCCGAGCTCACGAACTCGGTGCGGCCTGATCCATCCTGAAGACCGCCGGTCCACTGCGTGCGAGCGGTGCGTACTGCCATGAGGTTCCCTTTCGATGCGAGTCGTATCCGCACCTGAACCTACCGAGGGCACTCGGGTCAGTAAACGTCTCGCACGTATCGCTTTTCGGAAACCAGCTTCTTCTTGTACGCGAGTGCAGCGTCTTCGGTGAGCTTGCCGTGGGTCCGAATGATCCGCACGAGGGTGTCGTCGACGTCCTTGGCCATGCGCGAGGCGTCACCGCACACGTAGATGTGTGCTCCGTCCTGCAGCCAGCGCCACAACTCAGCGCCGTGCTCGACCATGCGGTGCTGCACGTAGATGCGCTCGCGCTGGTCGCGCGAGAACGCCAGATCCAGACGCGTGAGCGTACCGTCGCGGAACATCGCCTCGAGTTCGTCGCGGTAATAGAAGTTCGATGCGGCGTGCTGACCACCGAAGAACAACCAGTTGCGGCCATTGCCACCGAGCTCGCGACGTTCTTGCAGGAAGCCGCGGAAAGGTGCGATTCCCGTCCCCGGACCAATCATGATGATCGGCGTGTCCGGGTCTGCCGGCGGTCGGAAATGCGGCGCGCGCTGCAGGAAGATCTGCACGTCGTCTGCGCGGTCGGCGAGGTACGTCGAACACACTCCCCCGCGCGGCGTGCCGTGTTCGTTCTCGTATCGCACGACGCCGACCGTCAACTGCACTTCGTTCGGGCTGACCAGCGGCGACGACGAGATCGAGTACTGCCGCGGCGTGAGCTTCGACAAAACACCGAGCCAGTCGACGGCGTCGGCACGCACGGGAAACTCACGCAGGACATCCGCCTGGTGCCGGCCCCATAGCCACTGCTCGAGCTGGATCTTGTTGTCGCGGCGCAGCAGCTTGGCCAGGCGATGGTCTCCGGTTTCGGCGGCCACGAACTTCAGGAACTTGGCCGTCGGCACGCTGATGTCGAGCCGCGTGCGCAGCGCCTCCCCGAGCGATAGATCGCCGTCCCCGAGGTCGACCACCGGGCTCGCGTCGAGACCGGCCGCGGCCAGCCACTCGGCAACGTTGGCCTCGCTGTTGTAGGCGAAGACGCCGAGGGCGTCACCGACGTCGTAGCTGCAGCCGTCCGGCAGCTCGAATCCGAGCTGGCGCACGTCGCGCTCACCGGTGCCGCTGATCCGCTCGTTCCGGATCAGGCGAGCCGATTGCGGGTTGTCGCGCGTGAAGACACCAGCGGGCTTCACCGGCGCCGGCTTTGCCTCAACAGGCGGCTTCGTGCCCGGCGCAGATCGCAGCGCGGTCGCGAGGTTGTCGATCCATGCCCGGGCGTGTTCGTCGTCGCCGATCTCGCAGTCGACTCGCTCGAGCAGTGCCGTGGCGCCGAGGGCGGTCAGTCGCTCGTCGAGGTTGCGGCCGTGACCGCAGAAGTCCGAGTACGACGGGTCGCCGATCGCCAGCACGGCGTAACGAAGGTTCTTGAGCTGGGGTGCATCATTCGCCGCGATCCGATCCCAGAAGTCTGCGCCGTTGTCGGGCGGGCCGCCGTCGCCGAAGGTGCTCGACACGATGACGACCTGCTCAGCGCCCGCGAGATCGGACAGTTCACAGTCGTTCATGTTGATCATGCGGGCGCGAACGCCCTTCGCCGCCAGCTCGGTCGAGACATCAGCGGCGAGATCGGCGGCGTTTCCGGTCTGCGACGCCCACAGGATGAGGACTGGCTTCTCGACCGGTGTCGGTGCGACGGTTTCGACCGCCGATCGCGAATACATCCCCGCAAGCAGCCCGTCGACCCACAGTCGAGTCTCGACACTGACCGGAGCAGACGACGGCAAGACCGGGACGCCCGTCACCGGCATGAGGTCGAGAGCCGCGAAGAAGCCGCCCAGGAACGTGCGCTCCGCGTCGGTCGACGTCGGCGCAACAGTCGGTGCTCCCACTGCCGCGGCGAGCGTCTGAGCGGGCGTTGGTGCACCTGAAACCACTACTTCCTCCGGCTTCCGCAGGGACTCGACGGCTCGCAGCCGAACTGCAGTGACCTTGAATTCGGGCTGCAGCGACTCCGGGTCTACCGCGTCGTTGGTGACCGCGTTGATCGTCACGTACTCGCCGTGCTCGTCGTTCCAGTGGAACGGGGCGAAGCACTGACCCGGCTGCACGCGATCGGTGATCGCCGCAGGCAGGACGGCACGTCCACGGCGCGACACGATCTCCACATCACCGCCCTCGACGATGCTGAATCGCTCGGCATCAGCCGGGTGGATCTCGACGAACGGCGACGGGTTGAGCTTGTTGAGTTTGTCGACCCGGCCGGTCTTCGTCATCGTGTGCCACTGGTGCTGGACGCGCCCGGTATTGAGCACGAACCCGAACTCGTCGTCCGGCATCTCGGCAGCCTCCATGTGCGGGCGCGGGAGGAACTTCGCGCGGCCGTTGTCGGTGGCGAACCGGTTGTCCGGATAGCGATTCGGGTGACGACTCTCGGTGTCACCCGGGGGCGAGGGCCACTGCACGGGCTGCTCACGCAGTCGGTCGTACGTGATTCCGCGCAGGTCGTAGCCCGTTTTCTCGTTGTTGAATCGACGAATCTCGTCGAAAATCTGCTCGCTGGACTCGTAGGTGAACGCTTCGCCGTAGCCCAACTCCGCAGCGATCGCGGCGATGATCTGCCAGTCCGGCATCGCCTGACCGGGGGCCACCGTCGATGGCTTGAGGAGCGTCAGGTTTCGCTCGGAATTGACCATCACGCCTTCGAGCTCGGACCACATGGCCGCCGGGAGCACGATGTCGGCGTAGGCGTTCGTCGCGGTGTCGGCGAAGGCATCCTGCGTGATGACCACCTCGGCTGCCTCTAGCCCTTCGATCACGGTCCATCGGTTGGCCATCGAAGCGACCGGGTTGCTGCAGATGATCCAGGCCGCCTTGATCTCGCCCGCGGCGAGGCTCTGGTACATCGCCACGGTTCCGCTGCCGGATTCCGCCCGGATCGAATCCGCCGGCAAGCCCCAGACACCCTCGACAAATGCGCGATCAGCAGCGTCGAAAACCGAACGCTGACCCGGCAGACCAGGCCCCATGTATCCCATCTCGCGGCCGCCCATGGCGTTCGGCTGGCCGGTCAGGGAGAACGGACCGCTACCGGTCCGGCCGATGGCGCCTGTCGCCAGATGGAGGTTTATCAGCGAATTGGTGTTCCACGTGCCGTGGGTGCTCTGGTTGAGGCCCATGGTCCACGCCGACATCCAGTTCGGTGCGGTACCGATCCACTCGGCCGCAGTCCTCAACTGTTCTTCCGAAATACCGGTCCTGAGCGCCACGGACTCCGGGGCGAAGTCCGCGAGGAACTCCTCCATGCCTTCCCAACCGTCGGTGTGGTCGGCGATGAAGTCGCTGTCGAGGTGACCGTTCTTCACGATCAGGTGCAGAAGGCCGTTGAGCAAAGCAATGTCGGTACCGGGCGTGATCTGCAGAAACAGGTCGGCCTTGTCCGCGGTCGCGGTTCGGCGCGGGTCGACGACGATGAGCTTGGCACCCTGCTTGACGCGGTCCATCATGCGCAGGAACAGGATCGGGTGGCAGTCGGCCATGTTGGCGCCGGTCACGAGGAAGACGTCGGCGTGGTCGAAGTCGTCGTAACTACCGGGCGGGGCATCTGCCCCGAGGGATTGCTTGTAGCCGGTGCCGGCGCTCGCCATACACAGCCGCGAATTCGCCTCGATGTGCTTGGTACGCAGGAAGCCCTTGGCGAGCTTGTTCGCCAAGTACTGGGCTTCCATCGTCATCTGACCGGAAACGTACAGCGCGATGGCGTCCGGACCGTGTTCGTCGCGAATGTCGCGAAGTCGCTGACCAGCGAGCTTGATCGCCGCGTGTACATCGGTCGTGCGCGCCGGCCGGCCCTTCTCGTCTCGAACGAGCGCGTTGCGTAGCCGCCCGTCCGCCGCCATCATCTCGGCGTGTGTGGCGCCCTTCGTGCACAGACGGCCCCGGTTGGTGGGATGGAGCTTGTCCCCCACGACCTTCGCGATGAGTCCATCGGAATTGGTCGAGACCGAGATGCCACAGCCGACGCCGCAGTACGAACACAGGGTCCGTACTGGGTTCTGATCGTCGGCGGCCATGCATCTAGAGTGCCTACCCGGAGTTCCGTCCGGATTGCCTCTTTGTTGTCGGGATGTTTCGTACCCCTGTGATGGTCGCTACTTAGCAGCCTCCATCGCCGCCATCGCCTCGGCGAATTTGACCTTCATCTTCTCCGCGAACATGCCGACGACGCGCAGCGGGCGAAGCATGACGGTGAACTCGGTGATCTTGCCTTCGTCATTCATCGTCAGGAAGTCGCAGCCCTGCATGTCGAGGCCATCGATCTGGCAGCCGAAGACGAGCGCGTGGTCGGCAGCACCCTCCGCTCCGATTTCGCGCTGGTAGTGGAAGTTCTCGAAAATCTGGATGACCGTGCCGAGGATCATGCCGACGACGAACTTGCCCTGGTAGGGCTTGTGCGCGATCGGGCTGTAGAAGACCACGTCATCGGCGAGCAGGTTGGCGATGGCCTCGTAGTCTCGGGCTTCGACGGCGGCGCGGAACGGGTGCACGACTTCTCCTTGGTATGCAGTTAAGTGCATATGCACTTCGTTTCATAACCTAGAGAACATCAGCAGCGCCCGTCAATACCTACCGCGTACCGCGCGACACAGCCGATTGTGCGATGCGGACTAACGCGCAGTCGTGAAGTCCCGATAGTCCAAGTGAAGGCTCCCTTCACTCGCGCGGGGGTACCGATGGCGGCATCCACATTTCGACGATTCGCGATCGTCGGCGCCGCGAGCGCAACGCTGTTAGCAGCCTGCACCGGAAATGATCCGCCACCTGAAGCGGCCCGCCTGTGTCAGCTGAAGGACGCCGCGTACGGCGATCTCGTCATCGGTTCGTACGTTCCATCCACGGGAACGACCACCATCAGTCCGACCACTCCAGCCGAACCACCTGCCCAGCCAGTGAACGTCGGGGTCGACGTCACCGTCCGAGGGGCAAGCGTCAATCTCCGATTTTCCGGCGATGGTCCGGTGTCCTGGTCTGCCCGACCTGTCGCGATCGCGTTCGACCCGACGACCGGCGGTGTGCTGGCGGTCAGCGGAACCTGCCTCGTCCAACTCGACCTCTGGGGCGTGACCTCCAGTTACCTGGACGGCAGCGAAAGAACGCTGGGATCGCCCGCCGACCAGGTCGCCGAAGTAGTCCGCCTGCCCCGCAAAGGCGGCCTGACTCAGGTGTTCATCGGTCTTCGATCAGCCGACGCGATCGAGGTAGTGACCGGCGAAAGTCGCACACCATCGTTGACGGTCACCTCGAGCGACTGACGCGAGAGCTGCATCACCCCGGCGCATCCGCTGTAGATGCCGCGTCGAACACCACCTGAACGACTTCGACGCCCGAGGAGGTACAACGATGAGCTACGGCACCAGGCAGTACTTGATCGTGTCGCTCAATCTGACGGCTGCGCTTGTCGTGCCGGCAGTGACGGGGTTCTGGCTGGCTTTCCACTGAACGCCCGTCCCGAACGAATAATTTCGGTCACCGCGTCACACGTGAGACGGTGCCACCGCCCCGGGTTCGAGAGCATGAAATGTCCAGATCCGTCGATCCCGAGGAATCGGGCCGCGATACCGCGCGCGGCCATTGCGCGCGTTTCCGCAGCCGACACGCTCGCACTCGTCCAGGTGTCGGCGGTGCCGTGGATGGTAAGCACCCGCGGTGCCCGGATCAGCTCACCGTCCTGCTCTGGCCACCACGGTGCGAGGGCGACGATTCCGGCGATGTCGGCCTGAGCACTGACATGAGCGGCCACTCGCCCACCCATCGAGTGGCCGACCAGAATCACCGGACCCTTCGGTTGCTTGGCGAGGACCCCAAGCACATCCGATACCGCCGGAAGCGTCGGCGCATTCCAGCCCCGAAATCGATAGCGCACCTGATACACGGCACATTCGCCGTCGAGTTCTCGCCGCAGCCGCCGCGTGATGGGTCGCATGCGCAGGCTGGACAGGTGAAAAGCCCGAGACTTCCGCCAACTCCGAGGCCGACCGCCGGGCAGCACGATGACCGTGCAGCGGGTGGGTTCAAGGTTCATACCAGGACTTCGGAGCGTGCCGCCGCCCGGACGGGTTCACAGGTGCGTGGAGTGCATCATCACCCGCTTCGCGGTATCCAGCATGACGTCGTCGACCTCATCGCCCGGACGTGCCACGACGGTCGTATACGTCGTGAGCAGCAATTCGCCACGCTGGTTGTGGACGAGAGCCTTGAGACAGATGATGTCGGTCCCCGCCATCTGCCGGAAGGAATGGATCGAGCAGTCACAGGTGAGGCGATCTCCCACCGTGATTGCCTGGTGGTACTCCATGACCTGTTCGGTGTGCAGTACCCGGCTCAGGTCATAGCTGACCGCGACCTCCCCGAACATCTTGCTCAGTCCGACGAGAGAAATGAAGGTCAACGGCGCGACGAGGTTGTCGTGACCGAGTTCCTCGGCGGCGCCCTCGTCCCAATGCGCGGGGTGATAGTCCTGCACTGCGCGGGCATACTCGCGCACCTTCTCGCGTCCCACTTCATAGAAGTCAAGGAAGCGCTGCTGGAGTTCGAGCACTTCGGGTACGCCCGGGGCCTGCAGCACTGGCGCCAACCCCGGGCTGTCGAGCTCATCGATCATGCGTCCGGCTACTTCTGGAGCGTGAACTGCATGACGTCGATGTATCCGCGGCGGAACATGTCCGCGCACCCGGTGAGGTACTTGATGTAGCGGTCGTACATCTCCTCGGAGTGAATGGCGATCGCTTCGTCGCGGCGTGCAGCTAGGCGGGCTGCCCATTCGTCAAGCGTTCGCGCGTAGTGCAACTGCAACGGATGTATGCGGGCCACCTTGAATCCAGCGCGCGCGGCATGGGCTACGACCTGCTCCGGCCGCGGCAATTGCCCGCCGGGGAAGATTTCGGTGACGATGAATCGCGAGAACTGAAGCACCTCTCGCGTGAGCGGTATCCCGCGGTCACGCAGCGTCTGCCGGTCATAAGCCGTGATGGTGTGCAGCAGCATCGTCCCGTCGTCCGGCAGTGCCCGATAGGCGAAGTCGAAGAATTCGTCATAGCGCTCGAACCGGAAGTGCTCGAACGCACCGATGCTGACGATTCGATCGACCTTGCCCTTGAACTCCTCCCAGCCGTTGAGCCGCACCTCCGCAGACCGGGGCGAGTCGAGACGATCGAGTGCGGCACTGACAGCAGAAAATTGGTTATTGCTCAGGGTCAGTCCGATGACGTTGACGTCGTGTCGTTGCACTGCCCGCTGGAGCAGCGCGCCCCATCCACATCCGATGTCGAGCAGGGTCATGCCGGGCTGCAGATCGCATTTCCCGAGGGCTAGGTCGATCTTCGCGAGCTGCGCCTGTTCGAGGGTCAGATCGTCGCTCTCGAAGTACGCACAGCTGTAGGTCCGAGAGGGATCGAGGAATAGATCGAAGAACTCGTCCGACAGGTCGTAGTGAGTCTGGACATCGATATAGAACGGCTTCAAATCCGTCATTGCACGCCTTTGAGAGAAGTGACGGTTAAGGCGCAATCCCCACCTGATCGCACTTTTCGTCAAAGGTTTTGTTGTGGTTGTCGAACTCGGCCGACAGTCCCCGAAACTACGCCGCAACGGTTCCGCAGCCCGTGACGCTGCCGGCGCGTCCGGCGAATTTTTTCACCGCGACAAGAGATCACGCGCGCGCCGATTGAGGCGGTCACCACCGGGTACAAAAATCCGCGAAAAAACTTTTCAACCGGACCCATCCAACCCGTTGATGGCTCCGAACTCGTAGTAGCTATCGCCAACCCGACGGCATCGACGCCGTCCACAAGCAGCCGGCCGCCAAGTCAACCCACCTGACGG